>DATFWO010000053.1:0-5330 GCA_035259205.1 Burkholderiales bacterium | reverse complement strand
GATCGGTAATAATCTCAGCGGCCGCGTCGACACCACCCTGGTACAGGCGGGCATTACTTCGCGGCCGATACCGAAGCTCACCTTGTATGCGAACTTCCGCCACGAGGAGCGCAACGACAAGACGCCGGTCCTGACCTACCTTACGCCGGCTCCGACGACTAGCGATGGCAATAACGAGCCGCGCTCCATACGCACGACGACCGGGAAAGTCGAAGCGAGCTATGCGTTGCCCTACGCCTTCCGGCTCACCGGCGGCATCGACTACGAGGAGAAGCACCGCAATACCTCTCCGGTGCGTATCGTCAGCTACCGGGAGGAGACCGACGAGTGGTCGTATCGACTGGAGCTGCGCCGCATGATGTCGGAGACGTTGACCGGATCGCTCTCCTACATCCACAGCGATCGCGACGGCTCGCCCTGGGTGACGACCACGGTGACCGGCGGCGGGATCGGGAGCAACCTCATTGCGCCCATACACCTCGCCGATCGCAAGCGGGACAAGGTGCGATTGCTGATCAACTGGACGCCGGTCGCGCCGCTGACGCTCAACTTCACCGTAGACGAAGCACGGGACGATTACACCACGCGCGACGGTTCCACCATCGGTCCGATGGACGGGAGGGCGCACAACTACTCGGTCGACATCAGTTACGCGTTTACGCAGAGCTGGCAGGCCTCGGCGTGGGCTTCGTATAACGAAACCAAGGCAAAGCAGACGACGTGCGAGTCGGCCGCCTCGCCCGCGGGCTGTCCGTCCACGGCGACGGATCCCACCTGGGGCGCGGAGCTCAAGAACAAAAGCAACTCGTTCGGCCTGGGTTTCCGCGGCAAGCCGAACGGGCGCTTTGAGCTGGGCGGGGACCTGAGCTATTCCGATATTAAAGACACCTACAACCAGTTCCCGCTCATTCCAGCGACTGCGGCCATACCGACCCCTTTACCGGAAATTTCCACCAAGCTGACCCGGCTCAACCTGTTCGGGAAATTCCTGCTGCAGAAGAACTCGGGTATACGCCTCGACTACATCTACGACCGTTTCAGCACCAACGACTGGACCTGGTCGACCTGGATGTACGCGGACGGCACCCGGCTCACGCAGGACCCGACGCAGAAGGTGAATTTCGTGGGACTGACGTATTACTACAAGTGGCAATAGGGGCGGGAAGGAGCTACCGGCGGCTGCGCCGTTCCGTGAACGAGCCGCCCTGCGTGGGCTACAATACCGGCGGAACAACTTTCTGAGAGGGCATTTCCATGAGGACTTTGCGGTTGGTCGTGGCGGTTGCCGGCGCGATTGCGGCCGGAGCGGTTCTTGCGCAGTCCGGCGCCGACGTGGTGAAGAGCAAGGGTTGTCTCAATTGCCACGCCGTCGATCAGAAGAAGGTCGGACCCTCGTTCAAGGATATCGCGGCCAAGAAGCCCGATGCGGCCGCAGTGATAACGCAATTGAAGGAAGGTAAGGGCCATCCCAAGATCGCGGCGTCGGACGCCGAGATCAAGGCGGCGGTCGAATACGTGCTGTCGCAGAAGTAGACCAGGCTTATCTGAAAAAAAGCTGGCTGCGGCCAGCTTTTTTCTTTCTGCTGCCCATTTCCAACACGGGGGTAAATCCGCGATAATCAAGCTCTTTCCATGGCGGCTGTGGCGCTGAGGTGCGCAGCCGGTGGTGCAACAGCAATACATGAAGCCGCGGCACAAGAGAATCGCCCTGATCGCAGGCGGCCTGGCGGTGCTGGGCGTCGCAGCCGGGCTGATCCTCAATGCCTTCCAGAGCAACCTCGTCTTTTTTTTCAGCCCGACGCAGGTCCTCGCGAACGAGGTGCCGCAGGGACGCACGTTCCGTATCGGCGGCATGGTGGAAGCCGGCAGCCTCAAGCGTCAGAGCGACGGCCTGACCGTGCGCTTCAGCGTCACCGACACCGCTCGAACCGTGCCGGTGGTATATACCGGCATCCTTCCCGACCTGTTCAAGGAGGGCAAAGGCGTCGTTGCGCAGGGGAGCATGGGGCCCGACGGGGTTTTTCACGCGACTCAGGTGCTCGCGAAGCACGACGAGAACTATATGCCGCCCGAAGCCGCCCACGCTCTGGAGCAGGCGAAGAAGGCGCAGAAGAGCCTGCTGGTGCAGTGAACGGCGAGCAGTGAACGGAAAATCCGCTTACCATTCCCTGTTCACCGCAGACGTATTGAATTGATGATGTCCCGGTCGAGAACATGATTCCGGAAATAGGGCATTTTTCGCTGATCCTCGCGTTGTCGCTCGCGCTCGCGCAAGCGACATTTCCGATCATCGGGGCGGCGCGCGGAGTGCCCGAGTGGATGGCGCTCGCGCGCCCGGCTGCGCAGGGACAGTTCGTCTTCGTCGCGATCGCGCTTGGCTGCCTCGGCTGGTCGTTTGCGAGCAACGATTTCTCTGTGCTCAACGTCGCCACGAATTCCAATTCGAAGCTGCCGCTGCACTACCGCATCGCCGCGACGTGGGGCTCGCACGAAGGGTCGCTGCTGCTCTGGGTGTTCATGCTGAGCGTATGGACCGTCGCCGTAACGGTATTCAGCAGGCGCCTGCCCGACGAAATGCTGGCGCGAGTGCTGGGCGTGATGGGCCTGATCAGCGTGGGCTTCCTGCTCTTTCTGCTCCTGACCTCCAATCCGTTCGAGCGGCTGCTGCCGGCGGCCCCGGACGGCCGCGATCTCAACCCGCTGCTGCAGGACCCCGGCATGGTGATCCATCCCCCGATGCTGTACATGGGCTATGTCGGGTTCTCGGTGGCGTTTGCATTCGCGATCTCGGCGCTGCTGAGCGGCCGCATGGATTCGACGTGGGCGCGCTGGTCGCGCCCATGGACTACGCTCGCTTGGTGTTTTCTCACGTGCGGTATCGCGCTCGGCAGCTGGTGGGCGTACTACGAGCTCGGCTGGGGCGGCTGGTGGTTCTGGGATCCGGTCGAAAATGCTTCCTTCATGCCGTGGCTCGTCGGCACCGCGCTGATCCATTCGCTGGCGGTGACTGAAAAGCGCGCCAGCTTCAAGAGCTGGACGGTCCTGCTCGCGATCTGCGCCTTCAGCCTGAGCCTGCTGGGGACCTTCCTCGTGCGCTCGGGCGTGCTGACATCGGTGCATGCCTTCGCGACCGACCCGAGGCGCGGCGTGTTCATACTGTGCTTTCTCGCGCTGGTCATCGGCGGCTCGCTCGCCCTGTTCGCCTGGCGAGCGCCGCGGGTCGGAATGGGCGGGAGCTTCGAGCCCGTATCCCGCGAATCGATGCTTCTGGGCAACAACGTGCTGCTCGCCGTCGCCGCGGGCTCGGTGTTGCTCGGCACCTTGTACCCGTTGTTCCTGGATGCGATGGACCTCGGGAAAATATCGGTTGGTCCGCCGTACTTCGAAGCGGTTTTCGTGCCGTTGATGGCGGCCGCGGTGTTCCTGATGGGCGCCGGTCCGATCGCGCGCTGGAAGCAGGCGAGGCTCCCCGAGATCGCCGCGCAGCTACGTTGGGCGCTTGCGGTGAGCGTGGCGACGGCTCTGCTGCTGCCACTCGCGACCGGCAAGTGGACGCCCATGGTGAGCCTGGGGCTGCTGCTCGCCGTCTGGATACTCGCGACCTCAGCCGTCGGCCTGAGGGCGCGTCTCGCCGCGGTCGCGGGCGGCGCGGCCGCGAAATGGCGCTCCCAACCCCGGAGCTACTACGGCATGCTGCTCGCCCACTGCGGCGTGGCGGTATTCATCATCGGCGTGACCCTGGTCAGGGGCTACGAAGTGGAGCGCGACGTGCGCATGGCGCCCGGGGATACCGTCGCGCTGGGCAGCTATACCTTCCGCTTCGAGGGCGCGCAGGACGCGATGGGCCCCAACTACCAGGCCATGCGCGGCACCGTGCGGGTGATGCAGGGGGGGAGGGAGATTACGGTCCTGGCGCCCGAAAAGCGGGCCTATTTCGTGCAGCAGAACACGATGACCGAAGCGGCCATCGACACCGGCCCTTTCCGCGATCTGTACGTCTCGCTCGGGGAGCCGGTGGGCAACGGTGCATGGAGCGTGCGCATCTATTACAAGCCGTTCGTGGTGTGGATCTGGGCCGGCGCCGCGATCATGGCGCTCGGGGGACTGCTCGCCATCTCCGATCGCCGCTACCGGCTCGCCGTGCGGCGTGAGCCCGCGCCGCAAACTGGCGCAATCATGTCGGGCGCGCGCACAACCTGAAATGCTGCGTTTCCTGCTCCCGCTGTGCGTGTTCCTGGTGCTGGTGGCGTTCCTTGCCGTCGGCCTGACGCTCAACCCGCGCGAAGTGCCGTCGCCGCTCATCAACAAGCCGGTGCCGGCGTTCACGCTCGCGCAGCTGCACAAGCCGGACATGGTCTTCTCGCAGAAGGACATGCAGGGTCAGGTGTGGCTGCTCAATGTCTGGGCGTCGTGGTGCGTATCCTGCCGCGAAGAGCATCCGCTGCTCGTGGAGCTCGCGAAGAGCGGGGTCGTACCCCTGGTCGGGCTCAACTACAAGGACAAGGCGGACGAGGGCAAGGCGTGGTTGAAGCGCTTAGGCGACCCTTATCTGCTGAGCGTCACCGATACCGACGGCAGGGTCGGCATCGACTTCGGCGTTTACGGAGTGCCGGAGACGTTCGTCATCGACCGGCAGGGGATCATCCGCTACAAGCAGATCGGCGCGATCACGCCCCAGACCCTGGAGCGCAAGATACTGCCGCTCGTCCGGGAGCTGCAGAGGAATTCGGCGCCTGCAGCGCCGAATTCCTGAGATGAATCCTGGCGGATTCAATGGCGAATCGGATGCATACCGGCGCGACGATGCGCGCGCGGCAATGATGAAGCGCTTCTCCGGTATGGTCTCCCATGTTCTCCATGCCGTCCGAGCGCTGCCTGGCAGCGCGAGTGCGGTGATCGTGATCTTGCTTGCGCTGCTGCCAATGGCGGTATGGAGCGCGGAGGCGGTGCCGACTGACCAGGACCCGGTGCGCGAGAACCGCGCCATGCACCTTTCCGAGCAGTTGCGTTGCCTCGTCTGCCAGAACCAGTCGATCGCCGAATCGAACGCGGAGCTGGCGGTGGATCTCCGCCGGCAGATCCGGGAGCAGATCCGGGACGGCAGGAGCGATGCCGAGATCGTCGACTTCATGGTCCAGCGCTACGGCGATTTCGTGCTCTACCGTCCGCCGCTCAAGGCGACGACCATCCTGCTTTGGACGGGACCCGCATTGCTGCTGCTGATCGGCGCGACGATACTCGTTCGCAACGTGCGTGCGCGGCGGCGGCGCCCCGAGGAGGCCGCCCTTACCGAGGAGGAGCACCGGCAGGCCGAGCTGATCCTCAAGGGC
>DATFWO010000052.1:0-2843 GCA_035259205.1 Burkholderiales bacterium | reverse complement strand
GGCCGCAGCTTGCCTGCCTTGATCTGCGGCACGGCCGGCGCCATGTCGGCGAACATGAGATCGATCTGCCCGGCGACGAGGTCCATCACCGCGAGCACGCCGCCCTTGTACGGCACGTGAATGATGTTGATGCCGGCTGTGGTTTTGAAGATCTCGCCGATCACGTGTGCGGGCGTGCCCCTGCCTCCGGAGCCGAAGTTGAGCCGACCGGGGGTCGCCTTGCAGAGCGCAATCAGCTCCTTGACGCTGCGCGCAGGAACGGAGGGATGCACGACCAGCACCGGCCCGGACTTCGCCACGATCGAGATCGGCGCGAAGTCGTTCAGCGGATCGAAGCCGAGCCGCTTGTAGAGAAACGGATTGGTGACCAGTGCGGCGTTGCTGCTGAGTAGCAGCGTGTAGCCGTCGGCAGGCTGCTTGGCCGCGTACTCGTGACCGATGTTGCCGCCTGCTCCGGGACGGTTCTCCACGACGACCTGCCGGCCCAGCGTGTCGGAGAGCTTCTGCGCGATGATGCGGCTCAACACGTCGGAGGTGCCGCCCGCCGGAAACGGCGCGATCAAGCGTACGGGCCGATTCGGGTACGCGGTTTGCGATGCTGCCGGCGCCGCGGCAGCGCAGAGCGCCGCTGCCACCAGCCACCGGCTCCGGCTACCATGCGTGCGCGTCATCGTTCCCTCCGCTCTGCGGGAAGTCTAGCTCAAGTATCGAGTGGCCGTATCATAGAGGCGCGATGTCCGGCCCTCTTCCGCGCACGATAGCCGAAGCTACGCGCCTGATCGAAGCGCGCGCCCTGTCGCCGGTCGAGCTCGTCCGCGCGCTGCTCGAACGCATAGAGGCCATCGATCCCGCGATCTCATCGTTTCTCACGGTGACGGCGGAAACAGCGATGACCCAGGCGCGCGCCGCGGAACAGGAAATCACTCGGGGGCATTACCGTGGGCCTCTGCACGGCATGCCGTTCGGCGCGAAAGACAACTTCGAGACGGCCGGCATACGCACCACCGGCCATTCGAAGGTCTACCAAAACCACATGCCGCAGAACAACGCGGCTGTCATCGACCAACTCTACAGTGCGGGCGCCGTGCTGCTGGGAAAACTCGCCCTGCACGAGCTCGCCCACGGCGGGCCCTCCTTCGATCTGCCCTGGCCGCCGGCCCGCAATCCCTGGGACAACACGCGCTTCACCGGAGGATCGAGCGGCGGTTCGGGCGCCGCGCTCGCCGCGGGACTGGCGCTATTCGCTCTCGGCAGCGACACCGGCGGCTCGATACGCACGCCCGCGTCGCTGTGCGGGCTCACCGGCATCAAGCCGACTTTCGGGCTGGTGAGCCGCTATGGCGTCCTGCCGAACTGCTGGAGCCTGGACCATTGCGGTCCGCTGGCGAGGACGGTCGAGGATTGCGCGATAGTGCTGCAAGCCATGTGCGGGCACGATACACGGGACCGCTCCAGCGTACCCGGCTCCCGGCCCGATTTTCGGGGCGCGCTCCGGCGGGATCTCAAGGGTGTGCGCATCGGCGTCGTGCGCAACGATTGGGAAAGGGAACCCTTCACGAACGATGCGCTCGTTGCCGCGCTCGATGAAGCACTGCGGATATTGGAGGCGCTGGGGGCGCGGCTGGAGACGGTACGGCTGCGGCCGGTGCGCGACTACTGCGATGTGTGGACGCTGATCGAAGCGCCCGAGACTTTTTCCATCCAGCGCGAGAACCTCACCGTGCGTTCCCGGGATTTCGGGGCGGTTTTTCTCGAGCGCACGCTTATCGCCTGCCTCATCCATGGGGCCGACTACATGGACGCGCAGCGTGTCCGCGGTCAAATGGTCGACGAGATGTGCGCGGTATGGTCGAAGCACGACGTGCTGGTGACCGCGGGGGCCGGTCCCGCGCCCCGTCTCGAGGCGAAGCTCGCGGCGTGGCCCAGCACGAATCGTTTTTCGCCGTTCGCCATAATGGGCGCGCCGGCGATCGTCGTGCCGTGCGGCTACAGCGCAACCGGCCTGCCGTTATCGATACAACTCGTCGCAAAGCCATTCGACGACGCCAATCTGCTCGGCATTGCGTACGCCTACGAGCAGGCTACGAACTGGTGGTCGCGGCACGAGCCACCCGTGAAAAACGCCGCGTCGCCCGCGCCGATCCGGCACGAACCGCCGGGCGATGCTGCGGCAGGCGCGGACGCCCGTACCGTGAGCGTGTGCGAGCAGGCCGCACGCAACGCCGGGCTGCGGCTCACCGACAGCCAGCTTGCCATCCTCTGCCGGGCTGCGCCGCACCTGCTCGAAATGCTCAGGCGCGTTCGGCTCGCTGCAGGCTCGGCCGACCCGGCGAGTGTCTTTGCGCTGCCGCCGGCGGAATGATCGCGCGGTTGCGGCACCATATTCCCGTCGCTATCATCCCTCGCACGCGCCGTTGCGGCGCAGGGAGTCACCATTGACAGCCGTATGTCTGGTTTCGCGGGTGTTCTTGACTGCGCTGCTCTGCGCGGTGCTCCTGGCACCCCAAGTCTCCGTGGCGCAGCTCGCGTCCGGGAAGCAGATGCGCTTCATCCTCACCTATCCCCCGGGCGGCGCCTCCGACATCATGGGCCGGCTCATGGCCCAGAAGCTGGGCGAGATCTGGGGCCAGACCGTGCTCGTCGAGAACCGGGGCGGCGCGAACGGCTCCATCGGGATCGAATACGCGGCGCGTCAGCCGGCCGACGGCTCTTCGTTCGTGCTGGGCAACATGGGTCCGGTGGCGATCAATCCACAGATCTCCAGGGTGCCGTACGATATGGCTCGCGACTTTCAGCCGGTAGCGCTGGTCGCGATCGCGCCTACGGTTCTCGTCACCCACTCG
>DATFWO010000051.1:0-36666 GCA_035259205.1 Burkholderiales bacterium | reverse complement strand
AGGTGCGCAAGCACGCGTTCAAGTGCGGCGCTGTGGCCCGCTCCCGGGTCGCACCTACGCGTGGATACGCGCAGGCACTGCTCCGCCGTCCGCGTGCCCTGGCCGCAACCCGAGTGGGACGGGGCGGAGAGCAACGGCCCGTTGTCGTTGCTCAGCGCCCTTGGGCAGGTGGACGAAGCGCAGGCGGCAAGCGCCTGCTCAGGGGCGCAGCTCTTTGTCGGGAGCACTCGCAATATCGACATATTGCTTCGGACTCTCCTCCTCGAACTGCATCCCACCTTGCCTCCGTCGCACACGTGCCTAGTTATGAAATAGGTTCTGGAACTTCGGGTGGCGCCAGGAGTCCCTCGCTGTAGAGCAACCGCTAGGGGCCTGCTGGCTTTTCAAGTGAAATCTCTCACCCGCTGGACGGGAGGCGCCATGATGCACTCACGCTTTTGGGCGATTGCAACTGTGATCCTGTTGAGTATCGTCTCTACGCCGTCCGCATGGCCTCAACTCGCCCAGGCCGCGGTCGAGCAAACAGCTTTACCGTACAGCGACGCCGAATTGAGATCGGTCGCACGCGCGGTATTGGAAGTGCAGCGTATCAACAATGCCTATGTTCCAAAGCTGGAAGCGGCTAGGACGCCGGAGGAAGAACAGGGAGTGGTGCAGGCGGCGTCCAGGGAAATGAACCGGGCGGTCGAGCAGAGCGGCATGAGCGTAGACCGATACAGGGAGATCTTGATCCACGCCGAGCAAGATTCCACGCTTGCGGACAGGATCAGGGACCACATCAGAAACACCCAGTAAGCTGCAGCGTCGTTCCGATTTTGGCAGAGCTTTTGGGTGTCGCGTGCCGCAGCTCGCGCATGAACGCGAGCTGACCTGCCTATCCAGTCAGTACGGTCTCGACCGCATCCACCAGCACGGAGGGCCGCGCCGGCTTGGTCAGGTAGCCGTCTGCGCCCAGCCCGAGTCCCCTGACGATGTGTTCGCGCTCGCTCATGGCGGTCAGCATGATCACCGGAATTTCCTTCAGGACCGGGTGCTGCCGCATCTTGTTCAGTATGTCGAATCCGCTGAGGCCCGGGGCGAGCGCGACATCGAGCAGGATCAGATCCGGCCGCGGGTGGCGGCCGAGCTCCTCGGCGATTTCCGCGCGGGTCGCAGCCGCACGGGTCTTGTAGCCTGCGGCTTTCAGTACTCGCCGAATGACTTCCACGGTCCCGGCATTGTCCTCCACCACCAGGATCGTCGCTTCAGCGGCCGCACGGCGCACAGTCTTCGACCTCTCACGCGCGATGTGTGCGTAAAAGCCCCTCTCGCCCAGTTCCGCCGCTCCGATCATGCCGAGATCGTCCAGGCGCCTGCGGTCCTGTTCCAGAAGCTGCGGCTCGGGAACCTGCATGGCAGAACTGAAGTACGCGGTGAAATCGACCTTATTCGACGTAGGCGTGCCGGTGCTTTTGGCCATGGTTACTCCCTCTGCGATTCGACGCCGCCGCTGGACCCGCGTGGTGCGGCGTCTGCCGGCCGCGATATCGTGTTGTAGGCCGTACGGAGCGCTGGTATTGTAACAGAGGCAATTCCGGCGCGATGCAGCCGCGCGACGACAATTCCCGCTGCAAATCCAGATCGCGGCGATATTCCCATGACATCACATCCGCAGCCCCCGACACCGCAATACTGCCAGCGCCTCGAAGGCATCATACACGCGGCGCGCGCCGGCATAGTCGATCTCGATCTCGCAACCGGCGCTGCCAGCTATTCGGAGCGCGCCAAGGAGATCCTCGGATATCCGCCGCAAGCGAATACCGGGAGCTGGCCTTCCTTTCTCGAGCTGGTCCATGCGGAGGACCGCGTGCCATTCGTACAGGACGCCGATCCGCTGTGCGCGCAGCAAGACGCGTTCAACCGGGAGTTCCGAATGCAGCGCGCCGATGGCACGCTGGTGTGGATAAGCGGGGCAGGGGTATACGACCGGGACGCGAGCGGGCGCGCGATTCGGCTCACCGCGATGCTGCGGGATATCAGCAGGCGCAAGGCGCAGGAAGCGCAGCTGCGCGACCGGATGAAGTTCACCGATGACCTGCTCGACCTGATGCCCGTCGAAGTCACGGTCCGCGACGCCCACGGACGCTATACGCTCGTCAATCGCGCCTGGGAGGATTCCTCCGGAATGGATCGGATCAGGGTGCTCGGAATGACGGCAGCGGAGATCTTTCCGCCGCGGCGCGCACAGAGCATAGACGACAGCGATCGTGCGGCGCTGGACCTCGGCGGCAAGACGCTGTACAGCGATATCCAGGTTCGCTCCCGGGACACCGGCTATCGTTACCTGGCGGTTTCGAAGACCGCGATGCTGGACACCGGCGGCGAGGTTATCGGCGTGCTCGCCACGGCGACGGACGTTACCGCCCTTCGGGAAACGGAGCTGGCGCTAAAGGAGCAGATCAAATTTACACGCGATCTGATCGACGCGAATCCGATTCCCATCTACTTGAAGGACATCGACTGCCGTTATATCGATATCAATCCGGCGTTCGTGCGCCACAGCGGCTTTACAGTCGAGCAGACGATAGGGCGCACTGCCTTTGACCTGCTTCCCGCCGAGCGCGCCGCGCACTACGACACGCAGGACCGCGAATTGCTGGCCCGAGGCGAAGGCACGAGCGCCATCGAAGCGGAAGTGCCGCGCTCCGACGGCATGCACTACTACATCATGAACAAGTCCATACTGCGCCGCAGCGACGGCACCGTGCGCGGCCTTGTGTGCACCATCACCGAAGTCACCGCGCTCAAGCGTGTGGAAGCCGAGCTGCGCGCTTCGCGTGAAGAGGCGCTGCAGGCGGCGCAGGCCAAGGCGGCCTTTCTCGCCACCATGAGCCACGAGATCCGCACGCCGCTGAACGGCGTGATCGGCATGACCGGCATTCTCGCCGATACCGGACTCACGCCCGAGCAGCGCGATTATGTGGAAACCATCAGGATGTCCGGGGAAACGCTGCTTTCGGTCATCAACGACATCCTCGACTTCTCGAAGATCGAGTCGGGCAAGCTCGACCTCGAGCACGAACCGGTGGACATTGCGCGGGTAATCGAGCAGGCGTTCGAAATACTGGGCGAACGCGCACGCTCGAAGCGGCTCGAGCTGCTGTACGACCTCGACGACGACGTGCCTTCGCACGTCTACGGCGACGGCGCTTTCCTGCGCCAGATCCTCGTCAATCTGGCCGGTAACGCCGTCAAATTCACGGACTCCGGCGAGATCTTCGTAGGAGTCAAGCGGCGCGCCGACAGCAGCGACGCATCGAACGTGCTCGAGTTCCGGGTGAGCGATACCGGCATAGGCATACCCGCAGACCGCCTGCACGTACTGTTTCGACCGTTTACCCAGGTCGACGCTTCGACCACCCGCAAGTACGGCGGCACCGGCCTCGGGCTGGCCATCTGCAAGCGACTGACGGAGCTCATGGGAGGAACGATTTCGGTGGAGAGCGAGCCGGGACGGGGCTCGACGTTCGTCTTTACCATCAAGTGCGAAAGCGCCCCCCCGCCGTTGGACGCGGAATCGAAAGCGGTTTTCAGCGATCTTTCAGGAAAGCGCGTGCTGATCGTCGATGACAATGCCAGCAATCTGCGCATCCTCGAGCACCAGCTCAAGCGCTGGGGTGTGGAGGCCCGGGCGGCGTCAGACGGCAGGACCGCATGCGACCTGATCGCCCGCGGGGAAAGGTTCGACGGAGCGATAGTCGATTTCCAGATGCCCGAGATGAACGGCGTCATGCTCGCCCAGGCCATCAAGCGGCAGGCGGCGGGCGCGAGGATTCCGATCATTCTCCTTTCCTCTTCCGCTTCCCGGCATATGAAGGGGGGCGCCCTGTTCGCAGCGCAACTGCTCAAGCCGACGCGACAGTCGCAGTTGTTCGATGCGCTGGTGACTGCCCTGAGCGGCAGACGCGCCACGGCACGTGGCGCGGTTTCGCCCGCCGGCGTCGCGCCGCTCCTCGCGCGGCGGCTGCCGCTGAGACTGCTGGTCGTGGATGACAACGACGTGAATCGGCGAATTGCGCAGCTAATGCTCAGGAAACTGGGCTACCAGGCCGATACTGCTGCTGATGGCAGGCAGGCGCTTGCCGCGGTCGGGCGTGCGCCGTACGACATGGTGTTCATGGACGTACAGATGCCGGGCATGGACGGGTTCGAAGCTACGCGTGAAATTGGCCGGAGCGCAGCCGCGAAGCGGCCAATCATCATAGCGATGACCGCGAATGCAATGGAAGGGGACCGCGACGAGTGCCTCGCAGCGGGAATGGACGACTATCTGAGCAAGCCGCTCGAGGCGGCGGCCATGCAGGCGGTCATAGAGCGCTGGGGCGGCCGAGCGCGGCCACGACAGGAAGGCCGGGCACTGTCGGTAACGCCGGAAAGGCAAGCGACGCTCTCCTCGGAGCTACCCGCCGTGGACTGGCTGCGACTGCACGAGATTGCGCAGTTCGACGACGCCAGTGGCTCGTTGATCCGCAAGCTCATCGGATCGTTCGTCGTTGAAGGCAAGTCACGAACGGACGCAATCCGCCGTACCGCGTCGCGTCGCGATGCGCGCGGGCTGGCGGCGGCGGCCCACGCGCTCAAGGGCGCCGCGTTGAACCTTGGAGCCCGAGCTCTAGCAGAGGTGTGCGGCATCATCGAGGGCGCTGCCCGCGACGGCCGTACAGACGGACTCACCGAGGCGGTGCTGCTGCAGCAACAGCGCTACGCCGAGGCCGTCCGCCTGCTGCAAGGCCATGCGCGGAGGAATACAAGGCCGCGGCGCAAGGCTGCGCTGACCCGCAAGAGATCAAAAGGAAGGCCCGCGCGGCGCAAGCGCTGAAAGTTCGCCGCTCAGAGTATCGTCACGCATCGCCCCTGGAAGATCATTGGGCCGGTCGGAGCACCGGTCGGAGAGCCGCCCGCCGGCTCTACGCTCATGCCCATGCCCCACGCACCCTGCATTTTCCCGGCCAGCGTCGGAGGTAACTTCATTACCTGTGACCGGTCGAGGCTCACCAGCCCCAGTGAGACCGGCGGTGCATTGCCAGCGGGCAACATCCAAAGTTCCCAGGAAGTCGTGGCCGCCATGGTCGGATGCTCCTGCAGGATTTTCACCCGGATGTGAGGGTCCCGCATCGCCTTCATCGGCGCCCACGACACCACCATTGCCGGCTGTCCGCTGTCATCGGCCATGACGGCGACCGTGGACATCGGCAGCTCGGGTGGGGGCACCCGCCCGATCATGACTCCAAGAATCAGCGCAAGCGTCGCGCTCATGACAGCGAGCGTGCGCCAGAACGCGAGATGCCCCCACCAGTTGGCGCGACGTTCCGTGTGCCGGATGCGCCGTTCGAGCATGCGCCACAGGCGGGCCGGGGGGGCGACCTCGGACCCCGCGAGCGCGAGCGGAGTGAGCCGGGCGTCCCAACCAGCGACCGCTCGCCGCAGCTCCCGGTCGTAGCGCATCAGCGACTCGAAGCGCGCGCGTGCGCGTCCGCTCAGCGTACCGAGAACGTATTCGGCCGCCAACTTATCGCGCAATTCGGGGTCCCGATACGAGGCCATTAAAAATCGGTGATCCGTGCTCAGTGACCCGTGACCGGCGATCGGTCCCAATTCATCCCTTTGCCCTCATTCCTTCGGAAAGGCATCCTTTCAGGCGCTCCAATCCCCTTCGCACCCAGGTCTTTACCGTACCGAGCGGCTCCTTCAAATGGTTCGCGAGCTCCGAATGCGACAGACCATGAAAGTATGCGAGCACGATACTTTGCCGCTGCTTGGCGTCCAGTTGCCCGAGACAGCGTGCGAGCGCGCTTTCCTCACCGGCAGCGATCAAGCGCTCCATCGGTCCCGGCGCCTCGTCCTCCCAGGCTTCCACCGCGATGTCGTATTCCTCGCCCGTGGCCTCGGATTGGGGGCGGCGTAACCAGTCCAGGCAGCGGTTGCGGACTATGCTGGTCATCCACGTGAGCGGTGCGCTCCTGGTCGCGGCATAGTCGCCCGCGTGGTGCCAGATATTGACGTAGCATTCCTGCAACACCTCTTCGGCCCAGTCGTGTCTACGCAATATACGTAGCGCAACGCCAAACAGTTTCGCCGAGGTGAGGGCGTACAAATCGGCAAAAGAGCGCTGATTTTTCAGTGCGCATTGGCTCAGGAGTCCTTCCAGGCGCGCTGACAGAGCGTCGGCGGCCAGCCGGTTTTCAGCCATGGTTATCCGGGGCGCTGGACCCGTCGCTCATCACCCGTCACCGGTTCTTGCCTTGCTGCCACAGCACATCACTGCGGTCGGCGTGGCGGTTGAGCGCCCGGGCGACGACGAACAACAGGTCGGACAGCCGGTTGAGGTAACGCACGGCGAGCGGGGGGGGCGTATCCCGGGCCGCGAGCGTGACCAGCCGGCGTTCGGCCCTGCGGCATATAGTCCGCGCCATATGCGCGCAACCCGCTGCCCGCGACCCGCCCGGCAGCACGAAATCCTTGAGCGGTGGCAACCTGGCATTGAGCCGGTCGAGAAACACTTCGAGCCGCGAGATGTGTGCTTCGGTCATGAGCGCATGGCCGGGGACGCTCAATTCGCCGCCGAGATCGAACAAGTCGTGCTGGACGCCGGTCAGGCAGTCCCGCACGTTCCTGGGAAGCCGCTCGGCGAGCAGCACGCCTATCATGCTGTTTAGCTCATCTACGGCGCCGATCGCCTCGATGCGGGGGGCGTCCTTGGCGACGCGCGAGCCATCGGCCAGCCCCGTCGTGCCGCCGTCGCCGGTGCGTGTGTAAATCCTGCTCAGGCGATTTCCCATTGCGCAGCAATTATAGCGGCGCCTCCGGCGCAGTGCCCCGTTACAATACGGGGGCGGCCGCAAGACAAATGAACAACAGCCGGAATATCCCGACTCGATGCGCTGCGTTGCTGGGAATCGTTCTCCTGGGCACGGCCTGCCCGACCGCAGCCCATGCCGCGGGCTACGCCGCCGCGGCGTGGTGGATCTGGCCGCTCGCATTGTTCCTGGTCTGTTTTCTGCTCGGCATGGTCGCGGTTCCGGCGGGAATCGGCGGTGGCGTGCTGTTCGTGCCCATCGTCACGGGATTCTTCCCGTTTCATTTCGATTTCGTTCGCGGCGCCGGTCTGTTGGTCGCGCTTGCGAGCGCTCTGGCGGCAGGACCGGGCCTCCTGCGCGCCGGCCTTGCCGACCTGCGGCTTGCCCTGCCGCTTGCGCTCCTTGCCTCGGTCGGTGCCATCGCGGGTGCGCTGATTGGACTGGCTTTGCCGGTTGCAGCGGTACAAGCCGCGCTCGGCTTCACGATACTTTGTATCGCCGCGCTTATGTGGGCCTCGAAGAGGTCCGAGTACCCGGAAGTCGCGCTGCCGGACGCGCTCGGTGCGGCGTTGCGCATAAACGGGGTGTTTCACGACCGGGCGACGGGGCATGACATCGCATGGCGCGTGCATCGGACGCCGCTGGGACTGGTCCTGTTCTCGGGTATCGGCCTGCTTGCGGGCTTGTTCGGACTCGGCGCGGGATGGGCAAACGTGCCGGCACTGAACTTGCTGATGGGAGTCCCGCTCAAGGTGTCGGCAGGCACGAGCGGCACCATACTGGCTGTGGTCGACGCCTCAGCGGCATGGATCTACCTCAACGAGGGAGCATTGCTCGCTGTAGTCGCTGCGCCATCGGTGATTGGCATGATGCTGGGCGCCTTCATCGGCGTGCGCCTCCTTGGATTCATGCGGGCTTCTTCGATACGCATTCTGGTGATCGCCATGCTGCTCATCGCCGGACTGCGTGCTTTATCGAAAGGACTGGGGATTTGGAGCTGAACACCGCACCCGAGCGATTTCTATACGCGCGCGTTCTTGCCGCCGGCATGAGGAGCGGACTCACTATCCTGACCGCCGGATCCCTTGCCTATGCACTCGCCTGGCTGCCTGTTCGGGTACCGTTCGAGGAATTGCCGAGCATGTGGGCGCTGCCGGCGCCGGAATACCTCAAGGCAACCGGCATGCCCACCGGCTGGAATTGGATAGTATCGCTCCACCACGGCGACACGCTGCCGTTGCTCGGCATAGCGATCTTGGCGGGTGTCCCGCTTGCTGCGCTCGCGGTATTGGTACCGTTCTACGCGCGCCGCCGGGACTGGGTTTATCTCTTCATCGCAGTGCTCCAGATCGGCGTGATCGTGCTTGCCGCCTCCGGCGTGCTCGCGGTGGTTCATTGAGGGCGTGCACCGTGCAGGCATTGGATTTTCGGTATAATCGCGCGGACCTGTTTGACCACAAGAAGGTACCGAGCATGAAATTTCCCAGCATGGTTCCGGCCGCGCTTGCTGTCATGTTGCTTGCGTGGGGTGCACCGTTGCAAGCCGCGGAAGCCGGAAATGCCGCGGCCGGGAGTCAGAAAACCTCGATGTGCAAGGGCTGTCACGGCATACCGGGCTACCACACTGCCTTCCCCGAGGTGTATCGCGTGCCCAAGCTCGGCGGACAGCACGCGGCCTACATCGCGAAGGCGCTGGAAGAATACCGGGCAGGCAACCGCAGCCATCCCACGATGCGGGCGGTCGCAGCGAACCTTACCGACAAGGACATCGCGGACCTTGCTGCCTACTACGGCGCCGAGGCTCCCAAGACCGCGGCCAAGTAAGGACGAGACTATGAGGGCGATGATATTTACTATGGGCATTGCGTTGCTCGTCGGTAGCGTGCAGGCGGTTGCAGGCGATGCGGCGGTCGGGAAGGAGAAGTCCGCCACGTGCGCGGCGTGCCACGGTCCGGACGGAAACAGCGTCGCACCCGATTTTCCACGCATAGCGGGGCAGCACTCCGACTATCTCGCGAGAGCGCTCCTGGATTACAAGTCCGGCGCCCGCAAGAACGCAGTCATGGCGCCCATGGTGGAAAAGCTGACCAAGCGCGATATCGAAGATCTGGCTGCCTATTTCTCGCAACAGCAGGGGCTGGTCACCAAATACTAGGTTCTATCAGCAGCAAGCGGTAAGCGGGAGATCGGGCGGCGCTCTTTGCAAAAGTTCCTGCTTACCGCTCACGGCTTACTGCTCACCCGCTGGGGTCTTGTGCGTAAATTCGCATAGATCCCGAATTAGGCATGTAGGGCAGTCCGGTGCGCGCGCCTTGCACACGTAGCGTCCGTGCAGGATCAGCCAGTGGTGGGCATCGCGCCGGAATTCCTCCGGCGTGAATCTGAGGAGCTTCATTTCCACTGAGACGACGTCTTTCCCGCGAGCCAGACCGGTGCGGTTCGCGACCCGGAAGATGTGGGTGTCGACGGCGATGGTCGGCTGGCCGAACGCCGTATTGAGCAGGACATTCGCAGTTTTGCGGCCGACTCCTGGAAGCTGTTCCAGTTCCTCGCGCGTCTGCGGGACGGCGCCACCGTGCCGTTCCACCAGAAGCTTGCAGGTTGCGATCAGATTCTTCGCCTTGGTGCGATAGAGCCCGATGCGCCTGATGTAGCGTTCCAGCCCCCTTCGTCCAAGCCCGAGCATGGCCTGTGGCGTGTTCGCCACCGGGAACAGTTCGGCCGTCGCAAGGTTCACGCTCTTGTCTGTCGCCTGCGCCGACAGTACCACGGCCACGAGCAACTCGAACGGCGACATGTAGCTGAGCTCGGTGCGTGGCTGCGGGTTGGCTGCGCGCAGGCGGGAGTAGAGCTCGTATCGTTGCAGCGGATTCATCGGTTGCCCCGGGCCAACAGTGTACCTGACACGTTTCGCCGGTCAGCTGTCACGTTTTCTGTCCCGCAGGTGCTCGCGGGCGCGGCGCATCACGCGATCTATCGTGGCGGCCTTGCGGCTTTCGGCTCCGCTGTCGGGGGCCGCTAAAAGTCTCGCCGTGCGTTCGGCTTTCTCGCGCTCCATTCGCCCGCACCGGGCGAGATAGCGCTGCCGGGCGAGGGCGGACCGCTCTTTCCCTGCCGGATTGCGGCCTGTTTGAACCAGAGAGATACAGTTTACCGGGCAGGGAGGCACGCACAACTCGCAGCCGGTGCATTCGGCGGCGATTACCGTATGCATGAGCCTGGCCGCGCCGGCTATGGCATCGACCGGGCATGCCTTGATGCACAGGGTGCAACCGATACAGAGCGCTTCGTCGATCACGGCTGCCGCGGGCGGCTTCGTCTCCCCGTACGCCGGATCCAGCGGCGTGAACGGCAAGTCAAGCAGCGCCGCAAGCCCGCGGATAGTCTCGTCGCCGCCGGGCGCGCACTGGTTGATGCCAGCCCGACTCGTGGCAACGGCTTCCGCGTACGGTCGGCAGCCGGGATACCCGCACTGCCGGCACTGCGTCTGTGGGAGGAGGTCGTCTATGGCCTCGGGGGTAACGCGGACAGGGTTCAAGATCGCCACCGTGAAATTTTACTCAAACGGGGGATTCCACGTGGGCCGCGGCTGGTACGAGATTTGCGACTGAGAAAGGCCATGATGCGGGCATATTCCCTGAACTACGAGCCGGCCGCAGGGCACTGCGGTTTTGCGGCCGGGCACGTCCAACGCGGTGCAGTGCCGCGTGTCCGGGCGGCGAACGTCGAAGCCTTGTTGATCGTGAAATATTCCCGCAGTGTCCGCGCAATTAGAGAGGCCCTCGACATTGCTGGCATCGAGCACGGCCTGACGGTGACCACCGATGGCCTCGAAGCCTTGTCATTCCTGCAGCGTAAGGGGAATTTTACCCGGATACCCCAGGCCGATTTCATCGTGCTTGACATCGAGCTGGACAAGGTCAGCGGACCCGTGGTGCTGGAAGCGATCGGGATGAATCCCGACATGTGCTCGCTTCCGGTCATACTGCTCGGTGGCGCGCCCGCCGATTGGAATCTGTCGCAAGGCCACGACCCGAAAACCCGTCGTTTCGTGAGGAAACCGGTTGACCCGGATGCGCTCGCTGCCGAATTCTTGACCGTCACCAGCCTAATCAGATCGTACTAGGTCGGGGGAAAGGGCAAGGCCTCCACCTCGCGCGGTCCCATCGCGCCGGAATTCTGGCGTAGCGTTCGCTTGTCGACGCCGGAGGTCACGTTCTGGAGCACAGCGCATCCACGCATTCGTGCACTAGTTCCGGTCCGCGGTAGATCAACCCGGTGTAAAGCTGGACGAGCTCTGCCCCCGCGTCGATTTTCTCGACCGCGTTGTGCGCAGTCATGATGCCGCCCACACCGACTATCGGCACTGTCCCTGCGAGCGCCCGTGCAAGCTCTCGTATGGCAATCGTCGAGCGCGGTGCGAGCGGAGCGCCGCTCAAACCGCCGCCCTCAGCAGCGTACGGCAGCGCGGCGACTCCATCGCGCGACAGCGTGGTATTGGTGGCGATGACCGCTTCGATCTCGTGCCGCTTGAGGGTATCGGCTACCGTACCTATGCCCGCGCCGTCGAGATCGGGCGCAATCTTCACCGCCAACGGCACGTGCCTGCCGTGCGCCTGCGCGAGGTGTTGCTGCTCGCGCTTGAGCATGGCGAGCAGCCGGTCGAGCTCGTCCCCCCGTTGCAGCTCGCGCAGCCGCTGAGTGTTGGGCGAAGAGATGTTGACCGCTACGTAGCTCGCGACCGGGTACACTTTGCGCAGGCAATCGCGATAGTCGTCAGCGGCATGCTCGAGTGGCGTCTCGGCGTTCTTGCCGATGTTGATCCCCAGCACGCCGCGGTAGGTGGCGTGCCGGACGTTTTCGACGAGACGGTCCACCCCGCCGCTGTTGAATCCCAGGCGATTGATCACTGCGTGCGCGGCGGGAAGGCGAAACAGCCGGGGACGCGGGTTGCCCGACTGCGGGCGCGGCGTGACTGTTCCGATCTCGATGAATCCGAAGCCCAGCGCAGCGAGCGCGTCGATGTAATCTCCGTTCTTGTCGAGCCCGGCCGCCAACCCGACCGGGTTCGGGAACCTGATGCCCATGACGTTGCGCGCGCATGCATCCGGACCGGGCCGGGCGGCGCGAACGAACCCGAGTCGGTGAAGCTTCCGCAGTGACTCGAGCGTGAAATGGTGCGCCGTCTCGGCTTCGAGCGCGAACAGCAAGGGGCGCAGCAGAGCGTACATGGACATGACTCCATTCTAGCTGCGAGCCTTGAATGTTGAGCAGTCAGCAGCAAGCGAGAAACTGGGTTCTAGGCAGTCAGGTCCAGCCGGCCGCACGCCGCTCGCAGTTTACGGTTTGACCGTGCCGGCGGCCCGTGCTAGAAGGCGTGAGCGGGTCGGAACGCTCTTCGTGTATGGTGCGGAGCGGGAGGATTCAGGCGTTCTTTTCGGCCGCGCCTCGCTGGCGATAGATGAGCTGGAGATTGCGCAGGTATATGAAGAGACCGGCTCCTTGGCCGAGGATAAAAACGGGATCCTGACGGTGTATTGCGTAGGCGAGAAGGGTCGCGCCGCCCGCCACGCTGAAGAACCAGAAAGCAATCGGCACGACGCTGCGCCCCTGGCGCTCGCTGCTCAGCCACTGTATGAGAAAGCGCGCGGAGAACAACGCCTGGCCCAGAAATCCTATTCCCAGCCAGAGCATGCTTTGTTCCATGGCGGTACCTTCGATTGTTGATTGCGGATTGTCAGCGCGACATCGTCGGGTTTTCAATGGGCCGATGTGAAAAAAGTGTCAAGCAAAAGTATTATCGACCGGAAAGCCCTCTGTAAGCGATACCAAGGTAATATAGGCGCCGCTTTTTTCCCCTGGGAGGCTGTTCGGATCGATCGAAGCAGCCGATCACACTAACGGACAGTAAGGGGAACACGAGGGAGCGCCCCCGTGTCGTTTCGATTGTTGGCGGCTACGAATGTCCAAAGTTTTACTCGCGCGGTTGCCAGTCTGGTTCTGGATCTGGGCATTGCTGGCAGGCACCATGCCGTTGATACGGCCGGCGATGCCGGTCGACGAAACGCGCTATCTTGCAGTTGCGTGGGAAATGTGGTGGCGCGAAAGCTTCGCGGTTCCCTACTTGAACGGGGTGCTCTACGACGGGAAGCCGCCCCTGTTCTTCTGGCTCATGCATCTGGGCTGGTCGATATTCGGAGTCAACGAATGGTGGCCGCGTGCTCTGATGCCTCTCTTCGGGCTGGCCGATCTCGGGCTGGTGTATGCAATCGCGCGGCGCTTGTGGGGGCGGCACCAGGCGGCGACGCTCGCGCCGCTGATTCTGCTGGGGAGCCTCTACTGGGCGTTGTTTTGCGCCTCTACCATGTTCGACATTTTGCTGGGCTTCTTCGCTCTGCTTTCAGTGTACGCGCTGATCCGCGTGTGGCAGGGCGGCGGGACGCGTTTTTTCATCCTTGCCGGAGTGGCGCTCGGCTGCGGGATACTCGCCAAGGGTCCGGTCGTGTTTCTGCCGGCGCTGTTCATCGTGCTTCTGGCGCCGTGGTGGATGGGGGCGCAACCGACTGCACGCGTCACCTGGCGCGCCTGGTACGGCGGAGCGCTGGTGGCGGCGGCAATCGCCGCCCTGATCGCCGTCGCGTGGCTCATTCCGATGACTTTGGCGAGTAATCAGGACTATCTGAAGAACATGTTGTTCCGACAAAACGCTGGTTACGTGAGCGACTCGTTTTCGCATCCCCGACCAGTGTGGTGGTATCTCCCGCTGCTGCCCGTTTTGCTGCTTCCCTGGAGCTGCTGGCCGCAGGCTTGGCGCGCGGTTGGCGCACCCGGCGCTGCCCTGGGCGACCCCGGGGTTCGGCTATGCCTGGCATGGGCGGTCCTCGTATTGATCGCGTTCTCACTCATCAGCGGCAAGCAACCCCACTATCTGCTACTGATGTTTCCGGCAGTCGCGCTGTTGATGGCGCGGTTGCTGCCTGCGGCAGACCACGGCCGCCGGGACTACTCGCTCCTTGTGGCAGCTGGCGTGCCGTTCGCGGTTGGATGGGCGTTGATCATTGCCGCCGGAACGGGAATGGTGCCGCCGCATAAGGCCGTGTGGCTGACGTGGATGCCTTCCTCGGTGCTATATGCCGCAGGGGCCTGTCTCGTCGCGATCGGCGTAGCGGTGGCGGTATGCTGCGTAACGGTGCTCGACACCCGCGTCAAGGTGCTTGCTGCGGCGAGTTGCTCAATGGTGTTGGTGCTAACAGGCGCTTTCGTGCGTGCATCCTCGTCCGCATACGACGTGCGCGCGACAAGTGCGTTCCTGTCCGCGCTTGAAGGTGGGGGCGCACAGCTTGCGATTACGTCGCACTATAGTGGCGAATTCAACTTCTATGGACGCCTCAGGACGAAGATCGAGGAAGTACCACCCCCGACGGTGCTGGACTGGGCGTCCGCGCATCCCGGCGCCTATGTGATCGTATTCTTTGATGGCATCGACTGGCCGCCGGCGAAGGCGCCGGCTCCCGTGTATCAGTCCCTGCATCGCGGCGGCGGGGTGGTCGTCTGGCGGGCTCTGGATTTCGCCCGGCATCCGCAACCTTCGAAATTCTACAAGTAGCGCGCATCCGATCCATGAAAAACGTTCCTTTGTCCAAGCCCTTCATCAACCAGGAGATCCGGGACGCGGTGCTTTCGGCGCTAGAGTCCGGGCGTTATATACTCGGCGAGCAGTGCGCCGCATTCGAGCGCGAGCTCGCTGAGTACATCGGCATGCGTTACTGCGTCCTGTCTTCGTCGTGGACCGCTGCCGTGATGCTGTTGCACGAGGCGATGACGCTGCGTCCCGGAGACGAAGTCATCGTTCCGGCGCACACCGCATTCCCGACCATAGAGCCGCTGCTCCATCGCGGCGCAATTCCGGTGTTCGTGGACGTCGACGACACCTACTGCATGGATCCCGCGGCGGCAGAGGCAGCGGTATCACCGCGGACGGTCGGCATCATTCCGGTGCACCTGTATGGCCATGCGGCCGACATGGACCCGGTCCTCGCACTGGCGGCGAAACGCGGTCTCTGGGTGCTCGAAGACTGCGCGCAGGCCCACGGGGCACGCTATCGGGGACGCAGGGTCGGATCCATGGGCACCGCGAGCGCGTTTTCATTCTATCCTTCGAAGAACATCAACGTGTTCGGGGACGGTGGCTGCATCATGACCAACGACGAGGCCGTCGCCGGTAAAGTGCGCATGCTGCGGGATCACGGTCGTATCAGCAAATATACGCACCAATTGGTGGGGTATAACCTGCGCTTCAACGAGATCCAGGCCGGAGCCGGCAGGGTAGGATTGCGCCACCTCGACCGGCTCAACGGGCAACGACGACTTGTAGCGGCCCGCTACCGCGAGCGATTGACCGAGCTGGTGCAAACGCCGCCCGAGCGGCCGTGGGCGGAAGCGGTCTATCACATGTTCGTTGTTCGCACGCCGCGACGGGATGCGCTCGCCAAGTTTCTGGGGGCTCGCGGCGTCGGTACCGGCGTGCACTATCCCGTACCCAATCACCGGCAGCCTGCCGTCACCGGACGCTTCCCTTCGCTTCCGGCGCTGCCGGCGACCGAAGCCCTGGTGCAGGATATCCTGTCATTGCCCGTGTTCGGCGAGCTTGCTCTCGAGGACGTGGACTACGTGTGCGACCAGATCGCGGAATTCGTGCCCAGACCATGACGGCCGTGGCGGTCAGTTTCGCCATCCCCTGCTACAACGAAAGGGACAACCTCCGGCCGCTGCTCGAAGCGGTGACTGCAGAGGCCGAGCGCCTCGGACTCGACCACGAGATCGTGATCACCGACGACTGCAGCACCGACGGCAGCTGGGACCTGCTGAAATCGCTGATCGGCCGCTATCCCCGGCTGAGGGCGCAGCGGCTGGAGGCGAATTCCGGCGAGTCGGCGGCGAGCTTTGCGGCCATTCGGGCGAGCCGCGGAGAAATCATCGTGACCCTGGACGCAGACCTGCAGAACGATCCGCGGGATCTGTCGAAATTCCTCCAGGCCATGCAGGGCGCGGACTGCGTGTGCGGCACGCGCCGCGCCAGCCGGGCGCAAAGCGACTCATGGGCCAAGGCCATGATTTCGCGCAGCTCGAACTGGGTACGCAGCCGGGTGCTCCAGGACCGGATTACCGACGCGGGCTGTACCTACCGTGCATTCCGGCGCGAGTGCGTGGTGGATATCCCCTTCTTCAAGGGCGTGCATCGTTTCCTGCCGATTCTGCTGGACATGCGCGGGTTTCGGATCGTAGAGGTACCGGTGATGAACCGGCAACGACACAGCGGCAGCAGTCACTACGGCGTGCTCGACCGTTTCGATGCCATCGTCGACATGTTCGCGGTGCGCTGGATGAGAGCGCGCATGCGCGGCTACCGGATCGCCGAGCGCGTGCCCGACTAGAACCGCCAGGCCGTCAGGACGCGGATGCGCGCGGCGGCAGTTCGCGGCGCACGGCCGCGGAATCGGGCTCAGCGATCGCGTCGCGCCGACCCAGCAGAGATTTTTCCGGACGAAAGCGCAGCGGTACGTCCCGTCCGCTTTCTACAGATTCGTAGATGGCGGTTATCAGCTCCAGGGACCGGCGTCCCTCGCGCCCGTCCACCAGGGGCGGACGGTCGTTGCGGATGGAGTCAACGACGTGCTCCAGGAAGCGCAAGTGGCCGAAGCCGTAGACGTTGGGCGGATTCTCGCGGCATTGCTCCAGCACTCGCTGGTCATCGTCGACGGCATCCTTGAAGCTCCACAGCTTCATGCGGTTCACGGCGAACCCCCCGATTTCGACGGTACCCTGCTCGCCCAGTATCGAGATCGAGCCCTCCAGGTCTGAGGGGCGCGCCGCAGTGGTCGCCTCGATCACGCCCAGTGCCCCGCTCGAGAATTTCAGAAGCGCGACACCGGTATCCTCGACCTCGATGTCGACCAGGCGTGTGGCCGACTTGGCGAAGACGGACTCGACATCGCCCATCATCCATTGCAGCAAATCCACGTGATGGCTGGCCTGGTTGGCAAACACGCCGCCGTCATCGGCCCATGTGCCGCGCCACGCATCCTGATCGTAGTATTCCTGCGTCCTGCACCACCGGACTCGCACCGTGCCGAGCACGAGCTTGCCGAAACGGCCGGCTTCTACTGCTTCCCGCAGCTTCTGTACCGGAATGTTGTAGCGGTTTTGCTTGACTACGAACAGCCTCACTTTCGCCTTTTCGCAGGCGGCGATCATCGCATCCGCGTCGCGCAGCATGAGCGCCATCGGCTTTTCGACGACGAGGTCCTTGCCGTATGGAGCCAGATCAAGGCATATGGACGCATGCGTGCCGCTGGGTGTGGCTATGTTGACGACTTGGATCTTGGCGCCCAGCGCGTGCATCATGCGGTGGTAGTTCGTGAAGAACGGCACGGAATATTTTTCGCCGAAAGCTCGCGCACGCCCTTCTACTACGTCGCACACGGCGACCAGCCTGCCTCCGGAAACGTGCCCTCCACCGAGGATCTCGGCGTGCCGCTGAGCGATTCGACCGCAGCCAACCAAGGCAAAATTGAGCATGGAATTCTCCCTATTTCATGATTCTACAGGGTTTTGGCGTCTCCAGAACGCCGAAGGCGGCCGGGAATTGAGCGGCGCGGCTACTCGCCTGGCCGCATCCCCATTTCCCAACGCCGGGGAAGGATGCGCAAACGAGTCCCCGCGAGCCCCGAATAACACGATGTGAAGTACAAGTATCACCAGCCAGCAAATCAACCCTGCGCCCAGGATGTCCGAGAGAAAATGCGCGCCCTGCGCCACGCGCGTGAGACCGAAAATCATGCCGGCGGCAACTCCACCCCATAGGCCCATCCGCGCCAGCGTGGGCCGTTTCAACGTCAGGCCGACAAAGTAAAACGCGAGCAGCGAAAAGCCGCTGGAAGCATGGCCGCTCAAGGAGCAATGTCCCGGTTTCACGCCGGGTGCGGGTCGCTCGAACAGACTGCGATACGGCGCAAAGCCGCCGTACTCGACCATGTCGTACGGGCAATACCGGTTGCCTGCGGACTTGAAGACCGCTACCGCTCCGGGCGCGAGCGTGAGGGACAGGCTGAGAAACAGCAGCAGCCGGCGCCACGGCCGCCAGCGCGCGGCCGCAAAGCTGAAGAAAAAGGCGCCGATTGCCGCGCAAGCAAGTAGCACCACCAGGTACTTCACCCACAGGTGCATGACCGTTTCGAGCATGCTGTTGTAGTGCAAGGGGAAGCGGCCGGCGGCGGCATCGTAGAACCAGTTACTTACCGCGCGATCGACATAAGTGGTGACCAGTGCGAGCAGCAGCAGGCCCACGCAGAGCGGAATGCACAGGTGCTTGAGCAGGAATGCCGTGCGGCAAATCGGTGGTGGGGCAGAATTTGGCTGCGCTTCGGGTGCAAGCGACATCGAACCAGCTTTCGTTGCGCCAACGAATGGCGCGACAAACCAAGTGTAGCCGTCCTTACGTCAAAAGCAGGTGAGGGAATAGTGAAGAATGTGTGAAGGCGTATCCGGGACTTCGTCCACCGTGCGCCCAAGGATCCGTCGGGCAAGCGGTCAGACAAATCCTATGGGAAGGTAATGCAGAACGCGCTTCCGCTCATCGGGGCGCTCCGGACTTCGATACGCCAGCCGTAATGATCGCAAATCCGCTTGACGATCGCGAGACCGAGTCCACTGCCGCTGGCCGCGCCGTCGGCCCGAAAAAAGCGCTCGAAGACGCGCGGCAGGTGTTCCGCGCTGATGCCGCGCCCGGAATCCGTCACCGTCAGCACTCTACTGGCGTACGCAACCTTTACGAAGCCACGCTCGGTATACTCGACGGCGTTGCGGATCAGATTCGCGAGCACGAAGCGCAGCGCCTGATGGTTCAGGTCGAGCACGGCGTCACCCGCAATCGCCACTTCGAAAGCCAGGCTCTTGCGCAGCATCTCGCTGCGATACGGTTCCGCTGCCTCTGCGACGCAGTGGGACAGCACGACGGGCTCAAGTTCCCCGAGCGCCTGCGCCCGCGCGAGCGAGAGCAGCGCCTGTAGCTGCTGAGCCATGCGTTCCGCCGCCTCGCTTATCCGGACGACGCGGACGCGCGATTTCTCGGAAAGCGCGGAATCGGTCAGCAGCAGCTCGCAACTCGTCTGGATAGCCGTGAGGGGCGTGCGTAATTCGTGGCTCGCGTTGGTGGTGAACTCCTGCTCGCGCTTGATCATCTGGTCGATATTTGCCTGGTAGTCGTCGAAAGCGCGCGCGAGCGTGGCGATTTCCGGATCCTGGTCGATGTGGACGAGAGGCTCCCGTGGGCGGCCGGGCCTCAGGGCGCCAACCGCGTGGGCGAGGTCCGTCACCTGCGATACCAGCACACCGGACAGCCAATAGCCCAAAGCCAGCGATGCGAGCACTGCGGTCATGACCGTGAGCACAACGAGCAGCTTGAATTCGTGCTCGCGTTGCTCGTGCAGGCCTACCTCGTACGACACGATATAGCGGATTCCGCCCGCGTCGCGGACCAGCACATGCGTCTCTTCCTTTCCGACGAGCATCTCGTGGCGTCCGACGGCCAGTCGCCGCAAATGCTCGGGAAGCCGGTCCTGCTCGGAAACATTGCGCACGATGTAACTCTGGAGATTGGATCCCTGCTGCGGCACGTAGCCGGAATGCTGGCGATGGCGCTCCACGAGGTAGTCCATCTCTTCTGCGATGATCTGCCCTATCAGCGCCTCCTCCATGTCTTCGGAGGCCGTGTAAAGCGTAAACCCCAGCGCGCCCACGATCAGCAGGCACGTGAGCGCGAGCGCAAGCGCGATGCGCAGCCGTAAGCCCCACTTGGGCATGAATCCTGTCCCGAAAATCGGCACGCGTGCGGTCCTGCGAAGTGATGCGCGGCTCTACTGAGACGGGCTCCTGGGCGTCACGCGGTAACCCAAGCCATGCACGTTCTCGATTGGATCATAGCCGCCGGCGGAGACAAGCTCGCGCCGCAGCACGTGGAGGTGGCTGCGCAGAGTGCTGCTTGTTTCCTGCTCCTCGCCCCAGACCGCGGTTTCAAGCTCGCTGCGGCTGAACACGCGATTCGGCCGCGCCAGCAGGGTTTCCAGCAGGCGTACGCACTTGGGCGGCAGCCTGACATCGCTCCCCCGGAAGCGGATCGAGAGCGTTTCGGGGTCCAGCGTAAGGTCGCCCGCAACGAGCACTTTCTTGGTGACCTGCCCGGCATGGCGCCGATGCAGCGCGGAAAGGCGCGCCTCCACCTCCTTCAGCGCAAACGGCTTGACCACATAGTCGTCCGCGCCACGAGCGAAGCCCTTGAGCTTCTCGCCCAGCGTATCGCGCGCGGTCAGCATCAGGATGGGCGTGTCGTTCTGAGCCTCTTCCCGCAGCTTGCGGCACAGCGTGATGCCGTCCATCCCCGGCAATCCGACGTCCAGCACGATGGCGTCGAATCCACCCGTAACCGCCAGGTGCAGGCCCGTTACGCCATCGGCCGCCGTGTCCGCGATATGGCCCCGTGCTTCCAGGAAGTCGTAGAGATTCGCAGCGATCGCCGGGTCGTCTTCGATGATCAGTATGCGCACGGCGGGAGCCGGCGAACGATCGCGGCTTTGCTAGCGAGACGGGTTCCGGGACCCGATGCGCTGCCAGCGGCCGTCGATCAGTCCCTGCATGGGCTGGAACTGGATCTTGTACGCCATCTTGCGGCTTTGCGCGATCCAGTAGCCGAGGTAGAGAAAAGGCAATTCAAGCCGGCGGCACCACTCGACCTGCCACAGAATGTTGTGCGTGCCATAGCTTGCGCCGGAGACATCCGGATCGAAAAACGTGTATACCGAAGACAACCCGTCCTGCAGCTCGTCCACGATCGAAACCATGCGGAGCATGCCGTTCTCGCGGAACTCGATCAACCGCGACTTGACATTGCTCTGCAGGAGGAAGTGCCGATACTGCTCGCGGCTGTCCTGATCCATCCCGCCCCCGGAATGGCGGCGGGATTGATAGCGCAGGTACAGGGCGTAATGCTCGGGGCTGTACTTGAGATCGAGCATCTCGGCCTTGAGGTCGCCGTGCTTGCGCCATGCCCGCCGCTGCGTCCGTGACGGCTCGAATTCTTCCGCAAGTATGCGCACGGGTACGCACGCGCGGCAGTGGTCGCAATACGGCCGGTAGGTAAAGGCGCCGCTGCGGCGGAAGCCGGCGCGTACCAGCTCGCTGTAGACAGCGCCGTCGATCAGATGGCTCGGCGTAGCCACCTGAGACCGGGCCATGCGGTCGGTGAGATAGCTGCAAGGGTACGGGGCAGTTGCGTAGAACTGCAGTACCGACAGCGGAAACTCAGTCAAATAAGTCATGGTCGAACCGCCACTCCCCTGGCACCTGCGGATAGTTTACCAATTCCCGGAGCTTTCGCATAAATTCCGTACGTGGAATCTCGCGCGCGCCGAACCGCGCGAGATGCGCCGTCGCCATCTGGCAGTCGATCAATCCGTAGCACCAGCGCCCCAACTGGCGCACTAGGTGGGCGAGGGCGATTTTCGAAGCGTCCGGGGTGCGCGTAAACATCGATTCACCGAAGAACGCCCGGCCGAATCCGACGCCGTAGAGCCCGCCAGCGAGCTCGCCGGCGATCCAGGTTTCCACGGAATGGGCGTGACCGGCGTGGTGCAAGGCGTCGTACGCTACCATCATTCGCGCCGTGATCCACGTTCCGGCGCCGTCCGCGCGTGGTTGCGCGCAAGCCTGCATCACACCTTTGAACGCGGTGTCGGTGCGGACTTCGTAGTTGCGCCGCCGCAGGCGTTTTGCAAGGGAGCGCGGAATCCTCAGATCCGCCGGATAGAGCACCATCCGGGGATCGGGGCTCCACCACAGGATGGGCTGTCCATCGCTGTACCATGGAAATACTCCTTGGCGGTACGCCAGGACCAGGCGTTCTACGGAAAGATCGGCACCCGCGGCGAGCAGACCATTCGGCTCCTTGAGCGCCCGCTCGACCGGCGGGAAATCGTCGTCGGCGGCGAGCCAGGGAATCATGCTGCTATTCTACGTGCCGCCAGCATGGCGGCCCAACAGGTCGGCCTGGTTGCCGGCGATGAATTGCGTCCCGACGGTTCCACAGACGGCCAATCTGGACTATTGTTGCCCCATGAACCAGGCCGACTCCCGCTCCATAAGCCAGATTACCCGCAGCACAGTGGCCCTCGTCCTCGCCGGCGGGCGCGGCACCCGGCTCGGGCCGCTCACGGACTGGCGTGCCAAGCCCGCAGTGCCGTTCGGAGGCAAGTTTCGCATTATCGATTTCACGCTCTCCAACTGCGTAAATTCCGGCATACGTCGCATCGGTATCTGCACGCAGTACAAGGCGCAAAGCCTGATTCGGCACGTTCAACGAGGCTGGAGCTTCCTCGACGGTCGCTTCGACGAATTCATCGAGTTGCTTCCGGCGCAGCAGCGCGTCGCCGTCGATTGGTATCGCGGGACGGCCGATGCGGTATACCAGAACCTGGATATCCTGGTGAGGCACGACCCCGATTACGTGCTGATCCTGGCCGGAGACCACGTCTACAAAATGGACTACGGCAAGATGCTGGCGGAGCACGTCGCAAGAGAAGCCGACATGTCCATCGCCTGCGTCGAGACGCCGGTGGGGGACGCACGGAGCCTGGGTGTGACGCAGGTCACCGCGGAGGGGCGCATCAGCGGCTTTCAGGAAAAGCCGCAGAATCCCGCATCGATGCCGCACATGCAGGGAACAGCCCTTGCCAGCATGGGCATCTATGCGTTCAAGGCCGACTTTCTCTACCAGGAACTGCACCGCAACGCGCTGGTTCCCGAGTCGGGCCACGATTTCGGCAAGGACATCATCCCCCATCTGGTGGAACGGGGCCGATCCGTCTACGCCCACCGTTTTTCCGCAAGCTGCGTGAACATGGTCGAGGGCGTGCCGTACTGGCGCGATGTGGGCACCATCGACGCCTACTGGGAGGCGAACATCGCGCTGACCAAGGTCGTTCCCGACTTGAATCTCTACGACGAGGAGTGGCCTATCTGGACGCACCAGGAGCAGCTACCGCCGGCCAAGTTCGTGTTCGATGATGAGAACCGGCGTGGCGTCGCGGTGGACTCTCTGGTATCCGGAGGCGACGTGATCAGCGGCGCGACGGTGAAGCGCTCGGTGCTGTTTTCCAACGTGCGCGCGCGCGAGCAATCCAGGATCGAAGACTCGGTGGTCCTGCCCGACGTCGATGTCGGCCGGGGCGTCGTGCTCTCGCGGACCGTCGTGGACCGCTACTGCCGGCTTCCGGACGGTCTTGTCGCCGGCGTCGACCCCGCCGAAGACCGCAAGCGCTTCCACGTAACCGACAGCGGCGTCACCTTGATCGTGCCGGAGATGCTAGGCCAGCAGGTGCACCATCTGCGTTGAACCGGGATATTAGAAGAAATGCACGGCGGTGGGGGCGAAGATTCCGATCACGGCCAGCACCACCCCGATCGCGCCGAGACCGCCGCCGATCCACGCGAGCACCATGACCCCGGTAACGACGGCAGCCGAGGCCAGCACGATCGCGAGCTGAAACGCTGCGGACGACAGCTCGAGGTGGTGATAGGCCGCGAGCTTGTAGTCGCGTTTCTTCTCGGTTTCGCGGGCGCGTTCCATCAGCTCCTTGCGGCCTTCGCGGGTTTCCGGCTCGGATTCGTAGCGCGCTGCAGTGGTGCGCCAGGCTGCCAGCCGTTTTTCGACGGCCTCTTTTGCCGGCGACCCGGCCACCGCCGCGTTCACTTCCAGCGCTTCGGCGGCCGTGCGCACCGTCGTCATGCGTATCGTCTTCGCCTGGAAGAACGCCCACAGGTTGGAAGCCTCGATATGGAGGCTCAAAGCGGCGGTCTGCGCGCTCTTTCCCAGAGTTTCCGACAGCGCCAACAAGGCTGCGAGCGCGGCTATCAGCAGTGCGATGTTCTTGTTCGATCCTTCGATATGACCGTGATCGTGCGACATGGTGGTTTCTCCCCGGTTGGCCTTGCCAATGATACCGGACCGGCGAACGGCAGGATGCGGGTTGTCTCGGGGTGCAGGAAGAGAGCCGGTCGGTCCCGGGGCGCCGATGCGTCCCGCTATGTGTCGACAGATAGCCGGCTATAATGCCCGGTATGAATGTCTTGTTACGCGACGAGAAATAGGAACAGGAGCGGCGATGCGTCTGCGCGTGCTCGGCTGCTCGGGCGGTATTGGGGGACGGCAAAATCGAACCACTTCGTTCCTCGTCGATCAGGACATACTGATCGATGCCGGGACCGGAGTCGGTGACCTCTCGCTCGCCGAGCTGACGTCGATCGACCATATTTTCATCACCCATTCCCACCTCGACCACGTAAATTCGATTGCGTTTTTCGTCGATTCCGTCGGCATGCTCCGGCCGAAGCCGGTCACCGTATATGCCACCGGTCCCACGATCGAAACCCTCAAGAAGCATCTGTTCAACTGGGACATCTGGCCCGATTTCACGGTGATTCCCACGCCCGAGCAGCCGTGGCTGCGTTATGAGGAGATAGAGGTGGGCAGAGTCGTGGATCTTGGCGGGCGGAAGATCACGGCTTTGCCCGCGATCCACACGGTGCCCGCAGTCGGCTACCTGCTCGACAGCGGAAAGGGGAGCCTCGTCTTTACGGGCGACACCGGACCGAATGACGCTCTTTGGAGCCTGGTCAACCGGATCGACAATCTCAAGTTCCTCATCATCGAAACGGCTTTTTCCGACAAGGATCGCTGGCTTGCCGAGCTCTCCAAGCACTTGTGTCCGTCCATGCTCGCCGACGAGCTGGCCAAGCTCGAGCGCTCACCGGAAATCTATATCACCCACCTGAAGCCGAGCGAGATCGAGCTGACCATGCAGGAAATCGAGGAGCTTGCCGGTAGCCCGCAGCCGCGCCTGCTGCAGAACAACCACTTGTTCGAATTCTGATAGGCTGTTGTCGCAGGACTGCTTCGGCATAGCCGAGACAGCTCCCAGTCGGACGCAAAACAAGAGGCGTGGGTGGAGTATTTCCCCATATTTTTGCGCTGTCCCGGGTGCGCTTGCGCCCGGTGTCGGACCGACGGAGAATCCCGGTGGTATGCGCCGTGGAGCCGGCGGACCACGGCATAGACGCCAACGAGATGAAAAAGCAAGTCCCTGTCGAATCACTGAAATTCGGTGTCTACATCCACGAGCTCGACCGCCCGTGGACGGACACACCGTTCATGTTCCAGGGGTTCGTGCTCAATACCGAGGCGCAGTTCAATGCGCTGAAGAAGCACTGCAAGAAGGTATTCATAGACACGGACAAGGGCATGGACGTGGGGGGGGAAAACCCCTTCAGCGGGGGGCCGCTCGGCGCCAGCGTGCTCGCAACCATCAAGACGAAGGTCAACTACGAGGAAAAGGCGAGCTTCAAGACGGAAGCGCCCGTCGCGCGCCAGACGCAGCAAAAGACCGCGCTCGTTCTGAAGGACGTGTTCAATACGGCACAGGCCGGCAAGGCGATCGATGCGCCGCGGGTGCGCGAGGCCGTGACGAGCATGGCGGACAGCGTCGTACGCAATCCAGATGCCATGCTGCTGCTCGCGAAAATGAAGGAGAGCGGCGGGGACACGCTCGACCGCGCCCTCGGGGTTTCGGTCTACATGCTCACCTTTGCGCGCTTCCTGCACCTGCCGCGCGAGCAGATCGATCTGCTCGGGATGCTCGGCCTGCTGCAGGATGTGGGAAAGGTCCGTTTGCCAACCGAGCTGCTGAACAAGAAAGAGCCTTTGAGCGAGGCGGAGCTCAATGTCTGCAAGAGCCACGTGCGTCATTCGATCGCCATCCTGACCGTGAGCACCGGGCTGCCGCCCGAGTTGCCTGCGCTCGCGGCCCTGCATCACGAGCGCGTCGATGGCAGCGGCTATCCCAAGGGCCTGAAGGGCCCCGAAATCGGCCTGTTCGGCAGCATCGCGGGGCTCATCGACTGTTTCGACGCCCTCACGGCCCCCCGGCCCTACGGTCAGGCTCTTTCGCCGTCGAATGCACTCAATATGCTGTACGATTGGCGCGACAGCCAGTTCGACGGCCCTCTGGTCGAGCAGTTCATCCAGTGCATCGGGATCTATCCGGTGGGCGCCCTGGTCGAGCTGCACTCGGGCGAGGTTGGAATCGTGATTGCGCAGAATCCCGTGCTGCGGCTGCTGCCGCGCGTGATGGTGGTGCTCGACTCAAAGGGAGCTCCGCTCAAACCGCAAAGGATCGTCGATCGGGCGAGTATCAAGCGCACGCTGGAGAAGGGGAGCGTCCCGATCGATGCCTCTGAATTCTTCATCTGAAAGCGCGCCGGGCGGCCCGGGTCCGGCGGCTGTTTCCGCAACGGAACAGGAAGCGGGTGTCGGCATCGGAGCGCTGGTCGGCCGTCTGGCAGAAGAGTTCGGGGCCGATCGGCTGACCCTCGTGCGCGTCGCGTCCGTGTTCGAGGAGATGCGTGAGCATGCGCCCGACTTGTTCGTGCCGGCCGCCGGGACGCTCGGGGCTGCGTTTGCACAAGCCGCGGGCTCTAAGGGTGCCGATCCCGAGCCGGTTTACGCGGCGCTGGGCGAGTGGGCGCTGGACGCCGAAGGCGAGCCGATCGAGCGCATGAGGCGCGACTGCATGCGCTTCCAGAGCGCGATGACGCGCGGCGCGCTGCGGTTGTATGCCGGAGATCCGGAACGATGCACGGAGAGCCTCCTTGCGCTGCAGCGCTTCATCTTTCTGCAGCTCGGCCTCCTCGCCGCGCTCTCGGCGCGCACCCAGGCGGAGGGCGGTGTGGTGCGGACATTGCCAACCCCCGAGTATGCCGCCTTTATGGAGATCTTTCGCACCACCATCGAGACCCACCGGCAGGAAGGCAAGCAGCTGGGGTTGCTCCTGCTCCAGGTCGCGAGAGTCGAGCAGGTGGATCGCCTGCTCGGATTGCAGAGGGGCGAGGCGTTCATGTTGCGCGTCACCCGGCGCATGCGTGAAGGGGTGCTGCGCAGGCAGGACCAGCTGGGCCGGGTGAGCCGGGATCAGCTTGCATGCCTCCTGCCGCGCATTGCGGGCGAGGGGGTGGCGATCCTGGCGGCGAACAAGATCCTTGGCGCGCTGGAGGCGCCGATCCCGATCGGCGACCGCTCGTTCGCGTCCGATGCGGTCATCGGCATTGCGATGTACCCCGGGCACGGCGAGGATCCGCAGACGCTGGTGCGCAACGGCAAGCTTGCCGTGGGCGCGGCCCGCGGCAGGACGGAACGCGTCGCGATCTACGACCCGGCGCATGGGGAGAGCGAAGAGCGCAACGTGCGGTATGAGGCGCGGCTGCGGCGCGCTCTGGAACAGAACGCATTAGGAATTCTCTTCGCGCCGCAGCTCGACCTCGTGTCCGGTCGGGTCGCCGGACTGGGGTGCGTACTGCGCTGGACCGACGAGGTGCTCGGCGAGGTATCCGAGGCGCGCGCGATCGAGGCCGCGGAAACCTCCGGCCTCATCCGCGAGCTGACGTGGTGGGTATTTAACAACGCCCTGCGCCAATGCGCCGAGCTTGCGCGGGTCGGGCTGCAGCTTCCGGTCGGCCTGAAAGCGACCGCGAGCGCCCTGATGCAGCCCGATTTCCCGGAGTTCGTGGAGCGCGCGCTCCGTACCTGGGGTGTTGCACCTGGCCGGCTGTTGATCGAAATCCACGAGTCTGCGCTCGCCGGTGGCGTCGATCAGTTGAAGGAGACCCTGGTGCGGCTGAAGGCACTGGGAGTGCATCTGGGAATAGACGGCTTCGGCACCGGTCAGTCTTCGCTCAACGGCCTCGCCCAGCTCCCGTTCGACGAGATGCGGCTCGACGCAGCGTTTGTCGGCGACATGCGGCAGGCGGAATCTCATGCAAAAATCGTTCGTTCTCTGGTCCAGCTGGCGCAAAACCTCGGGCTCAGCGTGATCGCCGACGGGGTTGAGGACGCTGAGACCGCACTCGCGCTCTCTACGCTCGGCTGCGAGCGCGTCCAGGGCGGGTACGTAGGGCCGCCGCTGGCAGCGAACGAGGTTATGCTTGCGAAATACACACCGCGGGGCTAGCCTGATGGAAATACACAATCGCGGGAGCACGTCTCATATGGCCGAAAGCAGTACCCGGGTGCCGCAGGATTTTTCCAAGCCGTTGATCGCCCTCAGGACGTGCCACGAACGCATCCGCAAGGAGTGCGACGCATTGTGTGCGCTGCTGGCGCACGTGCAGGCGCACGGTAGCGACGGGCACGCGCGGCAGGCCGCCACAAGTATTGTGCGTTACTTCGACACGGCCGCGCGCATCCACCACGAAGACGAGGAGGAGGATCTGCTGCCGCGCATGATGGCCGCCGCCACGATCAGTCGCGGCACCTCGCTCACGCGGCTGGTCGTGGACATCGCCAACGAGCACCGGGAAATGGACCGCTGCTGGATCGAGTTGCGCAACGCGCTGCAGGGGCTTGCGGCGGGAGAGGACACGCTCGATCCCCTGCATGTGGATCGCTTCGTAAAGCTTTATCGCGCGCACATCACCGTGGAGGAAGCCAACCTGTTCCCGCTGGCCGAGATGCTGCTGTCGCGGCACGACTTCGCCGAGATCGGCTCCAGCATGGCGCAGCGGCGCAGCCGATTGCAGAGCTGACTTTCCCATACCTGCTGCATTTCTTTCATACGCGCAGTGTGCCTCTGCTAAGCGCGCGTGAATGCTGCTGTGATACTCCATGAGCGTATTCAAGGTCCTGCAGTTCAATATGCAGTTCGGGCAGATCTGGGATGATGCCTATCCCGACCACGCGCCGCACGATCTCGACCTGACGATTTCCGAAATCCGCAAGCAGAACGCCGACATCATCCTGTTGCAGGAGGTAGAGCACGGCTGGCCCGGCGGCGCCCAGATCCAGCCGCCCCCCAACTACATGCGAATGCAAGCGTGGCTCAGCGGCTACGACAGCTACTTTTCCTATCCGAAGGCCGACCCGCGCGAACTTCCGTTCGGCATCGGGCTCGCTATCTTTTCGAAGACATTGCTACGCGACCCATTGCGCCTCGACTTGCCGTCGCCCCCGGTCGAATTCGAGTTCAAGGGCAAGAAGCAGACGCCCACTGATCGGCTGCTGGTTGGCGCGACTACCACCCTGGGGCGCCACAATCTGCGGATTTTCAACACGCATCTCCTGGCGTTTTTCATGCTCAGGGCAAACAGCGAAAAGGATCCAGGTCAGCGCCAGCTCGTAGCCGATCAATTGCGGGCGTCCGCGGGCCCCACGCTGCTCGGCGGGGATTTCAACGTCAGCAGGCACCAGATTCTGGTGCGCCAGTTCGCCAGAGCGGGCTATACGACGGTACAGACGAAGAACATCACCTGGCGCCGGCGTCCCCTCGTGCTCGATCACATTTTTTACAGCAAGCAACTGCGGCTGGTGCGCCACAGCGTGAAGCCCACTCCTGCGTCCGACCATCACATGCTGGTGGCGGAGTTTGATTTCAAGAAATGAGCGTCGACGCTCCTGCGCTCGCCGCCCCTCAACCTGTGATCACGCCGCACGCCGCGCGGCCGCCGGCGTTCCCGGTCGGATCGGTCTTGAGATCATCCTGATCCAGGTGGACGATGACGGCACGGCCGATGATGCCGTTGGGTTGATCCTTGCTCAACGAAATGCCTCCGACCAAAACATCGATTCGCGCTACGCCATTGTCGTCGAACATCAGGTTGCCCAGGTCACCCGCGTGCCGTGCCGGGTCGGAGGGAGCGCCGTGCTTGCCGCCTTGCGGGTTGAAATGCGCTCCCGCGCTCATTGCCTTCGGGTCGCTGCAATCGCCTTTCTCGTGAACGTGGAAACCCTTCGCCCCCTTGGAGTGGCCGGTCACCTCGCCGGTGACGTGCACCATGTCGCCGGCCTGAACGAAGTTGACGACGCCCTGTACCTGGGAGCCGGTCCTCGGCTCCAGCCTGGCAGTTGCCGTCGGGGCCGCGTCCATGCCTGCCTGAACGCCGAGCAATAACAGACCAAACACGATCGCCGGTATTTTTTTCATGGTTATCTTTCTTCTAGTTCTTAGCGCCGACCTTCGCCTCGGAGGCGGCCTTGGTGGCTATCGTGTCGGAGGGGGGGCGGCCTGTCAACATCGAACCTGTTGTCTTCCGTCCGGCGCCGGAAATGTGCTTATGCCCAGGTCGCGCGCGAACAGCCGTTCCATTTCCGCACGCACGCGCACCGCCTCCGTGTCAGGCACGCTGACGTCGTTCCACGTTACGGTCTCTCCCTTGTTCACCGCCCGCGTAACCTTCACGCCATGGGCCAGTCCGATCGGCAAAGCCCGGCGCTGCAGTGAATCCCGCGCAGGCGCCAGCCTTCCCCACACGGTATGGCCACCCTCGCCGTCCAGCGTCTCACCGGACCTGAGATTGCGTTTCGCGACGGCAACGGCATCGCCACGAAATCCGGAAGCTTGGCCGGTCGCCTCGCGCCGGAGGCCGACGCTCGCCACCGTGATTCCAAGCTCGAGGCCGATCAGGTGATAAGGCTTGTACATTGCCGAGTACGTGCCGGTATCATCCGTCACCAGGCCGTACTCCTTGAAACACCGGCGCACGTAGTCGCTCGCCGCCGCCAGCGTCACGTATACGCCCCACCTGAGGTCGCGCACCACCGGCCGCCCATCGCGTTCAAGGCTCGAGATGACTTCGACTTGCCCACGGTGGTGCAGCCACCCGCCCTCCGGGCGCGGTCGCAGCACCCGCGGCAGATCGTCCACGCCGCAGGGCGGAAACGACAAGCCGGCGGGAGCAGGAGTAAGGCCCGTTGCATTCGCGACGGCCGCCATCTCGATCGCTGACTTGGTACCATCGAGAAACGAGTTGAACATCTGCGCGTTGAAATCTCCCTGGGCTACCATTTCCGCATCGAAGCCATAATGACCCCAGACCGTTTCCGGCGTGGAGTCATGATAGGCCGGCAGATACTTGGTGCCCTTGCCGGCGGCGATGACTTCGAAGCCGGCAGCCCGCGCCCAGTCCACCATCTCGCAGATCAGCGCGGGCTGATCCCCGTATGCCAGCGAATAGATGAGTCCCGCGTTGGCTGCACGTTGCGCGAGCAACGGCCCCGCCAGCGCATCGGCTTCGACGTTGACCATCACGATGTGCTTGCCGTGCTCGCAACAGGCAAGGGCGTGCCGGATCCCCGCGCCCGGATTCCCGGTGGCGTCGATCACGATTTCGCAGGCTCCGGCCGCAATGACCGGCAGGGCATCGTCCGTCACGAAGGTCGTAGCGCGCGTTTCTGCCGCCGCCAGCGAGGGGGCGTCGAATTGCCGCGGATCCCAGCCGACCCGGGCGAGGCTTTCGCGTGCCCGTTGTGGCGAGAGATCTGCGACCGCAATCAGGTGTATGCCGGGCGTATGCCGTACCTGGGCGAGGAACATCGAGCCAAACTTGCCGGCCCCGATCAGGGCAACGCGCAGCGGCTTGTTCTCCGCAGCGCGGCGCAGCAGCAGACCGTGAAGATTCATTGAAAGCGCATCCGAGCGGGAGCGCTAACGCTACCACAGATGGCTGCAGTCGAACAAAGTCAGCCGGCGCCGGCGCGTTGCGGCATCCCGGTCCGCGCTCGCGTCGCACCGCCGACTGCGGGAGCCGGCGAATATGGCTGCGGTTCCGCGGCCGCGTCGGTGCGCCGCAGCGTGAAACCTATCGTGGTTGCGCCGGGCTCGCTGGCGACGGTGACTTCGGCTGCGTGGAGCTCCAGTATTCGCCTGGCGATGGCGAGCCCGAGGCCGGCTCCCGGGGAATCGCTGCGGCTCTTCTCGCCGCGGTAGAAGCGGTCGAATATGCGCGGCAGGTCTTCCGGCTTGATGCCACAGCCGGTGTCAGTGACCTGCACGCGGACGTGCTCCCTTTCGGGAACGATTTTCACCGCGATCTCGCCGCCCGCCGGCGTGTAGTGAAGCGAATTCTCGATGAGATTGCGGAGCACGCGCTCGATCAGGCCGATGTCGCCCATGACCAGCGACGGCTCGGCCGGATGATCGGTCGCGAGAGACACCTGCTTGTTGGACGCCGCCAGACTGAATTCCTGCGTGACGTCCTGCACCAGGTCGTCCAATACGAATGGCTCGCTCAGTATGCTGGCCTGTTCGGAATCGAGTTTCGCGAGCTCGAAGAGCTCCCCTACCAGCCGGTTCAGCCGCTCGCTCTGCCTCAGCGCAATCTCCAGATAGCTGCGCTTCTCGTCGGACGTCAGCCGGTCGCCCTTCAACTGCAGGGTCTCGAGGTGCCCCTGCAGAGACGTCAGCGGCGTTCTGAGATCGTGCGAAATGTTGGCTAGCAGCTCGCGCCGGTTGTTGTCCGTGTGCCGCAGCGTCTGCATCTGGGAAAGCATGCGCTCGGCCATCTCATTGAATGTTTCCGTGAGATAGGCGACTTCGTCCTCGTATGCTGCCAGCCGGGCATCGGCCTGATCGGGCTGCGCCGCAAAGCCGCTCTGGCGGAACTTGTCCATCACGATCGTCAGGCGCCGCAGGCGCTGCATCATGTACTTGACGATCAGCGCGCTCGCGACGAGCGCCAGCAGGAGCCCGCCGACGATGGTCCAGATGCTTTCCCGCAGCGCGTAGCTGTTGCGGATCTGCTGCGCCAGAGTTTCACCGCTGAGCGACAGCAGGATGAAATAGAGATAGCCCTGGGTGCCGTCGGTGAACGAAATCGGCGCGACGGAGAAGACCCGCCGGACAGTATCCCCAGAGGGATCGTCGCCCAATATCGGGAGGTCGCTGTCCTCGTCGAGGAACCGGCGCACCGGCTCCAGGTCAACGCTTTGCCGCAGCAGTGCATTTCTGCCCGAAGAGACGATGATGCGGCCCTCCCGGTCGAGGAGATAGATGTCGATGCGGGGATTAATGACGCGCATGCGATCGAAGACGCTCTTGGCCGTCGCGGGATCGATGCTCCCGCTTTCGGAGAAGATGCGCTCGCTCACGAGCCTTTGCGCATAGGTACGATAGACCTTCTGGTTGGTTTCCTGGACGCGCGCCCTGAACGAGAAATGCGCTACCGCGAGGAAGGTCGCAGCCATGATGACCGCGAACCCGACCAGGACGACCACCAGCTTGCCGTAGAGCGTCTTGAGCATGCTTCAGGCCGCCTCGCTGCCCGCTCCTTCAGCGAACTTGTACCCCACGCCGCGCACGGTCACTATGAATCTCGGCCGCGCCTGATCGCGTTCGATCTTGGCCCGCAGGCGGTTGATATGGCAGTTGACGTTGTGCTCGTATCCCTCATGGCCGTATCCCCATACGGTGTCGAGGAGCTGCAGCCGGCTGTAGACCCGCCCCCGGTTGCGGGCGAAGTGCAGCAGGAGGTCGAATTCCTTGGCGGTAAGATTGACGGGTTTGCCGGCGAGCACGACCTCGCGCTTCGCAGGATCGATCGTGAGCTCGCCGCATCGGAGCGGCTTTTCAGCCGGGGCCGCATCGGCGGCGGCGAAGGCATCCATGCGCCTGAACAGCGCCTTCACCCGCGCAACCAGCTCGAGGACGCTGAACGGCTTGGTAAGGTAGTCGTCCGCGCCGAGCTCCAGGCCGAGCACTCGATCCGATTCCGCGCCCTTCGCGGTCACCATCAGGATCGGCGTGTAGTCGGCCCCGGCGCGCAACCGGCGGCAGATATCCAGCCCGTCGGGACCCGGTACCATCAGATCCAGGATCAGCAGGTCATAGGCCCTGGTCTGGGCTTCGGCCAGTCCGGTGTGGCCGTCGAATCGAAGCACGACGTTGCACGGCAGGTCGCGCAGATGCACATCGATCAGATTGGCGATGTCCCGCTGATCCTCGATTACGAGGACGTTGCGCATCCCGGCGGTCCTTCCTCCAGGCTCACCGTGCAGGCTGCACTATCCAGCCAACCCGGAGAGAAGGCCGGCCGTGGGAACGCGCAAGTCCACGGCCGGCGCCGAACCCGTCAGTCCGGGTTAGCCCGCATGTGGTCCAGTGTTTGAAATACCGATTCATCAGTCTTGCTCGTGACATCGGCACACCCGGCCAACGCGCCGACCAGTATAAGTGCTGCGACCGCAGCCAGTAGCGTTTTCATCAGAGGTCTCCTGTTCCATACGGTTGATCGAAATATTCGTCCCGGATACGCGATGCTCATGATTTCTTTGGGATTCTTCGTATCCTGGACCCAGTATGGGCGGAGAAAATCGCTATTTGATCGCATTTGCATCGCTTTTTTGTCTCGAAACCGTGACAAGGGTGGATCAGACGATGCCCGGGACTTGCAAGTGGGACCGACACCTGGTGAGGTCAGAGGCGAACGCGTCGCAGGCGCAGGGCGTTGGCGACGACGGATACAGAACTCATCGCCATCGCCGCTCCGGCGAAGATCGGAGACAGCAGCAACCCGAAAAACGGATAGAGCGCACCGGCCGCGATCGGCACACCCAGCGCGTTGTAGACGAACGCGAAAAACAGGTTCTGCTTGACATTGCGCATGGTCGCGCGCGAGAGGTGAACCGCCTTCACGATGCCACGCAGGTCGCCCTTCACCAGCGTCACGCCCGCGCTCTCGATCGCGACGTCGGTTCCGGTGCCCATCGCGATGCCGACGTGAGCCTGGACTAGGGCCGGGGCGTCGTTGATGCCGTCTCCAGCCATCGCCACGATCCTCCCGCGCGCCTGCATCGCCTTGATCGCCTCCACCTTCTGCTCCGGCAGCACCTCGGCGATTACCTCCGCGATGCCGAGCTGACGGGCGACCGCCTCCGCGGTCTTATGCGAATCACCCGATAGCATGACCACCCGCACGTGCTCGGCCTGCAGCGTCTCAATGGCCTCGCGTGCGCTTTCCTTGATCGGGTCGGCAACGGCGATCAAGGCTGCTACTTGCCCGTCTATCGCTGCGTAAAGAGCGGTCTTGCCCTGGGCGTTGAACTCATCCGCCCGTTTGGTCAATGGGGGCGGTGCGCCGGTCATCGACTCCATGAAATAGCGGCTGCCCACTGCGACCTTGCGCCCGCTCACCTCGCCCACCACTCCTTGGCCGGTCAGTGATTCGAATTTCGCTGCCGGCTGCAGTTGGAGGCTCCGGTCTTCGGCACCCTTGACGATGGCCTGCGCGAGGGGATGCTCGCTCGCCCGCTCCAGGCTTGCGATCAGCGCCAACGCTTCGTTTTCGGCGATGCCATCGCCCATCACGAGGTCTACGAGTTGCGGCTTGCCGAGGGTAAGCGTGCCGGTCTTGTCGACTACAAGCGTATCCACGTCGCGCAGTTTCTCCACGGCCTCCGCATTGCGGAACAGGATGCCGTTCAATGCGCCTTGCCCCATGGCGACCGTAATCGAGATGGGGGTTGCCAATCCCACCGCGCACGGACACGCGATGATGAGGACAGCCACGGCGTTTACGAGAGCATAGGCCAGTCTCGGTTCCGGACCTAAGGTCCACCAGGCGAGCGACGTGAAGATCGCGATCACGATGACCGTTTGCACGAAATAGGCGGCTACCAGGTCGGCGAGGCGCTGGACAGGGGCGCGCGTGCGCTGCGCTTCGGCAACCATGTGAACTATTCGCGAGAGGAGGGTGTCGGCTCCTATCCGCTCGGCGCGGATGACGAGCGTACCCTTCCCGTTGATCGTCGCGCCGGTTACCCGGTCTCCCGGTTTCTTGGGAACGGGAACCGGCTCGCCGGTGATCATCGCCTCGTCCACGTTAGATGTCCCTTCGATACAAGTGCCGTCTACCGGGACTTTTTCCCCCGGGCGCACTCGCAATCTGTCGCCTGGGTGCACCTGATCGAGCGGCACTACGAACTCGCGGCCGTCCACTTCGATGCGCAGTGCCGTATTCGGCGCGAGCTCGAGCAACTCTCGGATCGCCAGGCTGGTCTGTCCCAGCGCCCGCAGCTGCATCACCTCGCCCAGCATCACGAGCGTAACGATCACTGCAGCCGCCTCGAAATAGGCGCCAACGTCGCCCCCATCGCCGCGGAGCTCCTGCGGGAACATGCCGGGCGCGAATACCGCCGCGATGCTGAACGAATAGGCGAGCGCGACGCCGAGCCCGATGAGGGTATACATATTCGGACTGCGATTGGCGAGCGATAGCCGGAACTTGTGGAAGAACGGCCAGCCGCTCCACAGCACCACTGGGGTGGCAAGAGCGAACTCCACGTACATCCGCACGTGCGGCGGGAGCCCCAACGGGCGCGCGAGCCCGAAGTAGGGCGCCATCGCGATGAACACGAGCGGGGCGGAAAGCGCGGCGGCCACCCAAAAGCGGCGGGTCATGTCGCGCAGCTCGGAGTCGTCCTCCTGTGCGCCCGCCACCGGTACGAGCGCCATGCCGCACTTGGGACAGCTGCCCGGCTTTGGGCTGCGTACTTCCGGATGCATCGGACAGGTGTACTCCCTCGCGGCCGGTGCGGCAGGTAGCAGCTGCACCAGAGCCATGCCGCACTTGGGGCATGAACCCGGACCGTTCTGCGTGATTTCCGGGTGCATGGGGCAGGTATAACCGCCGCGGACTTTCGGGGCCGCAACCTGCTTTGCAGGGGCGGGCGGCGCCTTCCCGAGGTACTTGCCGGGATCGGCCTTGAACAGCGCCTGGCAACCGTCGCAACAGAAGTAATACCGGGTTGCGTCGTGGTCGTGGAACCAGGTCGCGGTGGCGGGATCGACTGCCATGCCGCACACCGGATCCTTCTCACGCCCGGCAGGGTGGCCATGATCGTGGCCGTGATGACCGTGACCGTGGTGTTGTGCGTCCATCAGCCCCTCTTCGCCGCAGCGGG
>DATFWO010000050.1:0-17419 GCA_035259205.1 Burkholderiales bacterium | reverse complement strand
GTAGAAATTGAACTTGGCCAAATCTGGCCCCTATTGTTGAATGTGGATGATTCGGCCCGGCGCCGCTATCGTGTCCCCTGCTACCTTCGATGTCGTCAATGTTGGAGGAGGCTAGCGTTGACCGTCGAGAAGCAGTAGCCGGAAAATGAAGATCTTCACACAGCGGAGGCCACCATGAAGTCCAACTCTGTGTCGACGATCGCGCATCATGTAATCCTATGTCTTCTGCTAGGGGGATTCTTCGCTATTCCTGCCGGCGCGACAATCATCAGCGTTTCAGCCTCGCGTTCGGTGGCTTTCCTGGACACCAAGCAAATCATTGACGGAACAGTGACCAATCAGCAGCCTCAGACTTCCAACGACCCACACGGCTTGCTTCCAGTTGGAGGATCTACGCCTCTTTTGGACGCACGCTTCGATAATCTCGATCAACTGGGCTTTCAGAGTGCTTCCAACATAAACCCAATCGCACGGTTTTATAACGTGGACGATTCTGCGAACAATCCTCCCGACCTTCAAACGCACACGGCGATCGGGTGGTTCGGTGGCTTTGTACAAAACACGTCAAATACGAACACCGCGTTCGTCTTGAATCCGTTTGGGGCGAGCTTCAGGGAGGATCCTGGACTATTCAACAATCTCACGGGATTCAACGCGTTCTATTCCTTGGCTCAGGTCGACTACGTCCTCGACAGCTCTGGCCTGGCAGCCCGTCACATTCCTCCCTCCGCGGGCATCTTTGGAACTTGTCGACCCGCCGGAACGTTCGGTGGCGGCTCCATGGGAGAACCCGCAGGCGCGTGCGAAGTACGACTGGGATACGCCGAGTATATGTATCACCTGGGACCTAACGGGGAAGAGATCAATGATGGGTTTATCGGCGGGGACAGTTTCAGTTCCGGTTTCTTCGAAGTGTTTCCGTTCCAAGAGGCTCCACTCTTCGTTCAGTTTCATGATGTGACGATCGCTGGTGTGCCGGCAGGCCTTCCCCATACTGAATTCTTGCGTCTGTCGGCCTTCATCGAAATTTTCGGTGATCCCGTAATCATCGATGTGCAGACTGGAGTATTCGGCCCGGCGCCTGTACCAGAACCGAGTACGCTTGTCCTGCTCGGTGGCCCATTGTTGTGGTATGGCGTTAGGCGTGGCGCCCGCCGCTCAAGTTGGCGACGGTGAAGGACTCCTTCGGGTCTAAGGCAGCGGTCCCCACCGGGATCTGATTTCGCCGGGGCTTCTCAGACCACCCTACCCGGCTTGATCTCAACCAGGCACATCAAAACGAGCTACGCGGTGAAGAGCGTAAAGCCTCACGCGCGAAGCATGTGACGGTTCAACTCGCCGAAGCGCGAGAGGCAATCTGCTCCACCACCCGCGCCGGCTTGGGCTTGGGCACCCAGTCGGGCGGATTCCAGAAAATGTGCGGGCTGATTTCATCGACGCTGTTCAGCCCGAGCATCCCCATGATGCGGTCCATCTCGGTCTGGAAAATCTCGAGCGCGCGGTAGGCGCCGGCTTCGCCGGCAGCGGCGGAGCCGTAGAGGGTAGGCCTGCCGGACATGACCATGTCCGCCCCGACGGCGATGGCCTTCACGAGATCGGAACCGCGTCTTGCGCCGCTGTCGATGATGATCTTCAGCCGGTCGCCGACGGCCCTGCGAACTTCCGGCACGACCTGGAGCGGAGCCGGCGCGCTATCGAGATAGCGGCCGCCGTGGTTCGACAGGACGACCCCATCCAGCCCGTAATCGGCGGCGATCACCGCGTCCTCCAGGCTCTGCAATCCCTTCACCAGCATGTAGCCCGGCCACATGTCGCGGATGCGCTTGATGTCGTCCCAGCACTGAGTGTCGGGCTTGGTGAGCTCGTGGTCGTTGGGTGCGTCGGTGAGCTTGTTCCCCCATTCCTTCGGGTAGTTCGCCTTCGTGAACGGGCCGCGCCTGATGTACTGCGGGGCCAGGACACGCAGGCACCAGCCGGGCCTGGCGAGAATCTGCGCGATCAGCTTCGGCGTATATTTGAGCGGCAGCGAGTAGCCGTTCCTGAGGTTGTGCTCGCGATTGGCGCCGACGGAGCCGTCGACGGTGACGAGCAGCACCTTGTAGCCGACCGCCTTCACGCGCTCGACGAAGGACATCCTCGCCTGCTTGTCCACCCACATGTAGAGCTGGAACCAGAGATTGCCCCCGGCCGCCTCGTAGATCTCCTCCATCGGCGTCAACGCGGCGGTCGCAGCCGTGCAGGGGACGCCCATCCGGCGCGCCGCCCGGGCGAGCCCCACTTCGCCGCCGTCCCACATGAGCCCCGCCGAGGCCGTCGGCGAGATCGCGTAGGGCATCGCGATCTTCTGGCCGAAGATCTCGATGGCGGTCGAGCGCCTGGACACGTCCTTCAGGACCCGGTTCTTGATCTTGAGCGAGCGGTAGACCTCGCGGTTGTGCTGGAGCGCTATTCCATCCTCCGCGCCGCCGTCGACATACTCGAAGATGCAGCGGGGCAGACGCTTCCTTGCCATCTGCCGGAGGTCTTCGATGTTGTAGGCGCCCAGGTTTCCGCTCTTCATGACGGACTCCGCTTCGTTCTATTTTGCCGCGGTGACGACGATCTCCACCAGCGTCGTCTTGCTCCCGAGCTCGACGGAGACGCAGGCGCGCGTCGGAGGGTTCTTGCGATCGATCCAGGCCATCCACGCTTCATTCATCGCCTCCTTCTGCGCCATGTCGGAAATATAGACGGTCGCAGAGAGCAGCTTCGACTTGTTGGTGCCGGACCGGGCGAGCAATTTGTCGATCTTCGCGAGCACCTGCTCGGTCTGTTGCTTCATCCCCGCCGACTTGTCGTCTGCGGTCGTGCCGGCAACGTAAACGGTGCCGTTATGCTCGACCACCTTGCTGAGGTGTCCGCTTATCTCCTGGCGCTCGATGTTCATCTCGTCATTCTCCTCTGTGTGAAGTTGGGGCAGAAAGAACCTATAGCCGGATGTTCGCCGCGCGAACGACCTCGCGCCACTTGGGGATCTCGGCGTTCAAGTGCTCGGCAAGCCGTTCCGGCGGCCCGCCGACAAGGTCCGCGCCGAGGGCGGCGATGCGATCTATCATGTCGCGCTGCGTGAGCGCGACTGCAAGCTTGCCGTTGACCTCGGAGACGACGGCAGCCGGCGTGCCCGCGGGAGCCAGTATGCCCCACCAGGTGCTCGCCTCGAATCCCGGGATCGCCGTTTCCGCTATCGTCGGCACCTCCGGCAGCCCGGAGTAGCGCTTCTCGCCGGTCACGGCCAGGGCCCGCATCCGGCCCGATCGCACGTAGTCCTGGGACGCGGCGGGGTTGGCGAACGCGACATCCACGTGGCCTGCGATGAGATCCATCAGGGCCGGTCCCATGCCCTTGTACGGCACCATCACGATATTCACGCCGGCCTTGGCCTTGAACAACTCGGCGGCAAGATGCACCGAGGTCGCGATGCTGGTTGCGTAGTTGAGCTTGCCGGGCTGGGCCTTGGCGATGGCGATCAGCTCCTTCGTCGATTTCGCCGGAACCGACGGATGCACGAGGAGAATGTTCATCGACTTCGCCATCAGCGACACGGGCACGAAGTCCTTGATAGGGTGGTAATTCACCTTTTGCATGTCCGGGAGCACCGTGAGGTTGGTGCTTCCGAGCAACAGCGTGTAGCCGTCGGCAGCCGAGCGCGCCGCCATCTCGAAGGCGATGGCGCCGCCGGCGCCCGGACGGTTGTCCACCACCACCTGCTTGCCCCAGGCTTCGCCGAGCTTCTGAGCCGCCAGGCGCGCCATGATATCGTTGCCGCCGCCCGGCGGCGAGGGCACGATCACGCGGGCAGCCTTCTCGGGATACGCCCCCCATGCCGGGGCGCCCGAAACAAATACCAGCGCGCAAGCCAGGGTGCTGGCGACTCGCAATGCACGAAAATCGATCATGAAAACCTCCCGTGAATCGCTAGTTTAGAACACCGGGTAGAATCGGGCGCAAACACTTGAAGGAGGAAGGCAGAATCATGCAGCCCCTCATCTTGTCAGCATTAGCGGTTCTGTTCCTGTTGCTGCAGGTCGCACTGCCTGCGTTCGCCGCCGACGCCTGGCCGACCCGGCCGATCCGGCTGCTCGTCCCCTTCGCCCCCGGGGGCAGCACGGACATCACCGCCCGCGTGCTGGCGGAAGGCTTGCGGGGCGTGCTCGGCCAGACCGTGGTCGTGGACAATCGCTCGGGCGCGTCGGGCAATATCGCGGGCGAGACGGCAGCGAAGGCCATTCCGGACGGCTACACGTTCCTCATCTCGTCCACGACGCTGCTGGTGAACATGTACATCCAGAAAAACCCGCGCTACGACTACGTGAAGGAGCTCGCGCCCGTCACCCAGACCAACTGGTCCACCAACGTGCTCGTCGTCAATCCCAGCGTGCCGGCGGCGACGCTCCCCGAGTTCATCGCGCACGTCAAAGGCGGCGCCAGGGTGACCTATGGGACGGCCGGGCACGGGTCCTCGCAGCATCTTGCCGGCGCCCTCTTCAACAACATGGTCAAGGGCAACATGCTGCAGGTGCCGTACAAGGGCGGTGCGCCGGCGATGGTCGCCCTACTGGGCGGCGAGGTCCAGTCGATCTTCGCGCCGCTGATCGAATCGCTGCCGCACATCAAGACGGGCCTGATCAAGCCGCTCGGCGTGTGCGGGAAGAAGCGCTCGGCGCTGCTGCCCAACACGCCCCACATCGGCGAATTCCTGCCCGGCTACGAGACGACCTCGTGGACCGGCATACTCGCGCCGGCGCGCACGCCCCCCGACATCGTCAACCGGATGCAGCAGGCCATCGTGAAAGTCATGAATCAGCCGAGCGTGAAAACGCACTTCGCCGAAGCGGACAAGGAGCAGGTCGGCAGCACGCCTGCCGAGTTCAGGCAGTTCATCGCCAGCGAAGCGGACAGAATCCGCATGCAGGTGAAGATCGCGGGGGCGTGGGCGGACTGAGGAGGGACGATCGCTCTCAACGTGGAACGTGGAAGGCAGACCGGTGGCTCGGTCGAGCCCGGTCCTGACTCCCTGTAGAGGCACCGAGTAACGCAGGGTTACCGCTACGAGCCTGCGAGGTAGCGCCGCCGGATCGGGCGGCAAAGCCGCGTCCGACCCGGCTCAATCACGCCGAGGATGCCATCCTTCTGGGGCACTATGTGCCGCATTTTGTCATGCGGCCTACGAATGCCCGGGCCTTCGTAGTGTCTTTTGTCACGTCTTGACGCCGGCGTCCTTCTCTCCGTGGCATTCAAGACCGCATGGCGTGGGCTGGAATCAGCAGCCTTTCTTGTCGTGTCCTTTCGCCCAACCTTTACCGTGCCCCTTGCGCCGGCACCACTCGTCGTGATCGTGATGATGGCCGTCCCGGCTGCTGTATTGCGTGGCGTGCGTCGCGGCGACCGGCGCGGGAGCGGCTGCCGCCGGCGCTGCACTGCTGCTCCCGTTGCTGGCAATGTGTTTACCGGCGACCGCCCCGGCAGCTCCACCGACCCCGGCGCCGACTACGGCGCCCGTCTTGCCCCCGACCGATTGCCCGACCGCTGCTCCCGCTCCGCCGCCCACGGCACCTCCGATGATCGCACCGGTCTTGCCGTCACCCGACGTGGTGACTGCCGCACCCGCGGCACCGCCGACAGCGCCTCCGATGATGGCGCCACGCGTCTGGTTCTTGTCTATAGCCTGGCCCACTGCCGCCCCGCCAGCGCCGCCGAGCCCGCTACCGACCGCTGTACTTAAATCGCCAGCGATAACTGCATGGGGAAGCGCGAGAGCGAATGTCATAACCGCAAGGATTTCAAGTGTGATGTATTTGGCCTTCATGTGGATCCTCCTTCGATGCTGTTAAATGCGTCACGAGTCGCTGTTCTCAAAGCCCGAATTCGGATAGCAAAAAGCAAGCCAAGCGATAGGTGTCACACCGGGATCGCAAACGTGGAACGTGGAATGTGGAACGTGGAAGGCAGGCCAGCGGATGGATGAGGGCGGAGGGATGAGTGATAAGGGGCGGGTTTCGCGTGCTCCCCAGACCCGCCTTATCTGGGACGCTTGATCTGGGACGCCGTACTTGGGACGCCTCTCAATCTCGCTCGATCTTGATCCCCGCCGTCGACACTACGCGCCGCCACTTTGCGATCTCGCTGCGGACGTAATCGGCGAATTGCTCCGGCGTGCTCGCCACGATCTTGCTCCCGCTCGACTCGATGTTGGCGCGCACCTGCTGGCTTTCCGTCAAAGCGGCTGCAATTTCCTTGTGAAGCCGCCGCACAACGGCTTCGGGCGTGCCCACGCGCACGGCGATACCGTTCCAGGATCCCGATTCGAATCCCGGGTAGCCCGATTCCGCGACCGTTTTCACGTCCGGCAGCGCGCTAGAGCGCTCGAGTGAAGTCACCGCGAGCGCGCGCAGCCGCCCCGCCTTTACGTGCGGCACGAGGCTGATCGGCGGGAACACGGCAAGTGCGACCTGTCCCGCGACGAGATCGATCGTGCCCGGCGCATCTCCCTTATAGGGCACGTGCACGAACTTCATGCCCGTCACGCTGGAGAGGTATTCGGACGTGAGGTGCGCGCCGGTTCCATAACCCGGTGACGCATAACTGATCGATTCAGGTTTCGCGCGCGCGAGCCTTACGAGCTGCGGCAGGGAGTGCGCAGGCAGCGATGGATGAGCCGCGAAGACATAGGGCAGCGTCGCGATCAGCGTCACCGGGACGAAGTCCTTCAGCGGATCGTAGCTCGGCTTCGGCTGGAGGACAGGCTGGACCGCCATCGTGCTGATCGTCGCGAAGAAGAGCGTGTAACCGTCCGCCGGGACCTTGAGCACCGCTTCCGCTCCGATGAGACCGCCGGCGCCGGGCCGGTTTTCGACTACCACCTGTTGCCCGACGGATCTGGATAGCTCACGCGCGACGAGCCGCGCGACCGTATCGGTAGTGCCGCCGGGCGCAAACGGGACGATCAGGCGGAGCAGCCGCGAAGGGTAGGCAGAGTCCGTCTGGGCGTGCACGGACGTGCACATTGCGGCGAGAAATAACCACATCGCAATGCGCAGCAAGGTCATGGCCGACAGTATAGGCGCAGCCAAAGGAGGAAGGCGGAGGGCCTTCTCTGAACGTGGAAGCGTGGAATGTGGGATGTGGAAAGAATCAGTTCCATACCTTGCGCCCGAGGCGACCGGTCCGGGCTCATTTACGCCGCAGTCTTCGGTCGCGCGTCATTCCATGGATAAGGGATGACCCTGCAGTGCGGGGAAACCGACCCTTCCACGTTCCACGTTCATCCTTCGAGGCTGCTGCGGGTATCATGTTCTCAGCAGCAGCCCGTAAGAGTCCAGATCCTGGATCGCCGCAGGAGGAGCCCATGAGCGCCGTGCTGTCCCTTCAATTCCGTCCCCTCGGACCATGCATCGGCGCCGAGGTCGACGGCATCGACCTGCGCGAACCCCTGTCACCTGCCCAGGCGGAGGAAATCCACGCCGCCATGGACCGGTACGCGGTGCTCGTCTTCCACGATCAGCCGCTTACGAACGAGCAACACCTCGCCTTCACCGCGGCGCTGGGACCGGTGGAAAACACGTTGGGCAACAACCTGCGCGACGCCGCGGACCTCCGTTTGCCTGCCACCTTCGCCGACGTGTCGAACCTCGACGGCAAGAACCAGCCGTACGGGCGCGACGACCGCAGGCGCCTGTTCGCTATCGGCAATCGCCTCTGGCATTCCGACTCGTCATTCAAGGCGATCCCGGCCAAATACTCGCTGCTGCGCGCGCTGCGCATTCCCTCGAAGGGCGGCAATACCGAGTTCGCCCACATGGGCGCGGCATACGAGGCGCTGGACGACGAGACGAAGGCGCTGATCGAGCCTCTCGTGTGCGAGCATTCGCAGTTGTTCTCGCGCGCGGCGATCGGGTTCACGGATTTCACGCCCGAGGAGCGCGAGCGCTTCAAGCCGGTGCGCCAGAGACTGGTACGCACCCTGCCGAGGACCGGACGCAAATCGATCTACCTGTCGTCCCACGCCGGCACGATTCTCGGCTGGCCGCTGCCGGAGGCGCGGCTGTTGCTGCGCGACCTGAGCGAGCACGCGACGCAGCGTGAGTTCGTCTATTCGCACAAGTGGCGGGTCGATGACCTCGTGATCTGGGACAACCGTCAGACCATGCACCGCGGACGGCCATTTCCGGCCGGCGAGCCGCGCGACGTGCGCAGAACGACCCTCAGGGGCGATGCGCCAACGGTGGAGCAGGCGGTCGCCGCGTGATTCGTGATCGGTGATCCGTGACCGGTGATCAGTGAAGCGGTGAAGTCCCTCACCAGCGGCCTTACCTCTCCACCAGCGACGGCGACATCACGTCGTCACTAGTGACAGCACCATCACTTCCTAGCGCGCATCCGTATCCTCGAGGATCATGTCTGCGCCTTTCTCCGCGATCATGAGCGTCGGCGCGTAGGTGTTGCCGGACACCAGGGTCGGCATGATGGAGGCGTCCACGACGCGCAGCCCCTGCAGGCCGCGCACGCGCAGGCGCTCGTCGACGACCGCCGATGGGTCGCCGCCCATCTTGCAGGTGCCGACCGGATGGAACGCGATTCCGCCCCGCTCGCGCAGAAAATCCATGAGGTCCGCGTCGCTCACGCACGCGGGGCCGGGATCGTGCTCGCGCGCCACGTAGGGACGCATCGCGGCGGTGTCGATGAGACGGCGGTTCGCCTTCACTCCCGCCAGCAGGACCGCGCAATCCTTTTCTGAAGTGAGATAGTTGGGCGCGATTGCCGGTGGCTGCAGCGGATCGGCGCTCCGGATCGCGACGCTGCCGCGGCTCTCGGGCCGCAGCAGCCGCGCAGCCAGGGTAAAACCGGGAAAGCCATGTAGCTTGTCCCCCGGTTTATCGAAGCTGTAGAGCGTGATGCTGGTCTGGATGTCGGGGGTCGCGGCCGCGGGATCGGCACGGATGAAGCCCGTCGCATACGACTGGCCCATCGCGAGGAATCCCTTGCGCAGAAAAGCGAAACGCAGCGCGGCGAGCACGCTCTTCGGGAAGCTGGCCACGACGTCGTTGAGCGTGATGGGCTCGGTGCACTCGTACACCATCCGCGCCGTGTAGTGGTCCTGGAGGTTCATGCCGACGCCGGGAAGGTCGGCCACGACGTCGATTCCGGAGCGCTGCAGCAGCGGCGCCGGGCCGACGCCCGAGAGTTGCAGTAGCTGCGGGGAATTGAACGAGCCGCCGGCCACCAGCACCTCCGCGCGAGCCGTTGCGGCACCGGGAATCCCGTTGCGCAGGTACTCGACGCCCGTCGCGCGCTTGCCGGAAAACAGGACGCGGGTCGCGTGCGCACGGGTGATGATGCGCAGGTTGGCGCGCCTCCGGGCCGGACGCAGATACCCTGTCGCCGCGCTGCTCCGCAAGCCTCTGCGGATCGTCCACTGGTTGAAGCCGAAGCCTTCCTGGGTCGCGCCGTTGAAATCCGGATTGCGCCGGTAACCACATTCTTCCGCGGCCGCCAGCCAGGCGTCGGCCAGCGCGTGTGGCTCCGCCGGGTCCGAGACCGCCAGCGGCCCGCCCGTGCCGTGGTACTCGTCGGGGCCACGCTGCTGGTCCTCGGACCTGCGGAAGTACTGGAGCACGTCGGCGTAGCTCCAGCCCGCATTGCCGAGGTCGCGCCACCGGTCGTAGTCCTCTCGCTGGCCGCGGATGTAGAGCAGGCCGTTGATCGAGGTCGATCCGCCGATCACCTTGCCGCGCGGCTGCGCGATCCGCCGGTTGCCGGCACCCGCTTGCGGCTCGCTCGAATAGAGCCAGTTCACCGCCGGATTGGTGAAGTGCTTTCCGTAGCCGAGGGGAATGTGTATCCAGGGACTGCTGTCCTCGCCGCCCGCCTCCAGCAAAAGCACCGAGTACCGTCCGGAAGCGGACAGGCGATTCGCCAGCACGCAACCCGCGGCGCCCGCGCCTACCACGACGAAATCGTAAGAGTCGGAGGGGGTCATGGTGACGATCAATAGCGACGAATGACGGTGACGAAAAACCGGTTCACGACACGGTAATACATCACTACTATCTCGTCACCTGCCTGTATCTCGTCACCTCTATCTCGTCACCATGACGGTCAGTCGCCTGTTTTTACTTGCGGATTTCCGCCGCCTCTGGTTCGTGGGGCTCGCGATCTGCATCGTGCGCTGGCTGGAGATGCTCGCGCTCGCGCTGTTCGCCTATCAGCTCACGGGATCGGCCTTTGTGGTGGCGATGCTCACCATGCTGCGACTGCTGCCGATGGGCCTCTTCGGCGCCGTCATCGGTGCCGCGGCCGAGCGGCTCGACCGCCGGCCTGTGCTCGTCCTGGTGGTTGCGACGTCGATGGCCGTCGCGCTCACGCTGGCGATCCTCGCGAGCCTCGGTGCGATCGAGGTCTGGCACCTCGGCGCCGCGAGCTTCATCAACGGCGCCGGCTGGGCGGCCGATCACCCGGTGCGCCGGATGATGATCGGCGATGCCGTCGGCGCCGAGCGCATCGGAGCCGCGCTGTCGGTCGACACCGCTACCAACAACGGGACCCGCGTGCTCGGCCCCATGCTGAGCGGGCTCCTGCTGGCGGAGTATGGCGTCACGAGCGTTTTCTGGTTCAGCCTCGCGCTCTACACGCCGGCGCTCGTGGCGGCGCTACGCATCGGGATGCGCACGGAAGCCGTCGCCGCCAGGCCCGCTTCGTTCGTCACCAGCATCCGCGAGGGGCTAGCTTGGCTATACGGCGACCAGCGCCTGATCGGCGTGTTCGTGATAACCGTCATCTTCAATGTCTTCGGCTGGCCCGCGACCAGCATGGTGCCGGTCATCGGCACGGATTATCTCAACCTCGGCCCCAAAGGTGTGGGTCTGCTCGCCAGCTGCGACGGCGTGGGCGGCCTGCTCGGCGCGCTGCTGGTTGCGACACTCGCGCGTCCCGCATGGTACGGGCGCATCTACCTGAGCGGGGTCTTCCTCTACCTGGTGATGGTGGTGTTCTTTGCCACCGCGCCGGGCATCGCGGTGGCCGCGGTATCGCTCTTTCTGGGCGGAATGTCCGGAGCCGGATTTGCCGTCATGCAGGCGACGCTCGTCTATCGCGCCGCGCCGATCGCGATGCGCGCGCGCCTCCTCGGCGTGCTTTCGGTATGCATCGGCAGCGGGCCGATCGGGTTTCTATACCTGGGCCTGCTCGCGGAGCTGCTGACGCCTCGCACGGCGACCGTGGCGCTCGCGGCGCAGGGGTTGGTCGCGATCCTGCTGACCCGGCGGTATTGGCTCGCCGTATTGCGGCTATGAGCGAGTCCGTCGCGCTACGCCTTGGGGCTGACCATCAATACGGTGGATTGACCACGACGAACTGCGATCCCTGGGGCATATACCAGGTGCCGCCGCATTGCTGATACACCATGCCGCCGTAGTTGACCGGAACGCAGCCTGGCGGCACCGTCGCCACCATCGATCCGATGGCGGCAGCGGTCACCGCGACCGTGGTGCCAACCACCGCCGCAGCCGCGACCGGATGATCCCAGCCGCCGCCGCAGCAGCCGCCGCGGTCGCCTGCGACGACCACCGTGTTTCTGTCTACATTGACGTTGTTGACACTGGTGCTGCGGACATCGTTGCTGCGCACATCGGCCCTGCTGTTGTTGATCTGCGCGCCCTGCCTGGCCCCGCCGCCACCACCCCCACCGGCGCCGGCGCGGGCGCCACCGCCCCCGCCGGCGCGGCCGCCCGCCGCCTCGGCGATGGGCGCCATCGCAAAGCTCACCAGAACGACAGCAGCCAAAGAAGCCAGAAGGAACTCGCTGAGTGATCTCTTCATGTCGGCTCTCTCCTATTTCGTTTTCCGCGGGACGATCTCGATCTTCTTGGCGCCCTTGGGCGGCGTGAACCTGAAGATCGAGTCCTCGAAGGTCGGCTTCAGATTCCAGCTGATCACGGATACCGACTGCGGGCGCGCTTCGTCGGCGCGATTGGTGATTACGACCTTGCGCGGCAGCGGCTTGCCGCCCGCGGTTATCCATATCTGCCAGTCGATCCCGCTCTGCCGAAAGGCATAGTGATCGCAGAGATCCTTGCCGATGAAATCCTGGCCGGCGTTCATGGCGGACTCGATCTTGTCGAGCGGCGCCGCCGGCGTGCCCCAGCGGAAAAGATCAGCCAGCGGCAGCTCCACGCCGTACCTTTCCTCGAGCCTTTCGATCAGTCCGCCGATCGTGTTGTCAAACTCGACCGTGGAGTAGTACTTCTGCGCGGGCGTGTAGAGGGTGACTGTCTTGCCGTCGAAGATCAGCTCGCGCTCGGCCCGGGCGCTCGACATCACGGCGTGCAGCTTTGCAGGACGCACGACATCCAGGTTCGCAGTGGCGGTATGCTGAAGCTTCTGGCCGTCTTTCAGCACGCGCTCCCCGGTGAGCTCCGTTGATACCCGGAAGCGCTTCAACGTCTGCAGATGAGCGCCCATGTCCTTGAGCGCCTGAATCGATGGTGCATCGACGGCGCCCGCCACGGGCTGGGCGGGGCCCGCCGGCGGCTTCTGCGCATGGACGCCCGGCGCCGCGAGCGACATCGCCAGCAGGCCGAGCACCAGTATTTTTCGTTCCATGGTCGTCTCCTGTTGAGTTCAATCCAAGGATCCACTTCGTGCCGGCCGTCATGTGTCGGAAGCGCGTCCACGAACCGCGGCGCTTGACGGTGCTCCGGCTGCGACGATTCTTGAGCGATACGAGGCGCGAGGCCATTGGACCTTGGTCCAATCCCTCTCCGTTACGAAGGGCAATGGGCAGCAAATGCCGGTTGCCGGGCGCCGTCACCCCGTCCTGGCCCCAGCAACAGGAGCCTGGAGCATGAGGAAGGAGCCTCTTAACATGTATGTTTCTGCTCGCCTACACTTCCTTCCCAGCAATAAATAAGAACACAGGGATACTCGAGCTCCATGATGCGGAAATTTTGGGTCCGGCTGGGCCGGATGCACCAGTTTGCCGCGCTCCGCCATCGCGGCTTCCGCCTGCTCTGGATGGCCACTCTTCTTTCCTCCACTGCGCGCTGGGCGGATATGGTCGTCGTCGGCTGGCTGACCCTCGAGCTGACGGACTCGCCCCTGATGGTGGGTATTGTGGCCGGGAGCAAGATGGCCGGCTACCTGACGGCGCCGTTCATGGGAGTGGTCGCGGACCGGATGGACCGGCGCCTGCTCCTCATCGTAGCGGCAGTGGTGAACCTGGCGGTGTCGGCCGTCATGCTGCTCCTTTTCGCGTCCGGCTGGCTTGCCCTGTGGCATGTCATCGCTCTTGCCCTGGTGAGCAGCCTGACCTGGGCTCTGGACAACCCTACCCGTCAGGCTTTTGTGCCGGACCTGGTGGAAAGCGAAAACCTGACCAACGCGATCGCCCTGAATACGGTTGCCATAGAGATCACCGTGGTCGTTGGCCCGGCATTGGGAGGGATATTGATTCCGACGTTGGGCATGGGCGGCGCCTATGGGCTGATCGCGGCCATCTATCTGTTGGATGTGGTGGTGCTGCTCATGCTGAAGGATGTGATGCACGCTGTCGCGCACGTTCACGAATCGCCCGTAAAGAGTCTCATCGGCGGTTTGAAGTACGTTTGGGGCAACCAGACGGTGCTCGTGCTGCTGGTGATTGCCTTTTTCCTCAACCTGCTCGCCGCCCCCTACCGGTATTCCTTTCTCCCCATATTTGCCCGCTACATCCTGGACGCAGGTCCGACGGGCTACGGGATGCTCACGGCCATGGCGGGGCTCGGCGCGCTCGTGGCAGGGCTCTGGGTCGTCTCACTGGGCAACTTCAGGCGCAAGGGCAGGCTGCTGGTATGGAGCGGCCTCGGCTGGCCGGCCTCCCTGCTGCTGTTTGCTTTCTCCACGCGCTATCACCTTTCGCTGACGCTCGTGTTCGTAGCCGGGATTGCCCAGGCGATCGTCTGGACCGTGATCGCCACTTTGATATTGAGCAATACGGCGCAGGCCATGCGCGGCCGGGTGATGGGACTGCGCACCGGCGTGGTGGTCAGCTTGCCGTTTGGCAATTTCCTCGCGGGAGCAGCGGCAGAGCGCTTTGGTGCTCCACTGGCCCAGGGTGCTTACGCTGCAAGCGCTCTCTTCATGATGCTGGGAATCGTCCTGCTGATCCCAGGCCTGCGCAGATCGGAGTGAATCGGGGCCGCGTCAGGTGCGAGCCCATTCCGCCAGCACCTTCTTCACCGCCGGCCGCTCCGCCATGCGCTTGTGGTGCTCGTGTACCTTCGGAAAGCGGGCGATGTCCACGCTGTCACGCTCCAGCCACCGGGCCACGGTAAAGAGATAAGGATCGCATATCGTGTAAGCCTGGCCCATCACCCACGGCCCTGCGACCATCTCGCTCTCCATCAGTGCGAAGCTGTCGGCGACGTTTTTCGGTACCTTGCGCTTCATGTCCTCGATCGAGGCAGGATCGTCCGCCCAGCGGCTGCCGCGCCCCATATGGGCATGGTTCACGTGCGCCGTGGAGCAGAGATAGCTGTTGAAAGACTGCACGCGCGCAAACCCGAACGGGTCGGCGAGCGGCGCCAGCTCCGCTTTCGGAAAGATCTGCGCGATGTAGGCCAGGATCGCCGGCGTTTCCGTCAGTATCCCGGAGTCGGTGATCAATGCCGGCACCCGGCCCTTGGGGTTGATCTTGAGGTACTCGGGCTTGCGCTGGTCGTTGGCGCTGAAATCGAGCCGCACTGTCGTGTATTCGGCGCGCGCTTCTTCCAGAGCGATGTGCGATGCCAGCGCGCAGCTACCTACGGCATAGAACAGCTTGAGCATGGTCATCCTCCTCGTAAGAGTTGTTGTCGATACTGTATAAGCCAGCGCTACTGCGGCTCGTCGGATGGGGTTCGGCGCGCCCGGAATTCAGACACCCGAGTTGGAGAGCCCGCCGTTGATATGCAGCGTCTGCCCGGTCATGTACGCGCCGGCAGGACCGCAGAGGGTGCGCACCATGCCGGCGATCTCGAACGGCGTGCCTCGACGGGCGAGTGGAATATCCTGCGATCGATTGGGCCGTTCGCCGCCGCGAGCCCGCGACGTATCGATCTGCCCGGGGGATATGCAATTTACGCGTATGCCGAACTCCGCCAGATCCTGCGCCAGAGCCTTGGTGAGCCCGACGATGCCGTGCTTGGAAGCCGCGACATGCGCGCGGTCCTTGAGCCCCAGCAGCGCGGTGACGCCGGCGAAGGTGACGATGCGTCCGTCGCCCGCCCGCTTGAGCGCGGGAAGACACGCCTTGGTGAAGACGAATGCGCTGTCCAGATTGGTGGCAAGGGTGCGGCGCCAGTCCGCGAAGCTGATTTCATCGAAATGGACGTGCTCCCGGAGCGCGGCATTGAGCACGAGAATGTCGAGGCGGCCGAAACGGTTCAGCACCGCATCGACCATCGCCTCCACCTGGCCGGAGTCCGCGATATCCGCGGCGTAGGCCTCGCCATCCGTACCCAACGCCCTGATCTCATCGACGACGCCGCGCGCCTGGTCGATATTCGAGCGCGTGTTCACTGCCACTCTGGCGCCGCCCGAGGCGAGGGACAGCGCAATCGCGCGTCCGATATTGCGCGCAGCGCCCGTGACGATCGCTACTTTGCCGGCGAACTCGTCGCCTTTATGCATGCCCGGTTCGGTCATGGTCCGACTCCTTCAATTCCTGCGGTAGATCGCGTTGAGGCTCTTGACCTCAAAAAAGCATCAACGCGAAGGCCGCTATGGAAAAGCCATGGCCGCAAAGGACATTCTGACCCATGTTAATCCCTTGCGACCTTCGATATTCCTTCGCGTCCATTGCGTTGAAGCTGTTGACCGCAAACTGAAAAGCATCAACGCGAAGGCCGCTATGGAAAAGCCATGGCCGCAAAGGAAATCATGAATCAAAACAATCATTCGCGATCTTCTGTTCCTTCGCGTCCATTGCATTGCAGCTGTTGCCGTCAAGTTGAACCGCCAACGCATCCGGGTTCACGAATTGGAATTGCTCGCAGCTATCCACTCTAAAGTTACACTGCCCCCGATGACCAGCACAAGTTGGGAGAAGCACATGCTGAAAATCCTGGGAAGAAGAAACTCCGGCAATACCCAGAAAGTACTGTGGTGTTGCGACGAGCTGGGTCTCGCCTACGAACGCGAAGATTACGGTCGAGGGTTCGGGAATAATCACGAGCCCGCCTACCTTGCGCTGAATCCCAACGGCAGAGTGCCCACGATCGTGGACGACGGCTTCGTCCTGTGGGAATCGAACGCCATCGTGCGCTACCTCTGCGCGAAGCATGGCATGGGCACATGGTATCCGTCGGAGTTGGGCCGCCGCGCCGACATGGAGCGCTGGATGGACTGGCAGCAGACCACGTTGAGGCCGCGTTTCCACGCGCTGAGCGACGCGCTGAAAAACACCGTCCCGCCGAACGACGCCGCGCTGGAGGGCCTGAAGAAGGCTCTGGATGACGCGTGGCAAATTCTCGACGCGCAACTGGCAAGGCAACCCTTTATCGCCGGCGCTGACCTGACGATGGCGGACATACCGTTCTGCTACATAGTCAATCGCTGGCACAAGCTGCCGATCGAGCGTCGCGGGTTGACGAACGTCAAGGCGTGGTACGGCAGGCTGTGCGAGCGCCCGGCGTTTCGCCGCAATGTCTTCGAGGTCGGCTGATCAAACGCAGGCCACTACCTAAAACGCGGTATCTGAGACGCTCCATCTGGGACGTTCTATCTGAGTCGGTTCATCTGAGATGGTTCATCTGAGACGGTTCATCTGAGACGCCGCATCTGGGCCGCCTTATACTGCGGCACATGGTCCGCAGCATTATCTTCACCTGCCTCATCGCCGCGTCGTCCGCGTCGCATGCGCAGTATCCATCGCGCTCGATCCTGCTCGTGGTGCCGTACACGGCCGGCAGCGACGCCGATCTCGCCGCGCGGAATCTGGCACAGCACGCGCCGCGCTATCTCAACGGGCAATCGCTGGTCGTGATGAATCAGCCCGGCGCTTCCGGCGCGATCGGCACGCTCGCGGTCCGCAATGCACCCCCGGACGGCCACCGCCTGCTGCTCGCGCGCATCGCGTCGCAGGTGATCCTGCCGGCGACCGACCGCAAGACACCCTACGGTTCGAACGACTTCACGTTCCTTTCTGTGCTGGAAATCAATCCCTACGTATGTGCGGTGAAGGGCGATGCACCGTACTCGTCGATGAAGGACCTCCTCGCCGAGATCCGCAAGCACCCGGGCAAGCTCAACTTCGCAACCGTCGGTGAAGGGACGCTGCAGAACTTCGGCCCGCAGTATCTCTTCAGCCTGACCGGCTTGCCGAAGGATGCCGCGGTCGGGATTCCATACAAGGGATCGGGCGAGGGCA
>DATFWO010000049.1:0-28917 GCA_035259205.1 Burkholderiales bacterium | reverse complement strand
GGCGGAGAGCAACGGCCCGTTGCCGTTGCTCAGCGCGCTTGGGCAGGTGGACGAAGCGCAGGCGGCAAGCGCCTGCTCAGGGGCACATCTCTTTGTCGGGAGCCCTCGCAATATCGACATATTGCTTCGGGCTCTCCTCCTTCGACCTGCATCCCACATCGCCTCCGTCGCACACGTGCCAATATATGAAACAGGTTCTGGGCATGAACGATACCGGTCTGTAATAGCTGCCCTGCATTCGAAACACCAACCATAGGGAGGTCACGCATGCGCACGAGCAAGCCGAGACAGCATTGCATCGCCCTGACGGGCTGCATCATGGCGTTCACGACCGTCGCTCCCCTGCCGGCAACGGCGCAGGATATTGCGAACTACACCCCGGTCACCGAGGCGCGCTTGCTCAAGCCGGAGGCCGAAAACTGGCTGCACTACCGCGGAAACTTCGAGGGGTGGGGCTACAGCCCGCTCGACAAGATCACCCCCGACAACGTGCGCATGCTCCAGCCGGTCTGGACACTGTCTACCGGGGTCGTCGAAGGCCACCAGGCGCCCCCGTTCGTCAACAACGGCGTCATGTTCGTCACGACCCCGGGCAACCAGGTACTGGCGCTGAATGCGAAGACCGGCGACATCATCTGGCGCTACAAGCGGGAGCTTCCGGAAGACATCATCCAGTCGCACCCGACGAGCCGCGGCGTCGGGCTGTTCGAAGACAAGGTGTACATCGCGACCCTCGATGCTTTTGTCGTCGCGCTCGACGCGAAGACCGGCAAGGTCGTCTGGGAAACCAGGGTCGACGACTACAGGCGGGCGTACTACTTCACGTTGGCGCCGCTCGTCGCCAAGGGCAAGGTGATGGTCGGCACCTCCGGGGGCGAGTTCGGTATTCGCGGCTACGTCGCCGCGCTCGACGCGCGGACCGGAAAGGAAATCTGGCGCACGTACACGATTCCCGCCCCCGGCGAGCCCGGTCACGACACGTGGAAAGATGGAGACCACTGGAAAACGGGCGGGGGGTCGGTCTGGATCACCGGACATTACGATCCCAAGCTGAACCTGGTCTACTGGGGCACCGGCAATCCCGGGCCGTGGGTCGGCGACATGCATCCGGGCGACAGCCTCTACACCGCTTCCGTCGTCGCGCTCGACGCGGATACCGGCAAGCTCCGCGCCTATCACCAGTACGTGCCGAACGAATCGTGGGACTGGGATGAAGTATCCGCCCCGCTGCTCATCGAATACACGCGCAAGGGGCGCACCATCCCGGGCCTCGTTCATCCCGGCCGCAACGGCTACCTGTGGCTGCTCGAGCGGCAGCAGGACGCGATCAAGTTCGTGGACGCCAAGCCGTTCGTGAAGCAGGAAGTCTTTACGGCGATCGATCCCGTGACAGGACGGCCGAGCTGGGACGAGTCGAAGAAGCCGGCCACGGGCAAGTCGGTTACCTTCTGCCCTTCGCACTGGGGCGGCAAAGACTGGCCGCCGGCGGCATGGAACCCGAAGACGCGGCTGCTCTACGTCCCGGCGCAGGAAAACCTGTGCTCTACCCTCAAGAGCGATGAAAAACGTCCCGAGTACGAGGCCGGCAAGCGCTTCGTCGGCACCGACGCGGCGGCAACGCGGGTTTTCAGGCGCGCGGGCGCGAACCACATCGGCGAGCTGCAGGCCTGGAACCTCGAAACCGGCGAGAAGGTATGGACCTTCGAGTATCCCCATATCAACTGGGGCCCCGTGCTCACCACGGGCGGCGGACTTGTGTTCGCCGGCGGCTCGAGCGACCGCATGTTCCGCGCCTTCGATGCGAAAACCGGCAAGGTGCTCTGGCAATTCCGCGCGAATTCCGGCATCACCGCCGTGCCGGTCTCCTACATGGTCGACGGCGTGCAGTACATCGCTGTGCAGGCGGGATGGGGCGTCGATGCCCAGAAGATGATCGCGCGGCTCGATCAGACCATGGGCACGACCACGCACGTGCCGCAGGGCGGCGTGATCTGGGTGTTCGCCGTCAGGAACTAGGCTCGGAAAAGCGTCGCAGATACTTCGTCCCAGGTACACCGTCCCAGGTATGGCGTCCCGGTTACGGCGCGCAGAAGAATGTACGCGCGCTGTACCTTAGACGCTCTACTTGAGACGTAGTACCTGGGACGCGGTATCTGAGACGCGGTATCTGAGACGTGGTACCTGAGACGCAGTATCTGGGACGCAGTATCCGAGCCGCTGTATCGCCGGCTTACTCGCTGCGGATCCGGGCGTCCTTGATGAGTTTTCCCATCCGGGCCATCTCGGATTCCACGGCAGCCCCAAGCTCGCGCGGCGTGCTCGCCACGGTCTCCACCCCGGCGTTGAACAGCCGCTCCGCGGTCGCCGCGGACCTCAAATACTGCACGAGCTCCGCGTGCAGCCGCTTGACGATGCTCGCCGGCGTCCCGGCGGGCGCGAACAGCCCGTAGATGACGACCGATTCGTAACCGGGCAGGCCGGCTTCCGCGACAGCAGGCAAGCCGGGCGCGAGCGCGGACGGCTGCAGGCTGGTGACGCCCAGGACCCTCAAGCGGCCCGATCTGACATGCGGCAAGCCGGCGGCGGTAGTGGGAAACATCACGTGAACCTGGCCGCTCAAGAGATCGTTGACCGCGGGCCCGCTGCCTTTGTACGGAATGCGCACAAGATTGATGCCGGCCATGGACTTGAACAACTCCGCAGCAAGATGATTGGAAGAGCCGGTCCCGCCCGAAGCATAGTTGAGCTGACCGGGTTTGGAGCGGGCGAGCGCGATCAGTTCCCTGATGGAATTTGCCGCTACGGAGGGATGCACTACCAGGATATTGAGCGACCTACCGGTCACCGAGATCGGTGAAAAATCCTTCACCGGGTCGTACGGCACGTTGTCCTGCAGCAGCGGCGTAAGCCACAAGCCGCTGCCGATGGCCAGCAGCGTGTAACCATCGGCCGGTGCCTTGGCCACCAGGTCTCCTACGATCCCGGCCGGCCGGTTATCTACCACTGCCTGCTGACCGAGGCTGTTCGTTAGTCCCTGCGCAATCACGCGGGCCATGAAATCGTTTCCCGCTCCGGCGGGCGCCGTGACGATGCGTATGGGCCTGGCCGGATAAGTTTGGCCCGACACCGCACCCGCAACCAACAGGCCGGCGGCTGTCCATGCGAGAAAGTGCAGCCTCAGCATATGATTTTCGAACGTTTCACTTTGCGCGCAAGCCGGCGAGTATGTGCCGATGGACGAGCGTGTCAAGCACCGGACAACGCAACAGTTTTGCAGAACGGCGATCGGATGTACGATGCGTCGCTTGCGCATTCGCCGGTGAGGAGACTGACATGAAGTGCCTGTTGTGCACGCTGCTGGCGCTGCTGGCAATACCCGCCGCGGCTCAGGACTATCCCGCCAAGAACGTGAGGATCATGGTGCCGTTTGCCGCGGGAGGCTCTACCGATGTACTGGCGCGAATGGTCGCACAGAGGCTCAACGAGTCTTATGGGCAGCTCTTCATCGTGGAAAATCGCCCCGGCGCCACCGGCACGATCGCCAGCGCGTTCGTGGCGAAAAGCCCTCCCGACGGCTACACGCTCATCATGCATTCGGTGAGCACCTACATGGCGGGATTTCTGTATCGCAAGCTCAATTACGATGCCGCAAAGGCGTTTGCACCCATCATCAACTGCACGGTGAATCCTTTCTATCTTGTGTCCGCGTCGACCCTGCCGGTAAAGAACGTCGCGGACTTGATTGCGCTAGCCCGCCGGCGGCCCAACGAGCTCACGTACGCGACCGTCGGCATGGGCAGCGGCGCGCATCTGGTCACGGAAATGTTCAATGCGGCAGCCGGGATCAAGACCGTGGCGGTGGCTTACAAAGGGTCCGTGCCGGCGATGATTGCGCTTGCTTCAGGCGAGACCGTGTTCGCGATCAACAATATCCTGGACGCGCAACCGTATGTGAAGCAGGGAAAGATGCGCGCGCTGGCGGTGACAGGTGCGAAGCGATCACCCGCGGTTCCCGACGTGCCGACGTTGCTCGAATCGGGTATTCCGGTCGAAGTCAACCTGTGGACGGGGATGTTCGCGCCCGAAGGAACGCCGAGAGCGGTGGTGGCCAAGCTCAATGAAGATGTCCGGCGCATCGTCGACACGCCGCAGATGAAAGAGTGGCTGCTGAAGAACCTGGGCGGCGAGTTCACGCCCCATACGCCGGATCAATTCAGCTCTTTCCTGGCTGCGGACGCCGCGCGCTGGCAGAAGACCATCAAGGAGATCGGCCTGCAGCTGGATTGACCTGTAACGTACGTTACGGGATAACCGATGACGCGCGACAACGACCGCCATCCGAAGCGCCGCGCAGCCGAGGTTTCGGAGCTGCTTGAGCGAGGGCGAGGGTGCTTCGACCGCCAGGAATGGAACGACGCTTTCGAGGCGCTGGCGCTGGCGGATCAATCGACCTCTCTCGGAGCCGACGATCTGCACCGCCTCGCCTGGTCGGCCGGACTGACGGCGCGGGACGAGCAGATGCTGGCGGCGCAGGAGCGGGTGTATCACGCGCGCCTCGCGGCGGGCGAGGATCTGGTCGCGGCACGCGCCGCCTTCTGGCTGGGCTTTCGCCTGCTCGTGCGCGGGGAGCCCGCACGCGCCGGCGGATGGTTGAGCCGGGCGCAGCGCTTGGTCGACCTTCATGGCGAGGACTGCGTCGAGCGGGGCTACCTGCTGCTGCCGCTCGGCCAGAAGCATCTGAACGCAGGCGATCTTGCCGAAGCACACGATGCCGCCGCCGGTGCAGCGAAAATCGGCGAACGTTTCGGTGAAGCGGACCTCGTAGCTTTCGCGCGCAATCTGCAGGGCCGCGCGCTGCTCGGCCAGGGCCTGCTCGATCGCGGCCTTGCGCTGATGGACGAGGCGATGGTGGCCGCCACCGCCGGCGAGCTCTCGCCGGTCGTGACGGGCATCGTCTATTGCACCGCTATCGCGAGCTGCCACCGGGTCTACGCGCTCGACCGCGTCCGCGAGTGGACTACGGCTCTCGCCGATTGGTGCGACGCTCATCCCCAGCTCGGCGTGTTTACCGGGCACTGCCTCGTCCACCGGGCCGAGATCCTGGAGATCGGCGGTTCGTGGCCGGAAGCGGTCGAGGAGGCTCGCCGCGCGGTGGAGCGTTGCGTGCGCGACATCGAGCGCGAGGCGGCAGGCCGTGCGTATTACCAGCAGGCCGAGATTCATCGGCTGCGCGGGGAATTCGCTCTGGCCGAGACTGCCTATCGCAACGCCAGCCGCTCCGGCGTGGAGCCGCAACCGGGACTGGCGCGCTTGCGCCTGGCTCAGGGAGAGCGGGACGCCGCGGCGAGCGCCATCCGCCGCATCGTTCATGCGACAAGCGACCGCCTGCAGCGCACGCGGTTTCTGCCGGCGCACGTCGAGATCATGCTGGCCGTCGGCGACCTCGACGAGGCGCGGGCGGCCAGCCGCGAGCTACAGGACACAGCCATCAGCCTCAACAGCGAGGTGCTCGCCGCCATCGCCGCACATGCCTGCGGGGCAGTCGAGCTTGCCGACGGAAACGCCCGCGCGGTTATCGACCCGGTGCGGCGTGCGTTCGGAATCTGGCAGCGGATCGGGGCGCCGTATCTCGCCGCGCGCTTGCGGGTGCTGCTCGCGCGGGCCTGCGTCGCGCTGGGGGATGTCGAGGGTGCGCGGCTCGAGCTCGACGGCGCGCGGGAGGTTTTCGAACGACTGGGCGCCCAACCGGACTTTGCCGCAGTCGAGGCGATAAACGCGAGTCTCCGCCAAGGCAGCGGGCAAAGCGCGCCTGCCGGCCACCACGGGCTCACCGAGCGCGAGCTGCAGGTGCTACGGCTCATCGCCAGCGGCAAGACCAACAAGGCCATCGCCCGGGAGCTCTCGCTCAGCGGGAAGACCGTCGATCGCCACGTGAGCAACATCTACGCCAAAGTGGACGTCAACTCGCGCGCAGCGGCGACCGCTTTCGCCTACGAGCACAAGCTGATCTAGCCGCGACCAGCGCAGTGAGCCACTTGAACAGGAACCCGGCGCACCGCTGACCGTTCGTTGCCGACCGATTCTGCTGGCAGGGGCAAACTACCCATGCCGCCCGTTCCCCGACCTGGGGGATACACCCGAAGCTGGCCGCGTCACCACCCCGTAGGCTCCTCGTCCGCACACAACCACTCGGACAAGGAGCAAGTCATGAACCTCGATAATCGACCCGCGAAACCGGAATTGGCCGCCCATCTCATCGAGGAAGGCGCCGCGTCGATGCAACTCGCGGGCCCGGCTGGCCGCAAACCGGCTGCGAAGCGGGAATACTTCGATGTAGTCGTGATCGGCGGAGGCCAGGCAGGTCTCTCGGTCGGCTATCATCTCTCGCGTGCGGGCGTTCGTTTCACGATATTGGATGCCAACCAGCGGATTGGAGATTCCTGGCGCAAGCGCTGGGACTCGCTGCGTCTGTTTACCCCGGCGAAGCTCGACGGCCTGGCCGGCATGCCGTTCCCCGCACCTCGAAACTACTTCCCGACCAAAGACGAGATGGCAGACTATCTCGAAGCGTACGCGGCGCGCTTCGACCTGCCCGTCCGCAACGCCGTCCGGGTCGATCGGCTCTTCCAGCGCGGCGCCCGCTACGTGGTCAGGGCCGGGACTCTGGAGCTGGAAGCCGGGCAGGTCGTGGTCGCAATGGCAGGCTACCAACGGCCGAACGTTCCGGCCTTCGCCGCCGGACTCTCGGGCGGGATCGTGCAAATGCATTCCCGTGACTACTGCAACCTGACGCAGCTCAAGCGGGGCGGAGTCGTCCTTGTTGGCGCCGGCAATTCGGGAGCGGATATCGCGCTCGAGACGGCACGAGGCGGTCACCTTACGTGGATGTCAGGTCCGGATACCGGGCACGTTCCGGTTCGACCGGAGGGATTTCTCGGCCGTAATGTGATTATGCCGTTGGTCGTCGGGTTTTTTTTCCACCGGGTATTGACGCTGCGAACGCCGCTCGGGCGCAAGGTGCGGCCGCACGTGCTGGCCAAAGGGGCCCCGCTGATCCGCGTCAAGCCCGCGGACCTGGCTGCGGCACGCGTCCAGCGCGTGCCCCGGGTCGTCGGCGTGAGGAACGGACAGCCATTGCTCGCCGACGGCCGCACCCTCGACGTCGCCAACGTTATCTGGTGCACCGGATTCCGCCCCGGAATGGAATGGATAGACCTGCCCATCTTCGGCGACGGCGGCCAACCGATGCATCAGGCAGGATTGGTGGCGAGCCATCCCGGCCTCTACTTTGTCGGCCTGAAGTTTCTCTATGCGATGTCCTCGTCGATGATCCACGGGGTCGGCCGCGACGCCGCGCGCATCGTCAAGGCCATCACGGAACGCATCGATGGGGCTCCCGCCAGGACCGTCCCGCTCGCTGTAGCGCCAGCGGTCTCGGAAAGAACGTGACGAGTGATGACTGACGGCGGGCGGTTTTCGAACTCAAGGACTCCGGCTGAGATCGCGCTGGCGCCCGAAATGCGCTGAGACGCCCTATCGGTCGGTAAGGCCCTGGTTCAGGCGGCCGCCTCGAGTATCTCCACCACCTGCTCCGGCGTGCTGATCTTGCGCGGATTGGTATAGAGCCACGCGTCGTGCATTGCGTGCGCGGCGATCGCAGCGAATCGCTCCCGGGTCACGTCCACTTCGATCAGGCGGCGCGGCAGGCCGAGCTCGGCGAGGAATGCCGAAATCACCTCGGCGGCGTCCTTCCCGGCGTGTCCCATGGCCTCGGCGACCAGCCCCTGGCGCCCGGCATTGGCCGGGCGGTTATAGCGCAGCACGTGCGGCAGCATCACGCACGAGGTGTATCCGTGCGGCACACCGCAGGTCGCGCCGAGCGCGTGACCGATTGCATGGCTCGCACCCATCTGGACACCGCCGTGGCGCCCGGCGGTGGACAGCCACGTCGCGATCTGGCAATCGAGGCGGGCGTCCAGGTCGCGCGGATTCCGCTTGACGCGCGGGAGCGACGTGGACAGGAGCTTCAACGCCTGCACGTAATAGGCGTCGCTCACCGGATTGGAAACGCTGGAGCACAATCCTTCCGTGGCGTGGTCGAGCGCGCGGATGCCCGTAGACAGCCACACCCACAGCGGCGTGTGCACTGTCGGCGCCGGGTCAAGTATGACGATGCGCGGGACCAGCAGCGGATGGCGATAGCTCTGTTTCGCCCTGTTCCTGAGATCTGTGCAGCCCGCCGAGGCGTTGAAATCACCGGCGGAGAGGGTCGTCGGTATGGAGACCTGGTGCACCGAAGGACCGTCGAACTGCGGAATCCTGCGCGTGCCGTCCGGATTCACGCTCGAGCGGAAGGCGTCGAATCCGTCGAGGTCGTCGACGCCGTGCTGCAGGCAAAGTCGCACCATCTTGCCGGCGTCGGTGAGCGACCCTCCGCCGAACGTCACGATGAGGTCGGCGCGTGCGGCTCGCGCCGCCCGGGTGGCGTCGAGAACGGCGTCGCGCGGCGTGTGGGAAGGCATGGAATCGTAGAGCCCGGCATAGCGACCGCCGAGCGCCTCGCGAACCTTCGCGACCTCGTCGGTCGTGCGATTCATGGTGCCGCTCACCATCAGGAACACGCGGCTCGTACCCAATCGGCCGGCTTCGTCCTGCAGGGAATCTGCCGCCGGTTGGCCATACACGACGCGCTCGATCGCGGGAAAAATGAACTTCCCTGACTGCATGCCCAGCCTCCTGCTCTCGCCGCCGCTGCCTATGGCGCTGTGAAATCCGGGAAAGCGGGAGACCTCATTCCGCCGCTCTCCCGCTCTCCCGCACTCGCGTAACGTGTGCCTGCGCCGGCGTTGTCCTCAAACTTCGGATTCCATACTATAAGCGGTGCGCCGCGAAGTCCATTCGTCTCGCGGCGGCGCGCGACCGTGTTTTTCGCGATCGAGCCGCGCAAAAGGAAGCGGCCGCACACTCAGGAGCAGCGTCTGATGGTTAGAACCTATTTCATAACTAGGCGCGTGATGCGTTGTGGCCAGGACGGACCGTATGCGAGGCGCACGGCGCAGGCCATATGTCGATATGGTCAAGCCGGGCAACGACGCAGACGACCGTCCTGGCCGCAACCCGCAGGGACGGGGCGATCTGGGCGCATCTCTTTGTCGGGAACCCTCGCAATATCGACATATTGCTTCGGGCTCTCCTCCTCGATTTGCATCCCACATCGCCTCCGTCGCACACGTGCCTAGTTATGAAATAGGTTCTAGGATGTTCCCGCTAGCCGCGATGTTCCTCGGCGGAGCCGTCCTGGCGCAGGACTATCCGGCGAGGCTCATTCGCATCGTCACCTCGCCGCCCGGAGGCGGCAACGACTTCGCAGCGCGGCTGATCATGAAAGGGCTCACCGACAAAGCGGGCTGGCAGGTCATTACCGACAATCGGCCGACAGTCATTTCCGCGGAGGTCGTGGCGCGGGCTGCGCCCGACGGCTACACGTTCCTCGTCGCCGGCGGCACTTTCATCAGCGGACCGTTGTTCGAAAAGATGTCCTACGACACGCTGCGGGATTTTGCTGCAATCTCGATCACGCACCGGCAGCCCAATATCCTGGTCGTGCACCCGTCGGTGCCGGTGAAGTCGGTCAGGGATTTGATCGCTCTCGCCAAGGCCAGGCCGGGCGGCCTGAACTACGCCACGGCCGGCGTCGGCTCCACCAATCACATCGCCGGAGAAATGTTCAATGCGATGGCCGGCGTGAGGACCGTGCGCATCAACTACAAGGGCGTGGGCGCTGCGGTCAATGCCCTGGTGGGCGGGGAAGCACAGGTCATGTACGTCAATCTCCCTTCGATCGCAGCTTATCTGCAGACGGGCCGGCTAAGACCGCTCGCGATCACCAGCGCCGAGCCGTCCCCGCTACGCCCCGGGCTGCCTACGATGGCGGCCTCGGGTCTTCCAGGCTTCGAGTCGTTTTTGATGACGGGCGCCTATGCGCCAGCCGGCACGCCCGCCCCTCTCGTGCATCGGCTGAACCAGGAAATCGTGCGGGCCATCAACCTGCCGGAGATCAAGGACAAGTTTTTTGCCCTCGGCATAGAAACCGTGGGGAGCTCGCCGCAGGACGCGACCGCCGCGATCCGATCCGAAATAGCCAGAATCAGCAAGCTGATCAAAGAGGGCGGCCTGCGCACCGAGTAGTCCAGACCGTGAACCTCGCTTGCTCGCGGGCCCGCCAGTGCACGGGCGGACTGCGCTGGACCGGGGGTATGGCCATGTTTCAGAATAACGCCATCGGGAGGAACGAATCATGAACGATACGGTTACACAGCCCGGCCAGGCGACAATACGTGCCGCCGCCGCGCCGAGTCAGCAGGCCGCGCCACCGCGCCAGCTCAAGGGGATATTGTCCCTGGAGGATTTCGAGGAGCCCGCGCGCCGGTTCCTACCGCGCCCCATCTTCGGCTACATCGCGGGCGCCGTGGAGACGAACGCCTCGCTGGCTGGCAACCGCGCCGCGTTCGGCGAGTTCGAATTCGTGCCGCGCGTGCTGGTCAACACCAAGGCCCGCCATCAGAAGACGACGATCTTCGGGCGCACCTACGACCTGCCGTTCGGTTTTCCTCCGATGGGCGCCACCTCGCTCGCGGCCTACATGGGCGACACCGTCCTCGCCAAGGTGGCCGCCGAGCTCAACACGATCATGATCCAGAGCGGCGCGTCGCTGGCGACGATGGAAAGCGTCAGGGAAGTCGGACCGACCGCGTGGTTCCAGGCCTATCTGCCCGGCGAGCCCGAGATCATCACGCCGCTCGTGGAGCGGGCGCAGCGGGCGGGCTTCGAAGTGCTGGTGCTCACGGTGGACGTGCAGGTGGCGTCGAACCGCGAGAACAACGTGCGCAGCGGCTACAGCTCGCCACTGAAGCCGACGCCACGGCTAGCATGGGATTGCCTGCTGCGGCCGCGCTGGCTCTTCGGCAACTTCGGCCGCACGCTCTTGAGCCACGGAATGCCGCACCTGGAAAACATGGGGTTTCCGCGGATACCGATCCTCGGCAACATCGAGCGCCCGCGGATGGCGCGCGACGGGCTGTCCTGGGAGCACGTCGAGCTCATGCGAAGAATCTGGAAGGGCAAGCTCGTGCTAAAGGGCGTGCTCTCCAGGGAAGACGTGCGCATCGCGCGGGAGAGCGGCGTCGACGGCATCATGGTATCGAACCACGGCGGCCGCCAGCTCGATTACACGGTCGCGCCGCTGCGCATGCTGCCTGCCGTGGTCTCCGAGGCTGGCCGCATGACCATCATGATGGACAGCGGGATCCGCCGGGGAACCGACGTTCTCAAGGCCCTTGCCCTGGGCGCGCAGTTCGTCTTCGTCGGAAGACCGTTCCTCTACGCGGCTTCGATCGCGGGAGAAGCCGGCGTGCATCACGCTGCGCACCTGCTGCGTGAGGAAATCAGCCGCGACATGGCGATGCTAGGGATATCGTCCGTTAGCGAGATGAAGCGCGAGCTGCTGGTGCCGAGCCGCGGGCCGATTTAGGGCCGGGAGAGCCGGAGCACGGCAGTGCGAGCGAAGCCTGCACGGCAGCGCGCGGGTGCGTGAAGGCGGAGTGCGAAAGACTGACGATCTCCGGCTTATTCTTTCGACCTTCCGCCCTCCCGCTCTACCGCTCTACCACTCTCCCGACCTCGAGGAATTGCCGGCAAGCACCGCCTCTTCGATAATCTTCATAGGCGACGCCGGGGAGGGCGTATGGCTGCGATTCCGATTCTGGTCATTGCGGTCGTCCAGGGCTGGCTGCTCTACGGCTTGCACTACTCCCTGGAGCACAAGACCTGGCCGGCGACCGAGCCCGGTTGGCTGGTTGCCTGCTATGCGATCGCGCTGTTTGTTCCGGTCTCTCTCCAAATCTTCGCCGGCCGCCTGCGTGAACGACTGACGTGGTTACTCGCTGGCGGTATCGCATTCATCGCCGGGGGGCTGGGCGGCTATGGGGGCTGGGTTGCCGAGCCCGAGTTTGGTCTCTTGCTCACGCTCTACGGAGCTTTGCTTCTGGCCTGGTTCATCGCCCTGCCGTTCGTGCAGGCGCGGGCACGGCGCGGCACGTGGCGGGTCTCTTATCCCGACCTCTTCGAGTTCTCATGGCAGAACGCCCTCTTGCTCGCCGAAGCGAGCTTATTCACGGGCGTTTTCTGGCTGCTGCTCTTCCTGTGGGGCGCGCTGTTCAAGGTCATCGAGATTTCGTTTTTCGCGGAGCTGTTCAACAAGCCGGCTTTCATTTATCCGGTCACGTCGATTGCGTTCGGCTATGCGATTTATCTTATCGAGTCGCACGAAAAAATCGTGATCACGCTGCGCCGGCACTTGCTGGGTGTTTTCAGCTGGCTGCTTCCGCTCGTTGCGCTGATCGCCGCCCTCTTTCTGCTCGCTCTTCCGTTCACCGGCCTGCAGCCGCTGTGGAAGACCGGCCATGCGACCGCGCTGATGCTCTGGCTCCAGGTCTTCTTCATTCACTTCCTGAACTCGGCGTACGAGGACGGACAAGCGGAGCCGCGCTATCCGGGCTGGCTCAAGCTGGTACTACGCCTCGCCATTTTCGCCCTTCCGATCTACGCCGCGCTGTGCGCTTACTCGCTCGGGCTGCGGGTGGACCAGCACGGCTGGACGGTGTCGCGGGTATGGGCGGCGATCGGCACTTTCATTGCAGCCCTGTATGGCGTCGGTTACGCCGCGGCCGCGCTGCGGCGCTCTCCCTGGATGGCGCGAATGGCTCCGATCAACGTCGGCCTGGCGGCCGTCGTCGCCGGCGTGCTGCTGCTCGCGATCAGCCCGATTCTCGATCCCAAGCGGATCTCCAGCCGCAGCCAAGTCGAGCGCCTGCGCTCGGGCGCGGTCGCGCCTGCGAAGTTCGACTACGACTATCTGCATTTCGAGCTTGGACGCTACGGGAAGGACGCTCTCGCGATGCTTGCGAAGGATCCGAGCAAGGAAGTAGCCGAGCTCGCTGCTGCCGCTCTCGACAAGGCTCGGCGTTACGGCAGTGCGTCCATGACGCCGGAGATGATGGCATCCCGCATCCACCTCCACCCCGCAGGGACGGCGATCGATCCCGCATTCGTGAAGTACCTGGAGCGTGCGGTCAGGGAGCAGCGATGGCAGCATCCATCCTGTCTCAGCCAGATCCGCGAGGAACCCTGCCTCATGGTTGCGCTGGACCTGAACGCGGACGGAAGTCCGGAGATCCTGACGCTGGGAAGCTACCCTCAGACGGTGTACGGACGGGTCGAAGGCCAATGGAAAATGGTGGGCACCCTGGCGGGACCTGCAAATCGGCAACAAGCGGAGGCTGCGATCCGGCAGGCGCGTGTCAAAGGCATCCCGCCGCTGTGGCTGGATGTGACCGTCGGCGATGTGCGCTATACGATGCAGAACGTACCGCGATGATCTGCGGCACCGTGGCCTATACGCGGCATCCGAGAGCCGGTCACTCCTTCTTTTTCAGCAGCGCTTCGAGGTCCGCGAATGGGCGATAGGTCGCCCGCTCGCTGGCCGAGCTAGGTCCGCTCGAGCCAGACTGTGCGAGGTGGCGCTGGTGCTCGTTCTCGTGACAGTAGGTGCACAGCAATTCCCAGTTGCTGCCGTCGGGCGGATTGTTGTCGTGATTGTGATCGCGATGGTGCACCTCGAGCAGGCGCACGTTCGCGAGCGTGAATTCCCGCGCACAGCGGCCGCAGATCCAGGGATACATCCTGAGCGCAAGCTCGCGATAGCCCCGGGCGCGCTCGTCGCTCGCGCGCCGTGCGTCGGCTACGACGCGGTCCAGGCGAGCGTTGTCAGGTACCGTCTTCCTCGCCATACAACCAATTATATTACTCAGATGAGCTTCTTCCTTGATCCGACCCGCGCGTCACGGAACAGCGTGCCAAGTGACAGGCGGCAGGTGAAATGAAGTGGAACAGCCCGCTGCGCGGGAGACCTGTCTGTAGTCGTAACTTGACCTGACAGGTAGCGTCCGCTTATAGGCAATTTTCGACCGGCGGGCAATCGGCTCAAACCGGCCAGAGGCGGTCCTTCACTACCCACTGCTGTCCGCTGCTCTATGATTTGTGCTACTGCAGGATGCGCCTGCGGGACGAGGAGACAAGTGGAGCTAAGGGTTGGAGCCCGATCAATGACACGCCGGTTTACCCGAATATCGCTGTCAGTCTTGTCGGAAAATTTGACAAGCGCAAAATCGTGAGCTTGTTTGCTAACACCTCATCTCTGCATTTAGCGACTACCCTGCAGCATAGGCCTCGTGTCGGAAACCGCTTCCCGTCTCCAAACAGTCTCCTTGGAGAAAATCAGTTCAGATAATCAAGCAAATGCAACCGGCCAGAGCGACTCCTACACGATAAAGTGTTCAAGCCCCATTTGTCTGCCTCCGAGCAACTGACCAATCAATCTGTCAGAACATTTTACATACTCAGAGTTTGTCGCAAATCCAAACATTCTCTTGACCTTTGCATTCAAGTGCTTGTGATTTCTGGCGTGACTTATGCTTCCCGTAATATGCTGTTCGCGGAGCCCTCGTTCCCGCAAAGGAAGGTCGACATGGCGAAACAGTCTAAGGCTCTTCTGGTCGCGGCGCTTCTCGGGTTCGTCGTGACGATTTTCACCGGCACCGCCCACCGGCTCTCGCCGGCTTCGGATTTCTGCGTCGTCGCAAAGTCACTCATCTGACGTGACTGTCAGCCTGTAACGCGAATAGCTCGACCGCTAGTGCGATTCGCGCGAGCGTTTCTTTTGCTACAAGGACAACGGGCTCGATAACGTCGTTTTGCTCGATCCGGGCGCAGTCGTTGCAGCCGTGCCGGCGGGCTCGCTTGCGCTCTCGGTACAGGCTTGCTGGTTCTGATGCTCGGCGGCGTGATCGGCCGCCTCATCGCCTCATCTACTTCGCCGTCAATAATGTCGTTGGCTGATTGCTTACAGATCATCAACGCAAGGCACGTGAAATGCCTGTGGTAACGCGCCGGCTGCGGGCTCGATTGTCTCAGCGACCGGTACGGGTCGGAGCCAGGGTTGACTAGCGGCAGCTATCCGGAAATCTGAGGTTCGCCTGCATCGGGCCGCACCCGGCCCAGAAGCGGTCCTTGAAGCAAGCGTTGCAAATGGTCGGTGAGATATGTTGATGGTATGCTATTTGTGGCTCTCTGCCGCTTTTATAACGAAAAACTATTATGCGGCCGACCTGGCTCTCTTGGGAGGATCCCTGTGACTCATCGAATCGTCGCGATATGTTTATTGCTATTGAATTGCATCCCTACTTTCGCACAAGGGGTGGGGCGGCTGGAAATCCATGCCATCCCGTCGGTAACGGTATCGAACCAGCAATTCCTCTTGGGCGACCGCTACGGAAAGCCGGTCACCATAGGAGGTGAGTTGCGACTGCCGAGGGGCGCCACCGAGAAATTCCCGGTCGTGATCCTGATGCATGGCAGCGGCGGAGTCTCCGCGGCAACCGATCGCTGGGCGCAGGAGCTGAACGCGGTGGGTATCGCAGCTTTCATTCTGGATTCGTTCACCGGCCGCGGCATCATCAACACCAACACCGATCAATCGCAGCTCGACTCGATCGCGATGATGCATGACGCCTATGCCGCGCTGGGCAAGCTCGCGACGCATCCCCGGGTCGATCCAGCGCGGATCGAGTCGCAGGGCACCTGCAGTACGCAGACTTTTACCTGCTGACCTGAATGTCCAGTTCGGGTCGCACCTTGCCACTCGGCACCGGCAGCTTTAGGGTGAGTTGATTGTTTCTGGCGCGACCGGCGGCTATCCGGGAAACGGGGCCTCGTCCTCATCCGGCATTGACCGGCCAAGAGCGGTCATTCGCCGACACTCTATCGAATGACACTATCGGCCCGGAATAGTACCGATTCCGGAATGGTGAGTCCGAGTGCCCTGGCGGTTTTCATGTTGATGACCAGCTCGAATTCCGTCGGCTGCTGGACCGGCATGTCGCCCGGCTTATCGCCCTTGAGGATCTTGTCAACATAGATGGCAGCACGAGGAAGCATTGCCAGCGGACTCGGTCCGTAGCTCATCAGTCCTCCGCGTTCGGGCAGCGAATTGATCAAGGTTATCGTGGGCAACGAGTATTTCGCCGCCCGCCCTGCCAGGCGTGCGAACTCGCCGACGAACATGGGGTCGGACTGGATGACGAGGCCGGCAGGCCGATCCCGCGCAATCTCGGTGAATGCCCGGTCGAATTCATCCGGCGAGCGCGCCTCGACCACCTTCGCCTCCAGGCGAAGCGCACGCGCCGCCGTCTGCATTTCCTTGAGCTGAAAGGGCGTCACGGGATTTGCCGGATTTGATAAGAAGGCTATGCGCTTGGCGGACGGAACGATTTCCTTGAGGAGCGCAAGCAATTTCCCGACCACTTCATGGCTCTGAGTGGAGAAGCCCGTTAGATTGCCCCCGGGTCGTGCGAGGCTCGCCACCAACCCTTGCGCCACCGGATCGCCAACGGCCACGAATACGATCGGAATCGTCCGCGTCGCGTCCCTGGCGGCCCCCGCCGCCGGACCCCCGCCAGTGGTCACGATAACGTCCGAATTGCGGCGCACCAGGTCGGCAGCACGCGCGGGAAGCAGCTCGTATTTCCCCTCCGCCGACACATAGTCGATTACGATTGTTTTGCCTTCCACGTAGCCGAGCTCGCGAAGCTTCTGCCGGAAGGCCTCGAGGCGCGCGTTGTTGGCGGACGGAAAGGCGTCAAGAAACCCGATGCGCCAGACTTTGCCCGGTGCCTGCGCTTCGGCGACAAGGGGCGTCGCCCCAAGCGCAACGAGTGCAAGTACCGCGTCACGCCTGTTCATCCGATCCCCCTTCGGTGCCACGACAAAGCGTAAGCACTAGGACACACCGTGGAACACCCGTGGAATCCTAGCGTCAGTTCAGTCTATTCCTAAATGACCGCTTCGGGTCGCACTCTGCCAGCTGGCACCGGCAGCTTTAGGGCAGGTTGATCTTCTCCACAATGATCGGCGGCTATCTGGAAATCTGAGACTCGACCAGATCGGGCGGCAGGCGGCCAGAACCGGCCGTTCGACGGCGTCGGAACTCGGCAAAACCCGATTCGAGGCTCCGCATCGAATACAACTCGGCCCCTACGATCGATTGGCCCCAGTCAATCTAACTTTCGGGACTGTCTCTTAGAATTCGTAGAGTCGAGCGGGATTTTGAACGAGTATTTGATTGCGCTGGGCCACATCCGGCGCCCATATTGGCAATTGATTCAGTACGAGGCCATTGTCTACCTGAAACAGCGGTGTTACTTCGGTCGGATTCCGGCCCGATCCCGCATTCGGGTGCGGCCAATTCGTGCCCCAGAGAATTCGAGCAGGATTCGCTGCAATCAATGCTCTAGCAAGCGGCGCGTATCCCGTGTACGTGTCGCGCGGCCCGCTGCCTACCGAAATCTTTACGTATGCTTTGCCGGAATGCACGAGTTCCGCCAAATCGTAGAAGCCCGGCTGCTGCACACCGAGCTCCGGACGTGCACCGCCGAAGTGATCGAATACCAGTGGAACGGGGGACGCAGCAAGCGCATCCTTTAGCGCCGCGATCATCTGTGGCCGCGTGTTGAACTGTATGTGCCACTTGCGCTGCTTAACCCGTTTGAGTGAGTCCGCGAAGCGCTTGCGCGCGACGTCTGGATCGTTCGTTCCGCCCTGCGTCAGATTGAGGCGAATACCTCGCACGCCGGCCTTGTGCATCGAGTCAAGCTCCGATTCGGGCGTGTTTTCGTCAATTACGGCGACGCCTCGCGCATCGCGCCCGCGCGCCCGCATACCCCAGAGAGTGGCCGCGTTGTCCGTGCCGTAAACACTGGGAGTGACAATCACTACGCGCTTTATGCCCAACGCCTTGTGTACGGCCAGCATCTGCTCTGGGGTTGCCATCTCCGGCGTGTACACGCGGCCGGCGAAAAAGGGAAATCTTGCGGGATCTCCATGGATGTGCGTGTGGCAGTCGCAAGCATCCGCTGGCACCGGGAAACCAACAGGCGATACGTGCTGCACCGCATCGGCGAGGCTGAATCGGGTATGGAGCAGCGTGCCTGCGGCTAGCGCGGCTTTCAGGACTTTACGACGAGCCTCCACTTGACTCTCCCCTGGAATCTGAAGACGCGGCAGAGTCTACGCTTGATTGGCCAAGCACGCGCTTGTGTCGCTCATGGTGATCGAATGAGGACTGGCTGCTTCCGGTCCACTGCGGCAGTTCACGACCGGCAGTTATCTGGCAATTTGAGGTCCGACCGCCTCAGGCTCAGACCGGCCAAAACCTGCCATTGACCGGGCGATACATATTGCGCGATCCAATTGGAATCATGCCGATCCAGCGGGTAGATCGCTGGTAGCATATGGGACGCTGGAAACGTCTCTTTCATAGGCCCAGGTCGCCCTGTTACCCAGAGTGCCTGTCAAAATGAGCGCCAGGCACCCTAATGTAGGGGCGCGCCGGTCAGTGTGGGAGGATCGAGGTGAATACTGCAGCAACGGCGACCGGGATTGCCGGGGTTTCAGGGCATTTGGATTTCGACGCCGTCGTAATTGGTGCGGGCGTCACGGGACTCTATCAGCTCTACAGGTTGCGCGAGCTTGGACTTCGGGTGCGCACATTCGAGGCCGCCAGCGGAGTCGGTGGCACCTGGTATTGGAATCGCTACCCTGGTGCCCGGTTTGATTCCGAAAGCTGGACCTACGGATATTCGTTCTCACAGGCGTTGCTCGACACGTGGGACTGGAGCGAGCATTTCGCTGCCCAGCCCGAGACCGAGCGGTATCTCAACCATGTCGCCGACGTGTTCGACCTGCGCCGGGACATCCAATTCAACACACGCGTAACCGCTGCTCGCTATCGTGAGGACACACGAAGCTGGGAGATCGTACTGGAGGATGGCGGCCGCCATACGACACGGTTTCTGATCACCGCAATCGGCGTCCTCTCGGCGCCGACCATGCCGAGCAACATACCGGGTATCGCCTCGTTCAAAGGCCAGTCCTGTCACACACACCACTGGCCCAAGGAAGGGATCGATTTTGCCGGCAAGCGCGTCGGCACCATCGGCACTGGCGCAACCGCCGTGCAGGCCATCCAGGAGATCGCAAAGACCGCAGGTCAGCTGACTGTTTTCCAGCGCAACGCGAATTGGTGCGTGCCGCAGCACAACGGCAGGATTTCCAAAGAGGAGATGCGCGACATACGCGCCCGCTATCCCGAAATCCTGGCGCTCTGCCGCACGACACCCAGCTGCTACATCCATGGCCCGGACCCGCGCGCGACTTTTGAAGCGACGCCCGAGGAACGCGCTGCGTTATGGGAAAAGCGCTACGCCGGGCCCGGTTTCGGGCTCTGGCAAGGCAATTTTCGCGACACGCTGACCGACCGCGCCGCCAACGCACTCGCCAGCGAATTTATCGCGAACAAGATTCGTATCCGCGTGCATGACCCGGTTGTCGCCGAAAGGCTGATTCCAAAGAACCATGGCTTCGGCACCCGCCGGCCGCCGCTCGAGACCGGCTACTACGAGGTCTTCAATCAGCGCAACGTCGAGCTTGTCGATATCAACGAGACGCCGATCGAGCGGGTGACGGCGGGCGGCATTCGAACCAGCCGGCAGGAATACGAGCTCGACATCATCATCTACGCGACCGGGTTCGACGCCATCACGGGCGCCTTTGACCGGATCGATATCAGAGGCGTGGATGACGTGCGCCTGAAAGATGTCTGGGCGAACGGGCCGCAGACCTATGTCGGCGTGTTCGTCAAAGGCTTTCCGAACATGCTGATGGCGATGGGGCCGCATGGCGGGCTCAGCAACTACACGCGCACCGCGGAATACAGCGTCGAGTGGGTGACCGGAGTCATTCAGCACGCGACGCAGCGCGGGCTGACCCGGATCGAAGCCACTGCCGCCGGTGTCAGCGAATGGACCGATCACGTTCTGGCCCTCGGTCAGGGGCTGCTCGCGAACGAGATCGCCTCCTGGATGACGGGCGTCAACCGCAATGTCGAGGGCAAGCAGACCCCCAGGATCATGCGCTACAGCGGCGGCCATCCAGCCTATCGAGACCATTGCGACGCCGTCGCAGCGGCGGGCTACCGCCAGCTCGCGCTGGCCTAGTGTGCCGAAATGTCTCGCTAGTGGATCAAGATAAGCGCGGATGGGTACGGAAGGTGACGGCGTGATGCGCACCAACGCTCTGCTGGCCAGCTGGGCGCCCCGCCGCTGGGTGGCGGTGGCGCCTGCGGTCGGGGCGCTGATCTATCCGATGCTACTCGCTTGCGTGTACCGGAGTGCTCACTGGCTTTCTGCGGCCAGCGGTCCCGCGGCAGTGATCGGCGGAGTCGCGCTGGCGGCGTCGCTGTTAGCCGCATTCGCGGTCCCGGCGTTGGCGCTGGGCGTGGCGTCGGGGCTTGGGGCTACGGAAAGACCGACGAAAGGAGAGGCGCGCGCCCGCGCAGTCGCTCATCTGGTCTATGCATGTCCGACGCTGTTCACTTTTCTTGGCGTAGTGGTATATCTGGTCGGCTTTCCCACGGGTGATCAGGTGCTCTGGCCCCTGGTGTGGGCCGCCGTGATCGCTGCCGTCTTCATCGGCATATCAAACGGAACACCGGCCGATGCCACCGTGCGGGCGCCGTCGTGGCTACGTCCGGCCCACGGCGTCGGAGCGGCGATGGTCATCGCCGGGTTCGTCTCGTTGCACCTGTTCAATCATCTGACCGGTTTCTGGAGCGCGGATACACACATCGCGGTGATGCAGGTGCTGCGCAAGTGGTACCGCAGTGGTGTGGTCGAGCCCCTGTTACTAGCGCTCATGCTGTTCATGGTGATTAGCGGCGCGGTGTTGTTGCGTGCTCGGCTCAACCGGCGGGCGGGGGTTTTCGAAACGCTGCAGACGATGACCGGGGCCTATCTCGGGATCTACATCCTCGGCCATATGAATTCGGTATTCATTTACGCCCGCCTACGTTTAGGAATCGACAGCGACTTCTGGTTTGCCGCCGGCGGAAAGGCGGGCCTGCTGGCAGATCCATGGAACGTGCGCCTGCTTCCACACTACGCACTGGGTGTGTGGTCGGTGATCACGCACGCCGGCTGCGGGCTCCGCACCGTGCTGTTGAGCCATGGTGTCGCCGACCAGACCGCCGACCGGGTCGCCGGATGGATCAGCGGGTTAGGTGCTGCTGTGACGATCCCGATAATGCTCGCACTAATGCGGATTCACATCGACTGACGCCATTCCGGGCGGTTGTGCGATCCGTGGAACAAGGGCAAGCTCGTCGGCCAGAAGTCCCGCTCAAGCTCAAAGAGATCTGGGTAATACGCATTCGATTACAGCTCGCCTCGCGGATTCGCCGAATGATCGACACCGTGCGCACTAAAAAACAGGCGTTTGAAATTCGTATCCACCAAGTGGTAGAAAGGACTTGCTCGCTAAAATTTGGCTGCGCAGCCAGAACAAGGAGGATTGGTCATGAGAGGCTTCCTATTCATTGCGCTTACGCTCCTTTGGGCACAAGTCGCGGCGGCCGCGTCCCCCATTGTCGATGCCCAATATGTTGCCGACGCGATCGCACGAAATGCCCTTGTTTGGGATGTGCGGCCCGCCGACGCCTACGCCAAAGGACACATTGCGGGCGCCATCAGCATCGGCGATGCAGCGAGGGTTCTGCGCGACGAGAACACCGAGGATTTCATCGCGACCGACCGTATTGAAAAGATACTCGGGGCCGCTGGCCTCGATCCGAAGCGCGAGATCATCATCTATGGCAGCCGGGGCAGCTGGAACCCTTATTTCGGTCTTTACACCGTGCAGTATTTCAGCGGCAGCAATGTCCGCGTCTACCACGAAGGAATAGAGGACTGGACCGCAGCGGGGCGGGCGATCAGCAGCGAGGCTTCGCGGGTTGCGCCCATCGCGCTCAAACTAGAAGTCAATGCGACGGTAGCAGTCACCACCAGGGAAATAGTGGCGCAGCTGAATAACCCGAATGTACAGATCGTGGACGCGCGCACGCCGAAGGAGTTCGCTGGCGAGGATATCCGCGCCATTCGCGGCGGTCACATTCCGGGCGCCATCAACATTCCCTACGAGCAGAACTGGGTCGATCCAGACACGGCCGGCAAGCTTGCGCGCAAACAGGTCTCCAGCAATGCCGGCATGTCACTCAAATCCGTCGACGATCTGAAACGGTTATATTCGAAGCTCGATCCCAACAAGGTGACGATCGTCTATTGCCAGAGCGGCGTACGGGCATCGGAAACCGCCGGCGTGCTTCAGCACCTCGGCTTCGCCAACGTGAAGGTCTACGACTCGTCGTGGCTCGGCTACGGTAACACGCTTGATGCGCCGGCCGAGAACGTGACGTTCTTCAATGTGGGCCTCATCAACTCGCGCCTCTCTGCGCTGCAGAGCCGCATCGACCAGCTTGAAAAGGAGCTCGCGGAAGCGAAAGCAAGAAAATAAAGCTTTACGTCCTCTGTCGATCCCGTCAGGCCGAGCAAATGCGGGCTGCGAGCGCTGCCTGCTCTTTTCGCGTGACGAGTTAGGTTTTGACCTGGTCGAGCGGCCATAAGCCTTTCGCACGGGCGCGCTCAAGATGCACCGTCCGAGGGGTAAGTAATTGTGTGTCGACTGGGGAGTTTGCGGGCGAAATCTGGCAGACCACGCTATCGTGGAGGACCGGTTAGGGTCGGTTGCCGGCCTTCGCCACCGGCAGGAAGCGGGCAGTCGGATTAGGACGGCAGGTATCTGGAAATCCGACCGGCGGCCGCGTCGGGCCGGGTTCGGCCATGAGTGGTCTTTGCGTTCACCGCCGCAAAGCTGCCGTTCGTGGTCAAGTCGCTAGGCACACTTCGTATCGCAGGTCTGTTTTTCCCTGGCTTGGACTTCTTCAGTCACACCGAATGGAATCGGTTGCGCCGAGCTGGCTACTGCCCGCGCAGCGTCTGTAACACCTTTGAAGATTCTGCGTGGCTACTCGAACTACGCCTCGGCGTGCGCTGTCCATATTGGCAATGAGGAGGAAAGCGATGGAAAGAACCAGCGGACTTCTGCGCCGATAGGGAGTTGTCATGCGAACCTTGTTGTTCGCTCTGGTCATGTTCACTGCTGCCGTTAATGGTCAATCCGACCCGGACGGCGAGGCGCTGTACAAACAACATTGCGCCATCTGTCACGACGCCGGCGTGCCGCGTGCCGCTGCTCGCAGCGCGCTGGAAAAGCTCTCCCCCGACAGCATTCGCACCACGCTCGATGTTGGTAGCATGGTCCAGCAGGCAGCTGCGCTTCAGCCCGCACAGAAAGACGCCATTATTGCCTACCTCACCCGCGACTCGGCGCCGCAGCCGGCGGTTGCGGTGAATTCGCAGTGCGCGCCGGAGAAGCAAACGTACTCCGCGACGCTCCGCACCCCTCACTGGACCGGCTGGGGTAATGATGTAACCCAGCATCGCTTCCAGTGGGACGAGCAGGCACGGCTGACGCCCGACCAGGTATCGCGGCTGAAACTCAAGTGGGCCTTCGGCTATCCCAGCGCGCAGAATGCGGCGGCGCAGCCGACGATCGTGAATGGACGCCTCTTCGTCGGCAGCGCCAATGGCAATGTGTATGCGCTCGATGCCGCCACCGGCTGCACTCACTGGACCTACAACGCCGAAGTCCCAGTGCGCACCGCCATCAGTATTGACGAAAAGACCAACACGCTGTACTTCGGCGACCAGCGTACCGGCGTCCATGCAGTCAATGCCGTGACCGGCAAGGGCGTGTGGAAGACGCGACTCGACGGGCATCCCATTGTAACCATCACCGGCGCGCCGACATTGTCCGGCGGCGTGTTATACGTGCCGATGACGGGCATCGAAGATGCTGCCGCCGCCGATCCGCGATACGAATGCTGCAGGCTGCGCGGCACGCTCGCCGCACTCGACGCAGCCACCGGCCAGGTGCTATGGAAGAGCAGCACCATTACCGATGAACTCAAACCCACTCGCAAGAACAGCCAGGGCGTGCAGCTGTGGGGCCCAGCCGGTGCGGGCATCTGGTCATCGCCCACCGTGGACGTGAAGAAACAGCGCGTGTACGTGACCACCGCCAACAGCACCACCGATCCGGTCGCGGCAACTTCAGACGCGATCATTGCCTTCGACATGAAGAGCGGAAAAATGCTGTGGTCGTATCAGGGCACGGCCAACGACGGCTACAACCTGGGCTGCGAGCTGCCCGATCCCTATCGCACCAACTGCCCCAGCGCCAATGGACCGGACTTCGACTTTGGTTCGTCGGCAATCCTGGTGGAACTGGCTCGCGGTCACCGCGCACTGATCGCGGGACAGAAATCCGCCGTGGTGCATGCCATCGATCCTGATGCCGATGGAAAAGTCCTGTGGAAAAAGCAGATCGGCGAGGGCGGAAAAGTCGGCGGCGTGCAATGGGGGCCCGCCACCGACGGCAAGACCGTGTACGTGGCGCTGTCCGATGCGCAGCTGGGCGTTGCACCTCCGGGCACACCGGGCGCACAGGCGGCACTCGGTCGCAACTTCATATTCGATCCCAAGGTTGGTGGCGGACTGTTTGCGCTCGATGCAGCTACCGGCGAGACGCTCTGGCATACACCGCATCCAGGATGCCCAAGCGACCGACCCGGCTGCAGCCCGGGACAGTCTGCCGCGGTGACTGTCATTCCCGGCGTCGTGTTCTCGGGCGACATCGGCGGCATCCTGCGCGCCTATGACGCCAAGACGGGCCGCATCATCTGGAATACCGACACCAAGCAGAACTTCAAGACCGTTAACGGCGTCGCCGCGCATGGCGGCTCTCTGAACGGACCCGGCCCCGTGATTGTCAGCGGCATGCTGTACGTCAATTCCGGCTATGTGCACATTGGCACGGCACCGGGCAATGTGCTGCTGGCGTATTCGGTGGATGGGAAGTAAGAGGCTATTGGAGCGCTGAAACAGTCCTGGTTTCAGGCTGATCAGCAGCTCCTGGGCTACTGAACCTGAAATCGCCGGGACTGGTGCGGCTGGGCTCAGATCGAAACGCCTTCAGCGGACGCTGTCACATTCGAGACGGGCTGGATGGGGGGCTGGCACAGCTACGTCAGCCGCATCATTAATTCCGGGGGACAGAAAAATCAATGGGAGCACTCAGTGAAGCCGTGCTGGTCGGCAACGAACGACCGTTTTCCATTCCATCGTACGACCGGAGACGGTCGCACTCTGCCGCTAGGCACCGGCGGCTTCCGTGCGGGTTGATCTTTTCCGCCGCGACGGGCGGCTATGCGGAAATCGGAGCCGCGGACTCATCCGGCATGGTTCGGCCAGAAGCGGACAGTCGAAATCATAAGGCGCATTGCCTCATCAGCCACGTCGGCGTAGGGTATTCACTCAGCATTTGGGAGACAGACGCCTCCGTCCGTGCCGGTCGGTTGACGATCGGTGTCAACTTGTCTTCCAACTAGTAAGTCACCTACTTTCAACTACTTCACCTTCGGCGTCGGCACTTGGACGGTTAGCCAAAAAAACTTTGTCGCCGCCTTTGAGTTAAGGAACTGATATGTCCAGCTCGGATCGATACGAACTTCGCTCTGGCGTACCAATTCTTAGACTATTCAAGGCCCGTGCGAAACCAAATTGTGAAAGTGCTTTGGCGGAAAAACTGGCGACGTCGTCCGTTCAGGTTGTCCGCCACGAACCAGGCTTTCTCGGCTTTGTCTGCGCAGGTCCCGCCAACAATGCTGATCGTGAATTCGTCTTTGCTTCGATGTGGCGCGATGTGGACGCAATTAAGGCGCGCTTTGGTCGCGATTGGCGCGTCTCGTTTCTTCCGCCGGGATATGCCGAACTGATTGAAGAATGTTCCGTGGAGCACTATCACCTTACCGAACAGTCTTTTCCTCGATGAGTGCTAGCAGCCGGTCCATCAAGATTTGGTAGTCATTAGAACCGATAAGTGAACGGCAGAAAACTTTGGGAGGGAAATCATGTTGACGAATTCCGAGATGCAACCGCACCGCACAGCTCATGCTTCAACCCGCCGGCGGCCGGCCCTCGTCGGCGGTGCTGCTTTGCTTTGCCTCGTCGCAGTCGGTGCACTCGGCCAGGAGCCCGCCGGCAAGGACATGACCCGCGGGATCACCAAGCGGCTCGAAGGCGCCATCAAGGAGGATTTCGATGGCCTGATGACCAAGCACCGCGGCATCCGCGTGGTTGCGCCCTACAGCCGCACGCTCTACTTCAACGATAAGGGCCGCGAGCGCGGCATCAGCGCCGACTTCGTGCGCGATTTCGAGCGCTACATCAATCAGAAATACGCGAAAGAGCTCGCCAAGCGGCCGATCACCGTCCTTATCCGGCCCACGACGCGCGACGTGCTGCTGAAGAACGTCGCCGAAGGGCTGGCGGACATCGCGGTGGGCAATCTCACGGTGACCGAAGAGCGCCTGAAGCTCGTGGACTTCGTTGCGCCCGAGGGCGTGAAGCCCGTGAACGAGCTGGTATTGACCGGGCCCAAGTCTCCCGCGATCTCCACCGCAGAGGACTTGTCGGACAAGACCGTCCACGTCCGCAAGACGTCGAGTTACCACGACAGCCTGGTCGCGTTGAATGCCCGCCTGAAGAAGGCGGGCAAGCCCGCCGTCAAACTGGTCTTCGTGCCCGATGCGCTCGAGGACGAAGACATGATGGAGATGCTGAATGCGGGGCTCTTCGAAGCGATCGTGGTGGACGACTGGAAGGCGCGCGTGTGGGCGCAGGTGTTACCGAAGATGAAGGTGAACGAGGGCGCCGTCGTGCGTGAGGGCGGGAAGATCGGCTGGGCGATCCGCAAGGGCAGCCCCAAGATGGCGGCCGAGTTGAACGAGTTCTACACGAAGTTCATCGAAAAGCAGGGTGTGTACCAGAGCCGCATGAAGCAGTACTACGCCCGCATCAAGGAGCTCAAGGATCCGACGGGCTCAGCCGAGCGCAAGCGTTTCGAGGACACGCTCGCGCTGTTCAGAACGTACGGCGGGAAGTACCGCTTCGATCCCCTCATGCTCGCCGCGCAGGGCTACCAAGAGTCGCAGTTGAACCAGAACGCCAAAAGTCACGTGGGGGCCGTCGGCATCATGCAGGTCATGCCTGCCACAGGAGCAGAACTGAAAGTCGGTGACATTCATCAAGCCGAGCCCAATGTGCACGCCGGCACCAAGTACATGGACCAGCTCATGGCGAAATACCTGGGTGACGGGCAGTTCGACGACACCAATCGCACGCTCTTCGCCTTCGCCTGCTACAACGCGGGCCCCGGCAATATCGCACGCATGCGCAAGGAGGCCGAGAAGCGCGGGCTCGATCCGAACAAATGGCTCAACAACGTCGAGCTGGTTACGGCGGAGAAGATCGGCATCGAGACGACGACTTACGTGCGCAACATCTACAAGTACTACGTCGCCTACGCCCTGATCGTCGAGATGGAAGAAACGCGCAAAAAGGCGCGTGAAACGGTGGAGTCGGGCAAGAAGTGAGCGCGCTCAGAGCGGCCGCGACCGGAATCGTTGAGCTGCAACTCCGGGTCGCATGCTGGCGTTCGGCACTGGCAGCTTTACGGTAGTGTGATCCTTTCTTGCCACGACCGGCGGCTATCAGGAAATCGGGGACCCGAACTCATCTGGCAAGGTTCGGATCTCGAACAGGAGAGTGGCGAGTTTCGTAGTACAGCGTGATCAAAATGAAAAGGCCCGCGCGGAGCGGGCCTTAAATCGTCTCCGAGATTCCTACCTCTTGCGCCGGCTCCAGCCGAGGCCGGCAAGGGCTGGGCCAAGAAGAAGAATTGTCGCTGGTAGTGGAACACCCGTCGCATCCGCGTCCACGATGCTCAGGCGATAGGCGAACATCCCGCCTCCGACCCCGACGATGTCATGATCGAACGCGAGGCCAGGCGAGAGCGTCGGAAACAAAAATGAAGAGAAGTCACCGCTGAACGAGCTCCCGAGAATGATATCGAAGATCTCGCCCGGTGAAGGCGCGAACACCGGATTGCCCGCAATCAGGGCGACAAGGTCGACGTCAAGTTGGCCGTCAAGCACGACAGTCTGGGCATCGATTGAATCGTATTCCACGGGCGCCGTGCGGCTGGTGCCGCCGAGGTCGATGTGCAGAGACCCGACTGAGGTTTGGATGAAACTGCCCATGACATCGATATGCCCGGGCGATTGACCGGGCGCCACACTGCCGGCATTTACTAAATTGCCTCCAACCGTCCCGTTGCCGTTGAGCTTGCCGCCGTTGACCTCAACATCCTTCGTCAGCAGTGTCAGACCGCCGGGCATAGGCGTGCCGCCAAGGGCAAGTGTAAGGGTCTGCCCGGCGGGAACTTTGGTCACGTCGGGAGCGAGCTCTGCCAATCCCGCCAGGACTGTCGGTAGCGCGCCCCCGATCGAATAGGTGCCTGGCGCGACGCGAACGCTGCCGCCATTGCTCGCGTCGAGGGCCGTGGCAGAGATCGAACTGCCATGTACGAAAATTCCTCCGCCGCTTCCCGCTCCGCCGGCGCCACCGCTTCCCGCGGCGCTTCCACCGGCACCGCCTTTGGCCTCAACTCCGCTCAGGGTGACGGCGCCGATTGCGCCGAATTCGACCGCCCCACCGCCTCCTCCGCCTCCCGCACCATAGGCGTTTGTAAATAAACCATCACTGCCGCCACCCCCGCCTCCGCCACTGCCACCACTGAGGGCGAGGGAAAGGCTCCGCGGACCGGTGCTGCTGAACTTTCCGGCGCCACCGTTACCGCTCACCGGCCCTCCGGCTCCGCCGCCACCGAAGCTGCTCCCACCTGCCAGTCCGCTCGTCGCATTCAGATTTGCACCACTCGGCGGAAAGCAGC
>DATFWO010000048.1:0-11781 GCA_035259205.1 Burkholderiales bacterium | reverse complement strand
TCGGACGCTTCGATACCCTTCCATCCGGCGATCGATGAGCCGTCGAAGTAGTGGCCGTCGGTGAACTTCGCATCCACGAACGCCGATACCGGCACCGAGACATGCTGCTCTTTGCCACGGGTGTCGGTGAAGCGCAGATCGACAAACTTCACCTCGTTGTCTTTGATCGTTTTGAATACATCGGCGGCGGCCATGAGATCTCCCAGTTGATGGTTGGAGCAAAAGGATCGAAATCGGGGTTTCCTGTCGAGCAGGAATTGTGCCAAGCTTTTTTTTGCGAAATGCATTGTGCCACAAGGGATTTAGGTGCGACACCCAACCCCGTGTGCACTAATATGGTGCTATGGTCGGATGTGAGGCACCATAACGGTGCACACTGGACGTATGAGCGGGTGAGAGAATTGACGGTCCATCCGCCGACGGAGATCGGATACGAGTCGAGGGCAAGTCGGAGGACAATTGCGAACTCCAGTGGCCGACAACGGCAGAGGTATCAAATGGCGATCGACGACATTCTTCGGGCGGCGCGCAAACGCGCCGAGGAGTTGAACCTGACCTACAGCGGCGCGCTCACGCCGCAGGAAGCGCACGAAATGTGGAAGAGCGCACCGGGAGCACAACTCGTCGATGTGCGCACGCGCGCCGAGCTGGATTACGTCGGCCGCATTCCCGGCGCCGTGGAAATCGAGCTGCTGACCTATCCCGGGGGCCGTCCCAATCCCGCATTTATCGACCAGCTACAGAGCCGCGTGGACAAAGCTTCGCCTGTCATGTTCATTTGCCGCAGCGGCGGCCGATCGCACAATGCGGCCCTGCTCGCAACGGAGGCCGGCTACAAGACCAGCTTCAACGTGCTCGAGGGCTTCGAGGGCGACCGCGACCAGGCAGGCCACCGCAACACCCTCGGCGGCTGGCGCCACGCGGGCCTGCCCTGGACGCAGTCCTGAGCTTTCAGCCGGCAGAAAACGATTCGCTCTCGCTCGCGACTGTCCGCTCCGCGCGGGCGTTCAGGCTTTCCACTCGACCCAGCCGAAGTACGCGGTCATCAGGACTACCACGCCGAAGGCAATTCGATACCACGCGAACGGCTTGAAGTCGTGCGTCGCTACGTAGCGGATCAGCCAGCGCACGACAACGAACGCTGAGACGAAGGCCGCGATTGAGCCGATGCCGAATATGGGCACATCGGCCGCGGACAGCAGACCGCGGTTCTTCCACAGGTCGTAGAGCCCGGCGGCGACGAGCGTCGGCACCGCGAGGAAGAAAGAGAACTCGGTCGCCGCCTGGCGCGACAGCCCGAAGAGCATTCCTCCGATGATAGTCGCCCCCGAGCGCGAGGTGCCGGGGATCAGGGCGAAGCATTGCGCGATGCCGACCTTCAGCGCGTCGAGCCAGGTCATGTCCTTCGCCGCCACGACGCGTGCGTCGCGCTGCGGGTTCCTCTCGACCAGCAGGATGATCACCCCGCCGACGATGAACGCGAGCGCCACCGGCACGGCGTGGAAGAGATAGCTCTTGATGAGCTTCGAGAAGAGCAGTCCGAGGACCGCGGCCGGGATGAACGCGACGATCAGGTTGCGGTAGAGCGCCACATCCACCTTGAAGAAGCGCGAGCGGTACTCCCACACCACCGCGAGCATCGCGCCGGTCTGGATGACGATGTCGAAGACCTTGCCGCGCTCGTCGTCGAACCCGAGCAGCTCCGAGGCGAGGATGAGGTGCCCGGTGCTCGAAATCGGAAGAAACTCCGTGAGACCTTCTACGATGCCAAGAACGACGGCCTTGAGATAGAGCGCGAGATCCATGTGCGCGCTATTCTACGCGACCGCTTCGTCAAGAAGCGCGCCGGGCGATGCGTGACAGTGACGGCCGGCAGGTGCGGCAGGTTAAGCCGTCCCGGCCGCCCCTCTATCGCAGATGACTCGGCTTGAGGTCAGCGGGGAAGGTCGGGCTCGACGAGTGATTCGCGGACCGCCTGGCGGGCGGCCGCTTCGAGAGCGTTGAGGAGCAGCAGCCCGGTCAAGGTCCCCTGCACCTTGAGATCCTGTTTCAGCCGCTCTGCACGCTGCCTCAATTCCTCGGGCACGGCCGGCGGCGGCAATCCCTGAGACGCCGCGAACATCGATGACCTAATGTAATCGAAGAGCAGAGTCACGTCGGCTTCCGTCACCTTGCCCCGGAGCCACACCTGGGGTGACAGCAACTGCTCCAGCCTGGCGTCCAATTCCTTGTACGCATCCCGGTCCCCTGCGGCGGCAACTCCTGCGCCGCCCAGGAACAACCCGGCCGCCACTATCAGGTATCGCAAGCGCATGCCTCCATCTCCTTTGCCGGCCGAACTACGCCTTCAAGTAGATCTCTCCACCCTGCTTGGTGAATTCCTCGGCCTTCTCCTGCATGCCCTGCTCGAGAGCCTGCTGCGCGGAGACCCCCTGCTTCTCCGCGTACTCGCGCACGTCCTGCGTGATTTTCATGGAGCAGAAATGCGGGCCGCACATTGAGCAGAAGTGCGCGAGCTTCGCTCCTTCCTGCGGCAGCGTTTCGTCGTGAAAGGCCTTGGCTTTGTCGGGATCGAGTCCCAGGTTGAATTGGTCCTCCCAGCGGAACTCGAAGCGCGCTTTCGACAAGGCGTTGTCGCGGATCTGGGCGCCGGGATGACCCTTGGCGAGGTCCGCCGCATGCGCCGCGATCTTGTAGGCGATGATGCCGTCCTTCACGTCATCCTTATCGGGCAGCCCGAGATGCTCCTTGGGCGTGACGTAGCAGAGCATCGCGGTGCCGAACCAGCCGATCATCGCCGCGCCGATCGCACTCGTGATGTGATCGTACCCCGGAGCAATGTCGGTCGTGAGCGGTCCCAGGGTGTAGAAAGGCGCCTCGCGGCAGTACTTCAGCTGCAGGTCCATGTTCTCCTTGATGAGCTGCATCGGCACATGGCCCGGGCCTTCGATCATGACCTGCACATCGTGCTTCCATGCGATGTCGGTCAGCTCGCCGAGCGTTTTCAACTCGGCAATCTGCGCCTCGTCGTTGGCGTCGTAGATCGAGCCCGGGCGCAGCCCGTCGCCGAGGGAGAACGAGACGTCGTAGGCCTTGAGGATCTCGCAGATCTCCTCGAAGTGCGTGTAAAGAAAGCTCTCCTTGTGGTGCGACAGGCACCACTTGGCCATGATCGATCCGCCGCGCGAGACGATGCCCGTCATCCGCTTCGCCGTCATCGGGATGAACGGCAGGCGCACTCCGGCGTGCACCGTGAAGTAATCGACGCCCTGCTCGCATTGCTCGATGAGGGTATCGCGATAGATCTCCCAGGTAAGCTCCTCCGCCTTGCCGTCGACCTTCTCCAGCGCCTGGTAGATCGGCACCGTGCCGATCGGCACCGGGGAGTTGCGGATGATCCACTCGCGCGTCTCGTGTATGTGCTTGCCGGTAGAGAGATCCATCACCGTGTCGCCGCCCCAGCGGATCGCCCACGTCATCTTCTCGACCTCTTCCTGGATGCCGGAGGACACCGCGGAGTTGCCGATGTTGGCGTTGATCTTCACCAGGAAATTGCGGCCGATGATCATCGGTTCCGTTTCCGGGTGGTTGATGTTGGCGGGAATAATGGCACGCCCGCGCGCGACCTCGTCACGCACGAACTCCGGCGTGATCAGCCGCGGAATCGCAGCGCCGAACGCCTCGCCATCGTGCTGACGCGTGATGAGATCGGAGAGGCCATCGCGGCGCTGGTTCTCGCGGATGGCGATGAACTCCATTTCGGGCGTGATAATGCCGCGGCGCGCGTAGTGCATCTGGCTCACGTTCATGCCCGGCCTGGCCCGCAGCGGCGCGCGCTTCAGATTGAAGCGCAATTGGGCGAGCTTGGGATCGGCGAGGCGCTCGCGCCCATAGCGCGAGCTGGGGCCGTCGAGGGTTTCGGTATCATCGCGCTCCTCGATCCACTTCTGGCGCAGCGCGGGAAGCCCCGAGCGGATGTCGATCTTCGCCGCAGGATCGGTGTAGGGCCCCGACGTGTCATAGACGAAGATCGGAGGGTTCTTTTCCGCGCCGAAGGAGGCTTGCGTGTCGGACTGCGTGATCTCGCGCATCGGCACCCGCAGATCGGGGCGCAGGCCTTCCACGTGTATCTTGCGCGAACTGGGCAGCGGCTTTACCGCGGCTTCGTCAACGGCCGCAGTTGCGTTCAGGAATTTCGGGTTGGCGCTCATACATTGCTCCTTTTCGAGGCTTCGGCTGCATAAGGAGCGGCGGGGTAGTTAAACCACGCTTCCCTACGACGGCATTACCCGCATCAGGTTCGAAGGGTTTCTCTCACCGCATTGCCGCGATACGCCGCAGCAACGAGGACCCCTAACGTGTCCTCTTTACGCTAATCGAATTGTGGGATAATTGCAACCCCGTAACTTTCCAAGAGGCCGCATCGAAACGAATGACGCGGCGCCTGGTGCGGGGATCATGAGGGGGCTATCCCCTCATTTTTAGTGTTCTAAGCCCTCCAGAGTTTTGCTTGCCCATGGAAAAGCAGCTGGATGTCGAGCGGGCGCGCTTCAATATGGTCGAGCAGCAGATCCGGCCCTGGGACGTCCTCGACCAGCGGGTCCTCGACCTGTTGTTCAAGGTCAAGCGGGAGGATTTCGTCCCGCCGCAGTACCGCTCGCTCGCTTTCGCAGACATGGAAATCCCCATCGGACACGGTGAAGTCGCGCTGCAGCCGAAGATGGAGGCGCGCATGCTGCAGGAGCTCGCCTTGCAGCCGTCCGACCGGATACTGGAGGTTGGGACCGGCTGCGGCTACATGACCGCGCTGCTCGCAAGTCTCGGCGGGCACGTCTACAGCGTGGACATCGAGCCGGATTTCACGCGAGCGGCTGCGCCCAAGCTCGCCCATTGCGGCATTTTCAACGTCACGCTGGAAGCGGGGGATGCCGCCCGCGGCTGGGCAAAGTACGAGCCATATGATGCGATCATCCTCACTGGCTCGGTCCCGGTCATGCCGGACGAGCTCCCGAAGAGCCTCAATCCCGGTGGCCGCTTGCTCGCCGTGGTAGGCGAGCCCCCGGTGATGGAAGCCCGCCTCATTACTTGCGCTGCGCCCGTAGCGTACAGCACGCTCGGGTTGTTCGAAACCTGCATCGCTGCCCTGAGAAACGCGCCACAACCGGAGCACTTCGTGTTCTGAGAAACAGCATGATGCGCTATGCGATCTGCACGCTCCTGCTCGTCGGCAGCGTTTCCGCTCGTCCCGCCGATCTGCTGGAGATTTTCCGCGCCGCCCAGTCGTCGGACGCGGTATACGCCGCCGCGCGCGCGGTATGGACCGCCGGCCAGGAGAAGCTGCCGCAGGGCCGCGCCGGGTTGCTGCCGTCGGTCACGTTCTCCGCTTCCACTCAATACAACGAGCGCGATTTGCGCTTTCGCGACCCCAGGATTCCGGGCAGCAATGCCCCGTTCAATTCCAACGCGATAACGCTTTCGCTGAGCCAGCCGATCTTCCGCCGCCAGAATACGCTCGTCTACGAGCAGGCGAAGTCGCAAGTCGTGCAGTCCGACGCCGTATTCGCACAGGCGGCACAGGACCTCATTCTGCGCGTGGCGCAGGCCTATTTCGACGTGCTCCTGGCCCAGAATACGGTGGAACTGGCCGCGGCGCAGCTCGTCGCGATCGGCCAGCAACTCGAGCAGGCGAAGCGGAACTTCGAGGTCGGCACCGCCACTATCACCGACACCCACGACGCCCAGGCGCGCTACGATCTCACGGTCGCCGGCGAAATCGCCGCGAAAAACGACCTGGAAGTCAAGAAGCGGGCGCTCGCCCAGATCATCGGACGCACCGCGCCGCCCCTGGCGACAGTGGGACCTAAATTTCCACTCACGGGCCCCGAGCCGGACAACATGGAGGCGTGGGTGACCGAGGCCGTCGCGTCCAATCTGCAGGTCCTGGTGACCCAGGCTGCGCTCGATTTCGCAGTGCAGGAGGTAGGACGCAATCGCGCCGCGCACCTGCCTACCCTGGATGTGATTGCGAGCTACACCGAGGCCGGGACCGGTTCCGGAATCAACGGCGGCCCGGGAAGCGACACGACGACCAAGGTGATCGGGCTGCAGCTCGCCGTGCCGCTCTATCAAGGTGGTCTCGTCAACTCGCGGGTGCGCGAAGCCCTCGCCAATGAGGAGAAGGCGCGTCAGGATCTCGACAATGCCCGCCGCAGCGCCGAGCTCGCCGCCCGTCAGTCCTTCCTGGGCGTAACCAGCGGGATCGCGCAGGTGAAAGCGCTGCAGCAGGCGCTCGTTTCCAGCCAGAGCTCGCTCGATTCGAGCCGGCTGGGCCAGGAAGTGGGGGTCCGGACGCAGGTCGACGTGCTCAATGCGCAGCAGCTGCTGTTCCAGACGCGTCGCGATCTCGCGCAAGCGGTCTACAACTACCTGATCTCGGTGCTGCGCCTCAAGGCGGCGGTCGGCAAGCTCTCCGAGGACGATATCGCGCGCATCAACACTTGGCTCGAGAGGCCGTAAATCGCATTGACACCGAGCACCGAGAAGAGCGAGCTGCGGAAACGCATCCTGGCGGCGCGCGATGCGCTGGCTCCCGCCGCACGCCAGGATTTCAGCGCTCGCATCACTCGCCGCCTCCTCGCACTCCCCTCCTATCGCGCCGCGCGGCGCGTAGCGGCGTACATCGGATTTGGAACCGAATTCGATAGCGGCGCGTTCGTAGCCGACGTGCTCGCGCGCGGCAAGGAGCTCGTGTTGCCGCGAGTGGAGCGCACGACGCGCTCGCTCGGGCTGTACGCGGTGCGCGATCTCGAAGCTCAACTCGCGCCGGGCGTCTGGGGCATACGCGAGCCACGCCCGGAGATGTGTGCCGAGATGCCGCTCGCGGCGATTGATTTCGTGCTCGTGCCGGGAGTGGCGTTTACCGCGAGCGGCGAGCGGCTGGGTTATGGCGGCGGCTATTACGATCGATTGATCCACCAGCTGGGGGGCCGCGCCACGCTTGTTGCCGGCGCTTTCCGACTGCAAGTCGTGCCCCACCTGCCCGTTACACCGACCGACCAGAAAGTGGATCTTGTCGTTGCGGAGGACGCCGAGTATCAAAATGCTCGCGGCTTCAGTGAGTGAAATCCATATGATCTGCCTGATCTAACCGCATCCAGTCATGACCACCAGCAGTCAGGACAGCGCGCAGCCGTCTGTCGAAATCCCCCGTGCCATGACGGCGCTGCGCTTTCTGACCTGCGGCAGCGTCGACGACGGCAAGAGCACGCTGCTGGGCCGCATGCTGTTTGACGCCGGGCTCGTACCAGATGATCAGTGGGCCGCCGTGCAGCGCCTCAGCGCTGAACGCGGCCTAACGGGCGAATTTCCTGACTTCTCGCTCCTCTTCGACGGCCTGCTTGACGAACGTTCGCAGGGAATCACCATAGACGTGGCGTGGCGCTACTTTCAGACCGAGCGGCGCAAATTCATCGTCGCCGATACCCCAGGCCACGAGCAATACACCCGCAACATGGCGACCGGTGCCTCGCAGTGCGATCTCGCATTGATCCTCGTGGACGCGCACCGGGGCATCACTCAACAAACACGGCGCCACGCCGCAATCGTGCACATCATGGGCATCGACAAGGTACTCGTCGCAATCAACAAAATGGATCTGGTTGGCTGGGAGGAATCGACCTTCAAAACACTGCGGCGGAATTTGCTTGCCTTCACGGAACCTTTGGGGCTGAGCGAGCCGGTGCAGATTCCCGTCAGTGCGCTGCGCGGCGAAAATGTCGTTCAGCGCAGTACAGCCATGCCGTGGTATTCGGGTCCGACTCTGTTGGACTACCTCGAAACCGTGGACGCGGGAGCTCAGAGGGCGGACGCTCCGCTGCGCCTGCCGGTGCAGCGTGTAACTCGCGCCGACAACTTTCGGGGCTACAGCGGCACCGTTGCGAGCGGTGTCCTTCGCGCCGGAAGTGCAGTGATGGTGCTGCCGGGCAAGATTCAGAGTCAGATCGCCTCCATCGTCACTTTCGACGGCGAACTTGATCTCGCCGTTGCCGGGCAGGCCGTCACCGTGACGCTCGATAGCAATGTCGATGTCACGAGGGGCGACGTGATCGTTGCCGCCGGAGATGCGAGCCCCACCGTGACGGATCGCATGGAAGCAAACATCATATGGATGGAAGACCAGCCGCTGTTGCCAGGGCGCCGCTACGAGCTTCGCACGAGCACTGCCGCCGTACCGGCCACCGTGAAGCGGCTGATCCACCGCCTGAATCTGGACACCCTGGCGAGCGAACCCGCCAGCCGGCTTGACAAGAACGATATTGGCCGCTGCGAAATCATGACCGAGCGGCCGATCGCCTGCGACATCTACTCGGCGCTCCCGAAGACCGGGAGTTTTATCATGATCGACCGTCTTTCCAACGCCACGCTGGCTGGCGGCATGGTGACGGCCAGCGAGTCGCGCAAGGTTTTCTGGGAGCGCGTTTCGGTGGACAAGGCGGGGCGTGCAGCCGCGAAGGGCCAACGGCCGCGGGTTGTGTGGTTCACGGGCCTGAGCGGAGCCGGGAAGTCCACGCTCGCCAATGCCGTTGAGCAGGCCCTATTTCGCGAAGGCCTGCACACTTATCTCATCGACGGCGACAACATCCGCCACGGGCTGTCGAACGATCTTGGATTCCGCACGGAAGACCGTATCGAGAACACGCGTCGCGTCGGCGAGGTCGCCAAGCTGATGGCCGACGCGGGATTGATCGTGCTGGTGTCACTGATTTCTCCGTTCAGGGCAGAGCGCGGGATGGTGCGTGACCTACTGGAGCGCGGAGAATTTGTCGAAGTGCACGTGAGCACGCCTCTGGCCGTGTGCGAAAGCCGCGACCGGAAAGGACTCTACCGTCTAGCCCGCGAAGGAAAGCTCCCGAACTTCACCGGGATCTCCTCCCCATATGAGCGGCCGGAAGCGCCTGAGATCACCGTCGATACCGCGACCGAGCCGTTGGAGAGTTGCGTGCGCCGGATCATAGCGCTGCTCATGGAGGGCTAGGCGTGCGCGCACATCTCGATCAACTCGAGGCCGAAAGCATCCATATCCTGCGCGAAACCGCTGAACAGTTTGCGCGGCCCGTCATCCTGTACTCCATCGGCAAGGATTCATCCGTTCTTGCCCATCTCGCCCGCAAAGCGTTTTACCCCGCTAGGCCGCCAATTCCCCTGCTGCACGTGGACACGACGTGGAAGTTCCGGGAGATGATCGCGTTCCGCGACGCGGAAGTGCCCCGGCTGGGATTCGAACTGAGGATTCACACCAACCAGGAGGGATTGCAGGCCGGCATCGGGCCGTTCACTCATGGAAGCAAGATCCATACGGACGTGATGAAAACCCAGGCGCTGCGCCAGGCGCTCGATATGGGGCGCTACGACGCAGTCATCGGCGGCGCGCGCAGGGACGAAGAAGCCTCGCGCGCCAAGGAGCGGGTGTTTTCGTTTCGCGACCGTAACTGTGCATGGGATCCGAGGGGACAGCGGCCGGAACTGTTCCGGATCTACAACGGGCGCGTTCATGAGGGGGAGCATATGCGCATTTTCCCGCTCAGCAACTGGACTGAGCTGGACGTCTGGGAATATATCCACCGCGAACGCATACCGGTCGTGCCGCTGTACTTCGCGCTGCCGCGGCCCGTAGTGTCGCGTAACGGGATGTGGATTATGGTGGACGACGACAGGCTGCCGCTTGAGCCCGGCGAAAAGCCTATAACAAAACTGGTTCGATTTCGAACTCTGGGCTGTTACCCGCTCACCGCAGCGATCGAGTCACGTGTGAACACAGTCGCGGACATCGTGGGGGAACTGCGGCGCTCCAAAACCTCGGAGCGGGCGGGTCGATTGATCGATCACGATCAGGCCGGCTCGATGGAGCAGAAGAAACGCGAAGGTTATTTTTGAGCGGCGCTGCAAGGGATCTCCGTCGGTTTAGCGGTTCATCGGCTCTATCAGCTGCATCACCTTCTTGGTTGCGCCGCGATGGGCGGCGCAAAACGCAAGTCCGGCCACTCCCATGCGTTGCGCTGCCGCCCCGTCCAGCAGCAACTGCGCCGCCTCGCGCGCGAGCTGTTGCGCATCGCGAACCTTTATCGCGGCGCCCACCCGCACCGCCTCATCGACGGTTTCCGCAAAGTTGTACACGGAATGGCCGATCAATACGGGCTTGCCCACCGCGCATCCCTCGATCAGATTGTGACCGCCGAACGGCAGGAGGCTTCCCCCGACGAAGGCGACATCGCAGGCGCTGTAGTACGCGAACATCTCCCCCATGCTGTCGCCGAGCACGACGCGCGTATCAGGGCGCACGGTGGCCTCTTCGCTGCGCCGCTGCAGCTTCAGGCCGCGCTGTTGGACGAGCGCAGCCACGCTTTCAAAGCGACGGGCGTGTCGCGGGACGATTACCGTGAGCAGCGCTGGCACGTCGATACCGGCCAGCTGGTCGAGCAGCAATTCTTCCTCGCCCTCGCGCGTGCTGGCGGCGAGCAGCACGGGTCGGCCATCGCCATAGAGCCTGCGCCACGCGCGCCCGAGATCGAGCTGACCAGGAGGCGGCGTGACATCGAACTTGAGATTTCCGCTCACGACGACGTTGTGAGCGCCGAGCTTCGTAAATCGTCTCGCATCTTCGTCGCCTCGCGCAGCGATGCCGGAGATTCGGGCGAGGCTGCCACGCGTAAGGCCCGCAAGACGTCGATACCCGCCCCATGACTTGTTCGACAAGCGCGCGTTGACGAGGTACAGCGGTATGCCCCGCTTGTGACAGCCCCGGATCAGGTTGGGCCAGATCTCGGTTTCCATGAGGATGCCCGTGCACGGCGTGAAATGCTCGAGAAAATCGCTGACCGCTCCGGGAAGATCGTAGGGGAGATAGCAGCGCTCGACGCTTCCGGCAAAAATCTCCCTGCCGAGATCGCGGCCGGCAGGCGTCATATGGGTGAGCAGAACATAGTGCTGCGGATAGTCCCGAAGCAGCGCCTCGATCAGAGGCTGCGCCGCACGTGTTTCTCCGACCGATACGGCATGGACCCAGATGAGGGGAGTGCCGGCGAGCTTGCGGTACTGGCCAAGGCGCTCTCCGACATAGCGCAGGTAGGCGGGCTCACGCCAGCTGCGCCATACGAGCCGGAGCAGGACCCACGGCATGAGCAGGTAGAGGATCAGGGTATAGAGCAGGCGCATGGGCGGCAAATGGGAAGCGGCAAACGCGTGTGGGGACGGCGGGATTTGAGACGTCGCCGGCCCGGATTTTCTATTCTCGATTCCCCATTGTATAAGGCGCGCTAGTTGCCGAGTAAGCGCTCAAGGCCGGCGCTCACAGCGTGAACGGAGGGCGCACTGTCGACAGTGCCGACGTTCAGCGCACGAGCACCCGCGTACAAACCCGTCGCTGCGGGGTCCGTCGCGCGGTAGATGCCCACCGTCGGAACCCCGAGAGCGGCTGCGAGGTGCGTAATGCCGGTATCCACTCCCGCCACCGCGGCAGCACCAGCGATCAATCGCGTCACATCGCCGAGCGCAAGCTCGGGCGGGACGATCGCGCCAGGTATCTGCTGCGACAGGCGCTCGCTGCGCGCGCGCTCCCCCGAGCTATGCCACGGCAAGACGCAGCGCCGCCCGCGTGCCGCCTGTACGCGGCCGAGCTCAGCCCAGCTCGCGTCGGACCACAGCTTTCGTTGCTGGCTGGTGGCGTGCAGCAGCACGATATACGGTTCCGCCGCCAGCCACGGGAAAATTCCGGCCGGCGCCCGG
>DATFWO010000047.1:0-12701 GCA_035259205.1 Burkholderiales bacterium | reverse complement strand
TCGGCCAGCTCTGGATCGCCGCGCAGCGCCGCCTCGTAGGCTTCCATCGCTTCGCTCTTGCGGTTCATGTCTTCCAGAACAACGCCCAGGTTGTAGAGCAGCACGGGATCGCTGCCGTTTGCCTTGATGGCGTCGCGGTATACGGACGCGGCCTTCGCAAAACGCCCGGCCTCGTGCAGCAGCCATCCCAGATTGAGATAAGCTTCGACGAGCGACGGGTCCGCGGCGATCGCTTGTTCATAAGCCTGCACCGCCGCCGCTGCGTCGCGGCTCTCGAGCGTGACTCCCTTCTCGAACCAGTCTGCCGCGCTCGTGGCTGACGACCGGGGGGTCCGGTGCGTTCTGGAAGGTCCCGCGCGCTCCAGTTGCAACGGGGTTTCCGTCCTGTCGTCCACGGACAAGGATCCGTCGGCCGGATCCCCCTCGAATGCAAGCAGGTACTGCCCCGATTCCGCCTGCCAGCGGCGGCCGCCTTCCCTGACGACCACGCGATCCGCCACTGCGCAGATGCTCAATCCGGACAGCGGCATCGAGTCCGGAAGATGACGGCGCAGTTCTTTCACGGAGCGCGTGATCCGCCGGTGCGACACGTTGGCGGCAGAGAGGGCTTGCGCGGTGCGCAGGACGATCAGGTCCTGGAAGGAAAACAGCCAGTTCCTGCGCGGCCCGCGCGAAGGCGATACGAATCCTGCCGCAATCAACGCCCGTATCGTGCTGCGCGGCAGACCAAGCAACTTCTCGACGTCGCGCACGCCATACTGCTGCATGACCCGCCGTTTCGGTTGCGGGCGCTATCTCTTCGCGCCCTTGCGCGCCGCCGCCGGCTCGGCCTGCGCCCGCCTGGGCGGCTTGCGCCCTTCAGCCGGCGCCTCGCGCGCCTTCGCCGGCGCCTTCTTCTCGAGGCTCGCGCGCAGCGCTTCCATGAGATCGATGACCTGTGCGCCGCCCGTGGGCGCCTCGGTCAGCGTGATCTCCTGGCCTTCGACCTTCTTCTGCACCGCAGCCTCGATGCGGGTGCGCACTTCGTCGGTGTACGCGCCCGGGTCGAACTTGTCGGAGGCCTGCTGCTCGATCAGTTGCTGGGCAAGCTTGAGCTCCGCGTCCTTGACCTCGGTTTGCGGAATCTCGATGTCCTTGATCGATCTCACCTCGGCAGCGTAGAGGAGCTGCTGCATGATGAGCCCGCGTCCATCTTCCGCCGGCCTGATCATCACGATGTACTGCTTGCCGCGCGCAGCCCACCGGCCGAGCGCGCAACGGTCGGATTCACTGAGCGCCTTGGCCAGCAGCGCGTAGGGCTTGGCGCCGCCCTTGTCGGGCGCGAGGTAGTACGCCTTGTCGAAGTACACCGGATCGATCGATTCGATCGGCACGAACTCGGTGATGTCGGCGGTGTGCGTTCCTACCTCCTCCATCGCCTTCAACTCCTCCGGCGAGAACATCACGTACTGATCCTTGGCGAACTCATAGCCCTTCACCATGTCCTCGCGCGCGACCGGGATCTCCTCCTTTGCGCACAGATACTGTTGCTTCAGCCGCGAGCCGCAGGTCTTGTGCAGCAGGTTGAACGAGATCGCCCGGCTCGCCTCCGTGGCGGAAAAGAGCTTCACCGGAATGGACACCAGCCCGAACGAGATGGTGAGCGTTGCTATCGATCGTGCAGCCATGTTGTGCCTCCACTGGCAGGGCGTCGGCCAAGAGTCTGAGGTGCAGCAATATTACAGCCCATCATTTCCCTATTCTCAATGCCTTACGGGAATTTTCTATTGTAATCCATGAGGTTCCTCCTGAAAAGTGCCCGGGCGGGTCGCTCCGCCCTTGGACGATTTTGCCGCAGCCAATATCCCGACGAAAGCGCATCAGGCCTTGGCGCGCTGCAGCGCACGCTCCAGGCTTTGCTTGCGATCGAGCGCGCCTTTCCAGCGATCGCCGGTCTCCGCCAGGCGTTGAAGCGCATTCGTGATCCTGAAGTCGAGCGGATGCGCCTTCGCCAGCTCGTCCCATGTAAGCGGCATGGAAACCGGCGCGCCGGGCTCGCCGCGCGGCGAGTAGGCTACGTTCAGGGTCTTGCCGCGGACGTTCATGTTGTAATCCATGAAGATCTTCCCGGTCCTCTTGGGCACGCTCCATTCCAGCGTGATGTCCCTGGGATGCAGGCGCATGAGGTGCCGCCCCACCAGCTCGCTCACGTGCCGCGCCGCATCGAAATCGAGCGTGCGGCGGATCGGCACGAAGACGTGCAGGCCGGTCTTACCCGAGGTCTTCACGATCGGCTCCAGGGTCATGCTCAGCAGCAGCTCACGGAGATGGAACGCCACCTCCTTGCCCTTTTCGAAGGCTATCGTGTTGAGCTCCGGCTCCGCGCCCGGCGCCTCCTGGCCGGAATAGATGTAGGGGTCGATGTCGAAGACCACGTAGTCGGGATAGTTGAGCACCGATTCCTCGAGCGCGGCGAGCGAGCTGGCGTAATCGACGGCCTTGCTCACGGCGTCGGGGCCGGGCCGCGCGCGCGAGTGCCAGACGTGGAACTCAAGCGTGCCGGACTGCGCAAGCCACAGCAGCGTCGGCAGATTGTTACAAAGCAGATATTCGTGGCTTTCGTCCTTGTGTCCCGAGAAAACGGTGATCGTCTCGACGAACGAGGGGCGCTCCTGCTCCCAGTGCTTCTGGAAAAAACGCTGACCGCGGATTCCATCGGGCATGCGGATCATGGTGAGCGGGCGGTCCGCAAGATGCGGCAGGATGTAAGGCGAGACCTGTGCGAAATAGCGCAGCAGGTCGCGCTTGGTCAGAGCCGGCTGTCCCAATGCAGCGTCCGCGGGCCAGTAGACTCGATCGAGATGCGTCAGGCGGATGCGGTGAGGCCCGACGGCGAGCGCCAGATCGCTCCTGCCGCTCTCCAGTTGCTCCAGGATTTCCCCGATTTCACCTTTCGCCGCCCGATCCTCGCTTGACGCCGCTTTCGGTGGGCTCGCCGTCGCTGCAGCGTGCGTTCGTCTTACCTCCTTCGCGTCGACGTCGTCGCGCAGCCGCAGGAACACGGGCGCGCGCAGATGACCGTCCTCGGTCCAGCTCTGGAACCTCACCTCCGCGACCAGCTCGGGCTCTACCCAGGTGGTCGGATTGGGCAGCTCGGGGTTTGCGGCGAACGGACAGCTCTTGCGCCTGAGCGGCTCCAGTTTCGCCATCACCTGCGCGAGGCTGCGCTCGTCGAAGCCCGAGCCGACATGGGAGGCGTACTGAAGCTTTTCCTTCTCCCAGTAGCCGACGAGCAGCGCGCCCAGGGGCTCGCGCGATCCCTTCCCCTTCGTGTACCCGCCGACGACGAAGTCGGCGCTCCGCGTGGGTTTGATCTTCAGCCACGACGCCGAGCGCCGGCCCGATTCGTAACGGCTGTCCTTGCGCTTGCCGATGACGCCTTCGAAGCCGCTCGCCATCGCGGCCCCGTGCAGGGCGATGCCGTCCTCCGACGCATGCACGAGCCGCACCAGCGGCGAAGGCAGCAGACATTGCGCGAGGTAGCGCCGCCGGTCGCTGTAAGGCGACTGGCGCAGATCAACCCCGGCGAAATGCAGCAGGTCGAAGCAGTAGAACATGACGGGCACGCTCTGGTCCGCCGCAGCGAGCTCCTGCGCGCTTTTCAGCTGCACCCGATTCTGCAGCGCGTTGAAGGACGGCCTGCCGGTCGCATCGAACGCGACGATCTCGCCGTCCAGTATCATGCCGTCCACTGCCTGCCGGGCCAGCTCCTCCGTGAGACGTGGGAACGAGGGAGCGAGTTCGAGCCCGCGCCGCGAGCGCAGCTTTACGTCCTCGCCCTCGATGAAGGCCAACACGCGATAGCCGTCGAGCTTGGGTTCCCACATCCAGTCGGGCTTGTTGAATGGCGCGTCCCCGAGCTCGGCATGCATCGGTTCGAGCTTTTCAGGCATCGGTCCGGTCTCGCCCGCAGGCACGAGCCGCGACGCGGGAATCAGGTGCGCGGGCACGATCTTCATGTCCTCGACCGCCGCCCCTGAGAGCACCGAACGGCTCTGCGCGGTGACATCATCGTTCGTGACAAACCGGTCCTTGTGCTTGATCAGCAGCCAGCTCTTCGCGTCCTTCGTGCGCACCAGGGCGAACGAGCCTTTCACCTTGGTCCCGCGCAGGAGAAAGCTCAGCTTGCCTTTTTTCAGCGCATCCCGCACGCGCTGCTCCGCCTCGCTGCGATCGTGGAACCAGGTGCCCCCCTCGTCCGGCGAGTAGACGCCGCAATCCCACACGATCACCTCGCCCGCGCCGTACTGCCCGGGCGGAATGACGCCCTCGAAGGATGCGTACTCGTACGGATGATCTTCGGTTTGCACCGCGAGGCGCTTTTCGCGAACATCGAGGGACGGCCCTTTGGGAACCGCCCACGACTTCAGGACGCCGTCGCATTCGAGGCGGAAGTCGTAGTGCAGCCGCCGCGCCGAATGCTGCTGGATGACGAAGAGCAGTGGTCCGCGCCGCGGCTCGCCCACCGCGGGCGCGGGCTCGGGTGTGGCGTCGAACGTCCGTTTGGCGGAGTATTCGCTGAGCGGTGCAGGCCCGGCGACAGGGAGCTGCTTCGCGCGTCTGGCTTGCAACGGGCGAGGTGCAGACACTCGCTTGGCGGAGCGGGAAGCAGGCATCCCGGGATTTTATCGGGACTTGCACAACCTCGTTACGCCGGTGCCGCCGCTAGGAAAGGCGATGCAGCTGGTGCCAGGAACCAGCGGTGTTAATGAACGAGGGGATACTACGCCATCCCTATGAGCTTGCTCGGGAGCGACAAGATGCAGCTGCTGGCGGGAACTAGCGGTTATTCCTATAAGGAGTGGCTGGGCCATTTCTATCCGGAGAAGCTGCCGGCGGACGAGATGCTGCGCTACTACGCGCAGCACTTCACGACGGTGGAGATCAACAATACCTTCTATCGCATGCCGGCCGAGACGATGCTGGCGCGCTGGAAGGAGGAGGTGCCTGAAGGTTTCGCCTTCACGCTCAAGGCGCCGCGCCGCATCACGCACGACAAGCGCCTGCGCGAAGCCGAATCGGAGGTCACCGAATTCCTGCGGCGCGCAGCCGCGCTGGGAGACAAGCTCGGCGTGCTGCTCTTCCAGTTGCCCCCCTATCTGAAGAAGGACCTGCCGCGCCTGCGGGATTTTCTTGCCGCCCTGCCGCCGCGGCAGCGCGTCGCCATGGAATTCCGGAACGATACCTGGCAGACCGACGAGGTGTACACGGCGCTGCGCGAGCGCGATGCGATGCTATGCGTCACCGACACCGACGAAGGCGACACCCCGTTCGTCGCCACCACGGATTGCGGTTACATCCGGCTGCGGCGGACCCATTACGACGAACGCGACCTGCGCGGCTGGGTCGAGCGCATTGCGGCGCAGCCCCTGGATCGCGCCTACGTCTATTTCATGCACGAAGACGAAGCTCTGGGGACGCGGTTTGCCCGGACTCTCAACGAGTTGTGGCAAGCGGCCCGATGAGGCGGTGACGCGCGGCTGAACCTGTCAAATCCGCCGCACTCCAAACGACTATCAGCATCGATGGCCGTATCGAACCTTTCGAGACGGCCAGTTCGTCCACAACCTGCGTTGAAGGAGACAGCCATGGGCCAACCCGTCGTGCACTGGGAAATGATGTCGAAGGATCCGGTGAAAGTGTCCGCCTTCTACGAGAAGATCTTCGACTGGAAGATCAAGAACATGCCCGAAATGAACTACCGTTTGGTGGAAACCGGCGGCGAGGGTGGCATCAACGGCGGCATCTTCAAGCCCGATCGCGAAGGGCCGTGGCCCGGCAACATGACGATGTACATCTTGGTCGACGACCTCGCGGCCTATCGCAAGAAGATCGTTGCGGCGGGCGGCAAGATCCACGTCGAAGAACAGGAGGTGCCCGGAATGGGCTGGCTTTCGCTCTTCACCGATCCCGAGGGACGCATGATGGGGCTGTGGAAGGCCGCTCCAAGGTCGAAGTAACGCGGATGCTGCATCAAGCTGGCAGTCAGCGTCATTTTGTCACCGTCACTCGTCACTCATCACTATCGGATAGGAGCTAAACATGTTCAGTAATAAGCCCGCATTCAGCAGTTTCTCGGTAAACGACGTACGCAAGGCGAAGGAGTTCTACGGCAAGACCCTCGGGCTGGACGTTTCCGAAGTCCCCGAAATGGACGATCTGTTGGAATTGCATGTGCCCGGCGGGGCGAAGATATTGATCTACCCCAAGCCCGACCACAAGGCGGCGACGTTCACCGTTCTCAATTTTCCGGTGGGCAATATCGACAGGGCCGTGGATGATCTCGCCAAGCGCGGCGTGCGGTTCGAGCACTACGACGGCGACGTCAAGACGGACAAGAAAGGTATCGCTCGCGGGGGAGACGGGCCGAAAATCGCTTGGTTCAAGGATCCGGCCGGCAATATCCTGTCCGTACTCGAGGACACCAAGGCCGAAACCGCATGATGGGTGATCAATGATGGGGGGTGGGTTTAGCGGACTTCATCCCTCTTCCCTCATCCCTGCCCTTAGAGCTCCGGCCCCAGGCTCAACGTCCTCACTACCTTCGTCCAGCGTGCGGTTTCCTTCCTCACGTGCTCAGCGAATTGCTCCGGCGTCGAGGGCGTGACGTCGATACCCTGCTCCTCCAGCTTCGACTTGAGCACCGGCTTTTCCAGAAGCTGAACGAGATCGCCGTTGAACTTCGCATGCACGGCCTTGGGGAGCGGACCCGGCGTGCAGATGCCGTACCACGACGACACGTCGAAGCCCGGTACTCCGGCTTCGTCGAAGGTCGGAACGTCGGGCACCTGCTTGTTGCGCTTCGCGGAGGTAACGCCGAGGGCCCTGACGCGACCGGACTTGATCGCCGCCAGCGACGCGCCGACGAGGTTGCCCACGTACGATTCGATCTGCCCTCCCATCACTTCCGGGACGGCCTGCCCGGCCCCCTTGTACGGCACGTGCACGATGTTGATTCCCGTCTCGATCCTGAACAGCTCGATCGACAGGTGCGGTGACGCGCCCACGCCGGACGAGGCAAAGTTGATCTTGCCCGGGCGTGCCTTGGCGAGGGCGATGAATTCTCGCAGGTTCTTCGCCGGCAGCGAGGGATGCACCACGAAGACGTTCGGCAGGGTGCCGACCATCGAGATGAAGGCGAAATCCCGGATGTGGTCGTAGGCGAGCTTGTTCCGCGCCGGCGTAATTGCATGCGATGCGATCTGGCACAGCATTGCCGTGTAGCCGTCGCGGGGCGACCTCACGACGGTCTCAGTCGCAACGGAGCCGGTGCCGCCGGGTCGGTTCTCTACCACTATCGGCACGCCCCAATAATCGCTTAACGCGGCGGATACCAGCCTCGCGGCGACATCCACGCCGCCGCCCGGCGGGTAGCCGACGAACATGCGCAACGCCTTGCTCGGAAAGCCGCCGCCTGCTGCTGGAGCCTGCGCCCGCGCCGGCGCCGGCATGCAGAGCGCAATGCACAGAGAAGCTAAGAGGATTCTTCGCATCGTGTTTCCTCCCCGGTAGCCGCAGTCAATGCATCCGGGTCTCGGCTTCCTCGGGGTCGGGCCCGCTCGCGCCCGCACTCCGTTTCCTGCGCAGTAGCTCGAGCTCGCGCACCGTCGGCACCCGCAGGTGGAGCCTGGCACCGTGAGTCGGCGTACGGCGTGAGAGCAATGTGCGCAGCGCGTCGTCAGCCAGCTCGGACGCCGCCAGGCGGCGGATCTTGCCCCCTTCGAGGGCCGCAATGGCAAGACCGTCTCGATATAGCACGCGATTGCGTGCGATGGCGGGCACCCGCGCGTCGGGCGTGAGGATCCCGACCAGATTGAGCGGATCGGCCGCGGACAGCGCGACGAATTCGCCTCCCTTATCGAGCTTGCGCACGGCTCTCAACCGACCCACCGCATCGGCGAGGGCGAACTGCTCGCCGCCGAATCCGGCCATGAACCGTCCGCCGCGGATCTCGCCGCGGGCTTCCAGCCTGCGGTAAACCGCGGCGAGCTCGCGCCACGTCGGCAGCAGCGATTCCCGTGCGAGAAGCGAACGGAACACGACACCGTAGCGCTTGAGCAGGGTGCGCGCGATTGCCGCTGTCTTTTCATCGTTGGCGTTGGCTCCGGCAGGAACGCCGCCCTCTCCCGTCTCGATCCTCTCCTCGTCCCGGCTCAGCAGCGCCCAACGTCCCGCCGTGTCCACTCCGTAGGCGGAGCGACGCGAGCTCGCGCGGCCGGAGAGATTTCTGCGCTTCTCGGACGGCGTGAGCAGCGCCCGCAGGCCGCTGAAGCTGTCCGCGGTCACGAGGCCGGCGCCCGCCAGCTCTCCCAGCGCGCGTTCGACGTGCGTGCGGAGCAGTCCCGTCGCGGCGACCAATTCGTGGAAGAACAATGCGCCGCGCGCGTGCAACGCATCGCGGACCGCGCGTGCCTCCGATGTCAGCGCTTCCCCCCCGGACCAGTCCATGCCTTTCCACAGCGAGGCATGGTCGCGCAACATGAGCGCGATCGGCGAGCTCTTGAGCGGTGCTTTGCCGGCGCTTTCCATGGCCGTCAGCCGGCCCCACACCACACGACCGCTCAGGCAGAGCATGTCGATGTACTCAGCCCCATAGTCGCGCACCCGGGCGGGAAGCACGTCGTGCTCCCACGCCGATGCCGCCAGCTCGTAGCCGTCGAGCTGCTCGACCACCGCCGCCAGGCCTTCCGCGCCGTTTACGGTCGTGTCGCCGGCAACGCGCTGCCAGTGCAACAGGAAGCGCATGAATTCGGCGGCCGTGACCGGCTCAATCTCGGCGCGCAGGCGGCTCAGCGTATAGCGATGGATGCGGGCAAGAAGTCTCCGATCGCACCATTCGAGGTCCTCTGCCTGCGGCGTGAAGCGCCCGCGCAGTATCCGGCCTTCCGTTTCGAGCGCCAGCAGCGCGCTGTCGACGAGCGCGGTATCGCGCAATTGCAGCGAAGCGCTCAGCTGCTGTGCGGTCACGGGGCCCAGCACCTCCATCCGGCCGCGCACGAGCTCGCGGGCGGCGCTCTCGGGCGTGCGCTTTCCCTGCGCAGCCTCATCGTTCCATTTGTTGCGGAGCCGTTCAGGGATAGTCGGCGCGGTTGACTGCGCCACTACGGCATCGAGCTCATCGAAGCGCTCTACGGCTACCCAGTAGCCGTCGGCGTCCCACACGCGTCCTGCGCCGGCGAGCTCGGCGAACCAGGCGTGCCACTTCTCCTGTCCGGGCCGCGCCGATACCTCTTCCCGGCGTATGAACCCCGCGAGCAGCAACGCGTCGTGCAGCTCGTCCGCAGTCGTTGCGATCGGCCATGCTTCCTCCCGCACGCGCTCGATCGCCGCCGGATCGAGGGCGCCGAGATCGTCCGCATTCCGCGCCTCGGTCGAGCGGCGCGTGTATACGGCCTGCGTGCGGCGCTCCTCGAGCGGAGCGTCGTCGAGAAAGGTGTATACCGCGGAATTGAGCAGCTCGTGGCAGAACACCGACGGCTCGGGCGTATCCTTGGCAAGACAGGTCACTTCGCCGCGGTAAATGCGTTCCAGGAGCGGCACGAGCCGCGGCAGATCCATCGCCTCTTCGAGGGAGTCGCGCAACGCCTGCTGGACGAGCGGATGATCGGGCACCGCGCGTGCTCCCTGAATGTTGTCGAGGCACGCAGCCGCGTCCGGAAAGACGCCCTGCAGCAGATCCTCGGCGTACATCCGCTGCAGCTGCGCGGGCACCCGCACGCCATTGCGGCTGCGGGGCACGGCGAGCGCCAGGGTGGCGGTCCAGCGCCAGCGCGTTTCGAAGATCGGCGAGTCCAGGGCCGCCTGAGTAAGCGTCTCGCGCACCGTATTCGGATGGAGATAGCGGAATACGTCCAGGAGCGGAAACGAATGAGAGGCTCCCAGGGAAAGTATGATCCCTTCGTCGGTCGCCGCTGCCTGCAGCTCGAAGTTGAAGCTCTGGCAGAACTTCTTCCTCAAGGCGAGGCCCCACGCGCGATTGATCCGGCTGCCGAGCGGCGCATGCACGACCAGCTGCATGCCACCGCTCTCGTCGAAGAAGCGCTCCAGGACCAGGGTCTCGGCGCTGGGAACGACGCCGAGGGCGCGCTTGCCCTCGGCAAGGTAAGCGACGATCTGCTCGGCGGCGGAGCGCGAGAGGTCGTAGTCCCGCGCCAGCCAGGCGGTCGCGGCATCCAGCTCGCCTTCCGCGCGCGGCTCACCCGGACCCGGCAGCCTCGCGTCGGCCGCCGCGCGCAAACGGGAAACCGCTGCGCTCACTTCGTTGCTGCGCGAGGGCGCCTCGCCCAGCCAGAACGGCATCGATGGCGGCTGGCCTTGCGCATCGGCGACGCGCACCACGCCGTTGCCGATGCGCAGGATGCGCCAGGAGGTATTGCCGAGCTGGAAGATGTCGCCCGGCAGCGATTCGATCGCGAAATCCTCGTTGAGCGTCCCGATGAAAACGCCTTCCGGCTCCAGCAGGACGCGGTAATCGAACACTTCCGGGATCGCACCGCCCGACATGATCGCCGTCATGCGCGAGCCGCGCCGGGCACGCAGCTTGCGATTGACTGCGTCGTGGTGGATCAGCGCGGCGCGGCGGCCGCGACGGGTGGTGTAGCCGGTCGCGAGCATGGTGACGACGTCGTCGAATTCGGCGCGCGTGAGCCCCCGGTACGGGTACGCGCCGCACAGGAATTCAAGCAGCGCATCCTCATTCCATTCTTCGGCGGCCGTCTCGGCGACGATCTGCTGCGCGAGCACGTCGAGCGGCTTGTCCGGGATGCGAATCCGGTCGAGCTCGCCTTCCCTTGCAGCCCGCACCATGGCCGCGCAGACGACGAGATCGTCGCGGGTAAGCGGGAACAGCCGGCCCTTGGGCAAGCCTTTCACCGTGTGGCCGGAACGGCCGACGCGCTGGAGCAGCGTGGCGATGCGGCGCGGCGAGGAAATCTGGCAGACAAGATCCACGTGACCGATATCTATCCCCAATTCCAGCGAGGCGGTGGCGACCAGCACCTTGAGCTGCCCGCCGCGCAGCCGCTCCTCCGCATTGAGCCGCATGTCCTTGGAGAGGCTGCCGTGGTGCGCCGCGACGCGCTCCGCGCCCAGGTGTTCGCTCAGCTTGAACGCCATGCGCTCGGCGAGACGCCGCGTATTGACCATGATGAGCGTCGTGCGGTGCTCCTCGATCAGCTCGAGCAGGCGCTTGTAGACTTCCTGCCAGACCTCGGCCGCCATTACCGCTTCGAGCGGGGAGCCCGGCACCTCGATCGCAAGATCCATGCGACGCCGGTGGCCGTGATCGACAATCGTGCACCCGCCGTGCATTTCCGAGCCGACGAGAAACTCGGCGACCTCCTCGATGGGCTTCTGCGTGGCGGAAAGCCCGATGCGCTGCAGGCGTCTACCGCACACGTGGTCGAGCCGCTCGAGCGAAAGCGCGAGGTGCGCGCCGCGCCGGGATTCGAGCACGGCGTGGATTTCGTCCACAATGACGACCCGCGCCGTCCTGAGCATTTCACGGGATTTCTCCGCCGTGAGCAGCAGGTAAAACGACTCCGGGGTGGTAACGAGGATGTGCGGAGGCGTGCGCAGCATCGCGGCACGCTCTCCCTGAGGGGTGTCGCCGCTGCGGACCGCGGCGGTGATACGCACCGGCAGGCAGCCCGTCTCCTCGGCTATACGACGAATCTCGCGGCGCGGCTCCGCCAGGTTCTTGTGGATGTCCGCGGACAGGGCCTTGAGCGGGGAGACGTAAATGACCCTCACTTCGTCGGGGATTTCTCCGCGCTCCAGGCTCTCACGCAGCAACTGGTCGAGCGCCGTCAGGAACGCCGCGAGCGTTTTGCCGGATCCGGTGGGCGCTGCGATCAGCGTGTTTTCGCCGCGGCGGATCGCGCGCCAGCCGTCGAGCTGCGCCTCCGTTGGGGGCAGGACGCGACGGCCGCGCTCATCGGCTTCGGAGAAGCGGGATTCCCACCAGCGCTGGATGACCGGATGAAAATCGGGGGGCAACATCGAGAACGCGTCGAAAATCCTATCCGAGTAGAGTCATAGCTTCCGTAAAAAAGGTTCCTTGCACCTTTCGATTACCGCCCTGGGGTTACCGCGACCCCGATCATGATGTCCTCGCGGCGCACCGGAGGACGCTGTAACGCGCGTCGGCGCAGACGCGGGAGTCATGATACGCCGCTCGGCGTAGCCGACGCGGCGTGATAGTGCTTCATGGCGAACGATTCTAGCAAGAACGAGGTGGCTCCAACGCTACTGCGGCACCTGGTTGAATCCCGGGGGCAGCCAGCGCGGGTCGAGCTTTCCCTCGTGGATCGGGACGCCTCGGCTTGCGGCGCGAATTTCCTCGATCAGAGCCGTGTAGATCGCGTCGAATCCGGGTTCCCGGTCGCGCCACCACCTGGAAACGCTCGCCGACTTTCCGGATGTCAGCTCGACGAAGAGACGGATCCGGCTCTCGCCCGGCACACCGGGGCGCTCGCCGTTCGAGCTGTCGAAGGAAGCCGGCCGCACCAGACGCTGGAGCCGCTGCATGGCCGCCGGGGCGAGCGCTACCCGATAGCGCTGCTCATAGAAAGCCTTGGCTTCTGCGTTCCAGCCCACCACCTGCGCCACGCCCGTGCCATCTGCGTGCAGGTAGAGGTTTTGCCCCCCGCGAAGAGAGTGAA
>DATFWO010000046.1:0-5475 GCA_035259205.1 Burkholderiales bacterium | reverse complement strand
CCTCGGTTCTCATCTCGCAATAAAGATTAATTTGTGCGACGGGGGGTGCGGGGGGAATGGGAAGGCCCCTTGGATTCTCAGGAAGGGGCCCATTCCCCCTGCATCCTTCACACCCCAGCCTCGGTCGCATGCACCGGAAAGAGCTCCATCGGGTCGTCGATGGGAACGGTGTGGTTGACGTTCCACATGTAGCCGGCTGAGGACTTCATCGTCTTCTTGGTCGTCGCCGCCGTTCCCGCCGTGCCCTTCACGCCGGGAACGCGCGCGAGAAAGAACATCCGGACCGCGAAGTCCGTGATCTTTTCGGCCAGAGCGTCTGTCCCCGCGACGCCTTCCACGACGATGCCCAGCTCGTGGGCTCCGGTTTGCCGCACCGGCTCGAGTTCCTTCAGCACGCCGTTCCTCCCGAAGACGTGGAAGTACAGCTCGTAGCGCTCCTGGCCGAAGCGATTGGCGACGGCGCTCCTGCACCATTCGATCGCCGCGTCCACATGGCGCACGATGTGCGGATCGCGCAGGCCCACGAATCCCATGTAGCGCTCGCCGATCTTTTTCGCGCCTTCGATTTTGACGCGCAGCTCCCCGGCGGGTATCCACCTCGCGCCGGTAACGCGCACCGTGCGCTCGTCGTGCTGCTCGTAGCGGCAGTCCCTCATGTCCAGGGTGCCGCCGAGCGAGTGCTCGAAGTAGGGCGTCTCGCGCTCGTACATCGAGTGACCCGCGACGGAGGCGACCGTGCACCGCTGCTGGGGGTGGTAGGGGGTGATCTTCACGTCCTCGTGCGAGATCGCTCCGACGATCGTTTCCTTGCCCATGAAGGGCTCCGCGACCAGCGACGCGCACTCGATCATCTTGCCCATGTGATAGGCGAGGGCCTCGGGAAAGCCGTGGTGTATGCACGGACCGGCGGTGAAATTGATGTCGCCGCAGCGGCCGCCGATGATGACGTCGACGCCGAGATCGAGGAGCTTCAGGAACGGGTGGACGCCGGCGACTGCGACGATGCGCGTTGCCTTGTCGAGCTCGTCCTCCGTCAGTTCCGGGAACCCGCCGAGGCCGGCCAGCTTTTTCCCGCCGCCGATCTTCCGCTTCAGGTAGTCCTTCGGAACTTCGGAATAGAAATAGCCGATCCTGAATTTCGGAATCTTGTGCTCCTGCGCGAGCGCCTTGACGATCGCAACGAACTCGTCGACACCGCGATTGCTGCCCGTGTCCCCGGCCGATCCGATCACCAGCGGTATGCCCCGCTTGCGCGACTCCGTGAGAAACAGCTCCAGCTCTTCTCTCACGAAGTGCCCGAGGGTGATGTCCTCGCCCAGATAGACCGGGCCCGGATCGGAGCTGCCACCGTCGGCGACGATGTAGTCGGGATTGGTTTCCATGCCCAGCCGAAAACTCTCCGGGCTCGAGGGTGCGGTTCCGAGATGCCCGGTCGAGATGAGAACCCTCAAGGCGCTCTTGCCGCGTAGAGCTGTCATTGCGTGGATGGCGCGCAGCGAATAGGATTTGCGGCATGTTGTCGCACGACAATAGGGCCGTCAATGCCGGAAGCGTATTCTTCAGCATCGTTCTTTGCGCCGGCGCACTCCTCGGGTCGGTGCCGGCTGCAGCTCAGGATGCCGCGCCGAAGCTCGTGAGGATCGTCGTGCCGTTTTCCGCCGGCGCGAGCAACGACGCGATTGCCCGCGCGATCGCGGGGCCGGTCGGGAAGCGCCTGGACTCTACGGTCATCGTCGAAAACCGGCCCGGTGCCGCGGGCGCAATCGGTGCGGATGCCGTGGCCAAGTCGCCGCGCGACGGCTCGGTCCTGCTGCTGACCTCGTCGACGTTCCTGACGGCCGCTGCGACCCAGCCTCGGCTGTCCTACGACCCGATTGCCGCCTTCGCACCCGTCGCCGTGGTCGGGCAGAACCCGTCTCTACTCGCCGTCTCGTCGTCGACGCCATTCAAGTCGCCCGCCGAGCTGCTTGCCGCTGCGCGCGCAAAGCCCGGCGAGCTCACCTACGGCTCGGCTGGAGTCGGATCGATCGGACATATGGCGACCGAGCTGCTCAGCGCGGCCGCAAAGGTGCAGATGAGGCACGTCCCTTACAAGGGCGCCGCGAATGCCGCCATCGACCTCGCGGGCGGCCAGATCCACGTGATGGTCTCGAGCTACAGCACCCTCGGGGCTTTCCTGAAGAGCGGGAAGGTGCGGGCACTCGCGGTCACGTCGAAGCAGCCGTACCCGGCGTTCCCCGATCTGCCGCCGCTGATCGCAACGGTGCCCGGTTTCTGGAACGAAACGTGGGTCGGCGTCTTTGCCCCCGCGGGGACGCCGGCGCGCTTCATAGAGCGGCTGAACCAGGAGCTGAACGAGATCTCGGCCTCGCCCGAGCTGCGGGCACTGCTCGAGCCCGATGGAATGATGGCGGTCGCGCTGACTCCCGCATCGTTCGCTGCGCGCCTCAAGCAGGAGTTCGCCCAGTGGAAGCAGATTGCCATGGATCGCAAGATTGTCGTGGAGTGAAGTCACGCAGCATCCGATCCCGAAGTGAAGGCTGCGACGGGGACGAACGCCCATACAGCAGCGTCGAGAACGCACACAACTATAGTCGCCATTCGGCGCTTCATCCGGAGCAGGAAGCGCCACTACTGATCTTCGTGCAAATGCCTGACAGGCATTTGCACCTGGACGCTCCCCTCTCCTCCCGGGAGAGGGGTTGGGGGTGAGGGATGAGCGGCGTCAATCATTTCTACGACGCTCATTAAAGCAGCCTGGATTTGTAGCGCTTGCCCAGCCTCTTCATCTTCTTCTGCTCCTCGAGGATTTCCGTGAACTGGCGCACGGCGTTGGAGAGTGTCGGCCAGCCGGCGTAGTGCCCGACCTGTATCATCACCTCGCAGATCTCGCGCCTGGTGATGCCGAGGTGCATCGAGGAGAGGTAGTGCGAATGGTTGCCGCTCGGGCGCGCGAGCGCGATGTTCGCCGCCAGGGTGACGAGCTGCCGCTCGCGCAGGCTCAGTCCGGGGCGTCCCCACACGTCGCCGAAGAGATGGCCCACCGACATCTCGTACATTTCGGGGTAGAGCGCCTTCTGATTGAGCATGAGGTTTTCGCGGCCCATCTTCCTCAGTACGCGCATGCCGCGCTCGAAGCGCTCGTCGTAGTCGCTCCTGCTTCTTTTCCTGCTGGTCGCCATTTCGTTTCTCCACTGTGTGATTTCCGGCGCAGGCGATTCTATCCCGAAGGAATGTGCGGGGCGCAATTGCGTCACATTGTGAAAACAGCTTGGACCGCCGGTATCGATCCGCTACCATCGAGGAGGGCTCGATGAACGGACGGTGCAGCGGCGGTCCTCGCCTGACTCTCCCGATCGAGCCAGGCTGAAATGGAGCAACATGGGGACTGCAATTTTCGGTACGTGCGCTTCTCGATTCGCTCTGCGGCAGGGCGATGCCGGCTCGCGGTGCGCGTATCCGCTCGCTGCGCTGGCGCTCATCGCCACGTGCGCTGGCGCGGCATACCCCGATAAGCCGATACGCCTGGTCGTGCCGAGCGCGCCGGGCGGCGGCACGGACATCATCGCGCGCATGGTCGCGCAAGGCCTCTACGAGAGCTGGGGCCAGACAGTCGTGGTGGACAACCGCGGCGGCGCGGGCGGCATACCCGGCGTCGCGACCGTCGCCAAGGCGAGCGCGCCCGACGGCTACACGATGCTGCTTGGCAGCGTCGGACACCTCTCATTCGCGCCCGCATTGCGCCGCAACCTCGGCTACGACCCCGAGAAGGATCTCGCGCCCGTATCGCTTGTCGCGAATCAGCCGTTCGTCGTGGCTGTTATCCCCACGCTCCCGGTCGCCTCGATCAAGGAGCTCGTCGCTCTCGCGAAGAGCAAGCCGGGGAGCATCAGCTACGGCTCCGGCGGCAGCGGCACCGCCTCGCACCTGGGCACGGAGCTGTTCGAGCTCACGGGAGGCATCAAGCTGCTGCACGTGCCTTACAAGGGTACCGGCCCCGCGATGGCGGCGATGATGTCGAACGAGATCCAGCTGTGCCTGGCCGGGACCTCGGCGGTCCTCCCGCACACCAAGGCCGGCCGGCTGAAGGCGCTAGCGGTCACAACCTCCAAGCGCTCCGCCGCGATGCCGAACCTGCCGACCGTGGCCGAGGCGGGCGTGCCCGGCTACCACTTCGACGTGTGGTACGGCATGATGTTTCCGGGAGGCACGCCGCGCGGCATCGTCATGAAGACGCACGCGGAGCTCATCAAGCTCATGAAGTCCCCCGCATTGAGCGAGCGCTATGCCGCCGGCGGCATCGAGCCGATGTCGAGCACGCCCGAGGAGTTCGCGGCGCTCATCAAAAGCGAGTTACCGCGCTGGCACGAGGTCGTGAAGGCCGCGAAGATCCAGGTCGAGTAGGGGAGCATCGAGGGCGACCGCGTTGGATACCGTAACCCCGTCCACTGCGCAACTTCCTTCCGATGCGCCGCTGGCGCGGCTCCTGGCGCCCGAGATCTGGCCCGAGCAACCGCCGTTGCACGACGCCGGGCGGTGCGAGATCAGCGCCGTTGTCGCCAGCCTGGCGCTCGGCGGCGCCGAGCGGATCGTGCTCGACTGGGCGGCCGGCTGCGCTGCGCGCTATCGCGTCAGGCTGTTCGTATTGCGCGAGGCGCGGGCCGAATGGCCCGTTCCCTCGGGAGTACAAGTTATGCGGCTCCCCGGGAAAGACCAGGAGCGCGAGCTCCAGCGTTGCGGCGCGGAGATCGCCGCTGGCGGGAATCCCGTCGCGTTGTGTCACCTGCTGACGGCCGCGGAGCGGCGCGCGCTGGCCCGCGGCGGCGCCCGCCCCGTGCCGGTGTTGCACAACGCCGCGGCAGGCTGGCCCGAGGCCGCCGATGCGGTGGCGGACGCGCCCTGGACGATCGCGGTTTCGCGCGACGCGGCACGGTCGCTCCGCTCGGGTGCTTCCCGCGTACCGTGTGCGGTCGTCCATCACATCCCGCGCACGCCCATCGCGCATCCGGACGCGCGACGCGACTGGCGCACGCGCTGGGCCTTGCCGCACGATGCGTCGGTGCTCGGAATGATCGGCGCGGTAAAGCCGCAGAAATCCTATACGCGCGCGCTGCGCGTGCTGGCGGCGCTGCTGGAACGGCGCGACGCCTGGCTCGTCATCGTCGGGGGTCCGGTCGGACGCGACGGACTGCTCGCCTGGTGCGCGGTGCTGGCACAGGCGCAGCGGCTGGGTGTGGCGAAACGCGTGCGACTTCCTGGATTCGTGCCGGGCGCTGCGGACTGCCTGCCGGCCTTCGATGTGGTGCTCAACACCAGCCGCTACGAAGGGCTGTCGATCGCGACGCTCGAAGCGCTCGCGGCGGGGCTGCCGGTTGTGGCGAGCGAGGTCGGAGGCCAGGGCGAGATCCCGGCGCCGGGCCTGGCGCTCGTGCCGGTGGCAGCGTCCGATGAGCTTTGGGCTGGTGCGGTGGACCG
>DATFWO010000045.1:0-3134 GCA_035259205.1 Burkholderiales bacterium | reverse complement strand
TACGAGAAGGACCTCGGTCCCGGCACGGCCGCCGCGGTGCAGAAGATCACCAAGTTCAATCCCGACAAAAGCTGGAAGCGCACCGACAAGAAGGGATAGTTTCAGCGCAAGCATGACCGTATGCGAATTCGCACCTGTCCGCACGACGGTTCGCGACGGCCGAGGTGTGACGATCCGCTCGATCCGCACGGACGACGCCGCGGCGATCCAGGCCGCTTTCGCACATCTTTCCCGGGAGGCGCGCTATAGCCGGTTCATGGCGCCGCTCAATAAACTGCCGCCTGCGATGCTGAAACGCGCGGTGCAGCCGGCCGCAGATCGCGAACTGGCGCTGGTGGCGGTCGCAGGCGATGGCGCGGACGAGATCGTGGTTGGCGGCGCCCGCTACGTCCGGGGATCGGACGACCATACCTGCGAATTCGCTGTTACCGTCAGCGATGACTGGCGCGCTGCGGGCCTTGGCTCCCGCATGTTAAAAGAGCTGATCCGCGATGCGCGCGCGCGGGGGTTGACGCGCATGGAAGGCTATGTGCTGGCGGCCAACAGCCCCATGCTCAATCTCGCCCGGCGCCTGGGCTTCGGGGTGGCCGCGAGCGCCGAGGGCCCCTCGGTTAGGCTGGTAACGCTCGATCTCGAGCGTGCCGGCGGCGCCGTAACCTGATCAGCCATCGCGCCGATGCGAGCTCATGCCTTCCATGGCGCGCACGGCGACCGCCGCGACGAGCGCGATCACCAGCATGCCGAGCATCCCGATGGCGATCGCGATCACGCGGGACAGCGTGCGGTGCGGGACGACGTCGCCGTAGCCGATGGTAAGGCTGGTAACGAAAGCGAAGTAGATCCCGTTGAACAGCGGCCAGTTCTCGAGCAGTGCCACCGCGGCGCCCAGCAGCGCGATGGCGAGGAGCAGAACGGACAGTATCGGCCAGACGACGTGGAGCCCGTTAACCAGCTCGGAGAAGAAGATCCGTCTCAGCCGTTGCGATTCCATGTTGGTTGTCATTCTACACATCCCGCTATCCACCATTCATTGAAAGGAGCAAGCAAATGAAAAATCTTCTCGTGCTGTCGCTCGCGCTTCTCGTGGCAGGCATTCCCGCCGCGTCGCACGCCCAGAAACCCGCCGTCAAGGGAGACACCGCCATCGTGAGCGAGCCGGGGAAGGCCGCGATGGTCACGACGGCCGAGGTCACGGCAACGGTGGTATCCATCGACAAGGCGACGCGCACCGTCACGCTCAAGGGACCGAAACGGACGGTCGACGTCACCGCGGGGGACGAAGTGAGGAATTTCGACCAGATCCGGGTCGGCGATCACGTGACGGTAAAATACGTCGAGGCGCTCACCCTCGAGCTCAAGAAAACGAAGGCTGCCAAGACGGATCCTCAGGCCGGCGCCGTTGTAATGCGCGCAGAGCCCGGGGCGAGACCGGCCGCCGCGGCCGGCCACGAAGTCACCGTGCTGGCCGACGTCGTCGCGGTCGACCCCAAGAAGAGCATCATCTCGCTCAAGGGTCCACGGGGCAACGTCGTCGATCTGAAGGTGCAGAACCCGGATCACTTCAAGGTGGTCAAGGTAGGCGACCAGGTAGAGGCGGTGTACGCGGAAGCGCTCGCGATCGCCGTTACGCCCGCGCCCAAGGCCGAAGGCAAGAAGAAGTAGGGGGATCATGCGCAAGCTCATCATGGGCATCGTCGACTTCCGGGAACACCGGCTGCCGCAATACGCCCAGCGCTTCAACGACCTGGCGCTGAGCCAATCGCCGGACGCGCTTTTCATCACGTGCTCGGACAGCCGAGTGGTGCCCGACCTGCTCGCGTCGACCGACCCGGGAGCGCTCTTCACGCTGCGCAACGTGGGCAATCTGATACCGCCGGCGACGGCCGAGGGCGTCTCCACGGGCGACCTCTCGGAAGCGAGCGCAATCGAGTACGCGGTGCTGGCGCTGAAGGTCGCCAACATCGTCGTGTGCGGGCATTCGGAGTGCGGCGCGATGAAAGCGGTTCTCGCGCGCCATCCGACGCTGGCGGCGCCCAACCTCGATAGGTGGCTTTACCATGCGCGCACGGCGGCGTTCAGGCTGGAGCACGAAGGCGCGCTCGACAGCACGCGCAAGCCCCACGACCAGCTGTCGCAATTGAACGTGCTGGTACAGCTCGAGCATCTCATGTCCTATCCGATCGTGCACAAGCAGGTGGTGGACGGGACGCTGCACCTCAGCGGGTGGTGGTTCGAGATCGCGACCGGCAACATGTATGCCTACGAGCGAGCGAGCCGTTCGTTCGAAGTCATAGATCGCCAGGTTGCGGAGCGGCTGGTCGCGCGTATCGCGGGAGCGTGACGACGTGGCGCTGCCCCTGATCGCGTGCCACGAGTGCGATCTACTGCGGACGGTCGCGGCATCGCGCAGGTAGGCGATTCCGCTAACCGGGTTCGTCATGGAGTCCAGGCGGATTCGCCAGGCCGCTGCGGCCGGATTCCTGCTGCTGGCCGCCCTCGCATCGGGTGCGCTCGCGCAGGACCTCGAACCGAGGAGCTACAGCAATGCGCCGATCGGCCTCAATTTCCTGATCGGCGGCTTTCTCTACACGAGGGGCGATGTTGCGGTCGATGCTTCCGTGGAGGTGACGGATGCGCGCCTGCAGACGCGATCCGCTGTGCTTGCGTACGCGCGCTCGCTCGATGTCTGGGGGCGGTCGGCCAAGTTCGACGTGATCCTGCCGTATACCGCGCTCGACGGCCAGGCGCTGGTTGCAGGCGCGCCCGTGAAGCGCGAGGTATCGGGATTCGGCGATCCCCGGTTCCGCTTCAGCATCAACTTCTACGGGGCCCCCGCGCTGCCGCCGGAGAAATTCGCGGAATACCACCAGGATCTGATCATCGGAGCGAGCGTCCAGGTGACGGCGCCCTGGGGCCAGTACGACCCGGACAAGCTCGTCAATCTCGGCACCAATCGCTGGTCGGTGAAGCCGGAGCTGGGAGCATCCAAGGCATGGGGCACTTGGATCGTGGAGCTTTCGGCTGCCGGTATGTTCTTTACCGACAACGACGATTTCTTCGGCGGCAACAAGCGCGCGCAAGACCCGATCTACTCGGCCCAGGCGCACATTGTCCACCTGCTGCGCTCCGGCATC
>DATFWO010000044.1:0-5516 GCA_035259205.1 Burkholderiales bacterium | reverse complement strand
GAGCGAGCGCGTCGCAGAACCGCCGCCACGCTGCGTCGTTGGTTGCGCCCGCCAGCAGATGAGCGTCCTTGCACCTGAACGCCTGGTACGGAACGAGATACTGGACGCCGGATCCTTCGCGGGTCGGGAGCAGGCCCGCCTGCAGCCACGCGACCGCGTGATACCCGAGCAGCGAGACGGCCGTTTCCAGCAGCGACACGCGCACCCAGTCGCCGCCTGCGCCGCGAAACCGGTTCAGAAGCGCCGTCACGATCCCGCCGTACGCGACGAAGCCTGTCGAAAGATCTATGCAGGATGCACCGACGCGCACCGGCGGACCGCCTTCATGACCCGTGGTGGACATGATCCCCGAGAACGCCTGCATCATCAGGTCATAGCCCGCCTTGTTTCGCAGCGGACCTTTCTCGCCATAGCCCGAAATCGAGCAGAAGATCACGTCGGGCCGGAGCGCCTTCACGCGCTCGTAGTCGATGCCGAGCTTCGCGCCCGTATCCGGCAGAAAGCTGTGGATGACGACGTCGGCGCGCTTGATCAACGCGCGCAGGACTTCCTGCGCGGCTTCGGACTTCAAGTCGAGCCTGATGCTGCGCTTGCCGCGGTTGACGCTGTTGAAGATGCAGCTGATGCCGTTCGCCGCGAGCGTGCCCCATTGCCGGTTTTCGTCGCCGTCCGGCGCTTCGACCTTGATCACATCCGCGCCCTGGTCGGCGAGGAGTTGAGCGCAGTAGGGGCCGGCGAGCACCCGGCTCAGATCGAGCACCCGCAGGTCGTGCAACGGGGGCGGCACCGGTTTCATGATATCCGCGCCGTCAGGTTCCCTTGATACCCAGCTTCTGAATGAGCGGCCCCCACTTCCTGCGCTCGCCCGCGAGAAACTGCCGGAAGCGCTCAGGGGAGCCGCCGATTACATTGCCGCCATCGTCCGACGTTTGTTTCCTGAACTCCGCATCGTTGAGGACACCGTTCAGATCGCGGTTGATCGCCGCAATGAGCGCGGCCGGTGTCTCGGCCGGCGCCATCATCCCGTACGCGAGCGTCACAACAAAGTCCCGCACCCCGCTTTCGTCGAAAGTGGGCAGCGCCGGCGCGACATTGAGGCGGGTCATGCTCGCGACCGCGATGCCCCGTACGCGCCCGGTTTGCATGCGCTGGAGCGCGGTGGCCGACGTGTCGAACAGGAGCTGGATCTCGTTGCCGAGGAGGGCGGTGAGCGCCGGGGCGGTGCCCTTGTACGGCACGTGCGTCATGTCGATTCCAGCTGCGACTTTGAACAGCTCGCCGGCAAGGTGCAAGGAGGTGCCGACACCTCCAGAACCGAAATTGAGGGCCCCGGGCCGCGCTTTCGCGACCTTTACGAGATCGGTGACCGTCGTCACCTGCAGCGTCAGGCTTACCAGCAGGACGTTCGGCGTGTCGCTTATGTGCGCGATCGCGGCGAAGTCGTTGTCGGGATCGTAGGGGAGCTTCTCGTAGAGCGCCGGATTGATCGCCAGTATCGGATGAGTTACGAAGAACAAGGTGTAGCCGTCGGGCCTGGACCTCGCGACGTTGGCCGCAGCAACGCTGCCTGCTGCGCCGCCGATATTGTCGACGATGACCGTCTGGCCCCACAGCTTGCTCAACCGCTCGGCCAGGCGCCGCGCATTGAGGTCCGCCCCGCCGCCGGGCGGAAACGGCACCACCATGCGCACCGCCCGGGTCGGATATTCCTGGGCGCAGGGCGTCGTCGCACCCGCAGCGAGAACCAGCACGGCACACGCCAGCTTTCGTGCCGCTCCGGCGCAGAGGCTGGCAGGGGAAGTCATCGTGGCGCTTCCCAATATGGGGTGGATCTCTCAGCGGCTCGCATCATTCCGCACCGGGATAGACCTGCGGGCCGTAGTACTTCCGGATCCGCTCCAGAAAATCGCCGGTCGGTGGCGCGTAGCCTCCGCGCTTGGCGGTAAAGCGCCCGGTCTTCTGCTTCAGCTTGGCGGCGAGCTCGCCCATCTTCACGAGCTCGACGATGCCATTGAGTATCGGCGCCCCGCCGACCTCGAAGATTCCCGCATCGGCAAGCAGCACTATCACGTCGCCCCCGGCGGGGACGATGACTTCGCCGCCCTTTTCGAGCAGGCGCGTGGCGCGGTCCTTGAACTGCTCGATGATGTATCGCCTGTGCTCGGGCTCGACAAAGCAGCGCTTGAGATCGAGCGGCGAGGTGCTCATGGGCTCGACGGCGACCAGCCGCCGCTCCAGGCCGTAGCGCTGCACGTTCTCGAGCAGTCTTGGGGTCCACTTGGGGCTGATGGCGACAAGCGCGAAGTTGGCGCCCATCATGCATGCGATATGCAGGCTCGTTTCGCACATGCCGAGCACCGGGATGTTCACGACCTCGCGCGCCTCGCGTATACCGGCGTCGCTGATGTTGCCGATCAGAAATGCGTCATAGCCTTCCCGCTCGGCCTTCATCGCATTGACGATGACCTCCCGCGTATCGTGATGCTCGAGAAACCGGTAGTGCACTCCGATGCCGGCCGATTCGGAGACGCCTTGCAGATGCACCGTGGTTCCGGGATCGCACGCCGATGCGATCACCCTTGTCAGCATTTCACCATAGGGCGTAGCCTCGGTCTGGCGCGAGAGGCTTTGGTACCAGAGCTTCATTTATCCTCCCCGGAAGGATCGGAAAGTCGGGCATGCGCTGCAGAAGGTCGCCGTGGTTTTTTGAATTGAGGTTGAGGTCCACAAGATGGCTGCGACCTTCGCGTCCCTCGATCATTATCGCCGATAATGCAATGAACAGCGGCGAGCGCCAGCACGCATAGCGAGGATTTCATGCAGTTCGGATACGCCGCAACGCGCGCCGCCAGGATAATCGGCCTCGCGCTGTATGCAGTGCTGATTGCCGTGAGCCCGGCGTCAGGGCAGGGCTATCCGAACAAGCCGATACGGCTGATAACGGCTGAAGCGGGGGGCGGCAACGATTTCGCGGCACGCCTCATCGTGCAGGGGCTCGCAGGCAGCCTCGGGCAGCAGATGGTGGTGGACAATCGGGGAGGCGCAGGCGGGATCATCGCGGTGGAGATCGCGGCCAGGGCGCAGGCCGATGGCTACACCCTGCTGCTCTACGCCAACAATATCTGGCTCATTCCGCTGCTGCGCAGCAGCGTGCCCTACGACCCGGTGCGGGACTTCGCGCCGATCACGTGGGCGGCGAAGTCGCCGAACACGGTGGTCGTGCATCCGTCGCTGCCGGTGAGATCCATGGAAGAGCTGATCGCATACGCGAAGGCCCGGCCGGGTGAGCTCAACTACGGCTCGGGCGGCACGGGGGCGACGACTCATCTTGCGGTGGAGCTCTTCAAGTCCATGACCGGGGTCAATATCGTGCGCGTTCCCTTCAAAGGCAACGGGCCGGCCCTCAACGCGTTGATAGGCGGCCAGGTGCAGTTGATGTTCGCAACCGCGGGCGCGGTGGCGCCGCACCTGAAGTCGGGAAGGTTGCGAGCGTTGGCGGTGACCAGCGCGCAGCCGTCGCCCCTCGCACCGGGCTTGCCCACGGTGGCGGCATCCGGTCTGCCCGGCTACGAATCGATATCCATCTACGGCGTGTACGCGCCGTCGAGGACTCCCCCTGCGATCGTGCAGCACCTGAACGAGGCGATCGTGCGCGTGCTGGGCAGAGCGGAGGTGAAAGAGAAATTCCTGGCGAGCGGCGTGGAGACCGTGGGCAGCGCGCCGGGGGAGCTCGCAGCCATCATGAAATCCGAAATCGCCAGGATGGGCAAGGTGATCAGGGACGCCGGCCTGCGCGAAGACTAGAGGGCTTCGTTGGAAGCGCGGCAATAGGCCCTCGAATCGCATGGCGCTCGAAGCGGGTCGGGTCGTTAACAGAGTCTGTAGTGGAAGACCCACACATTGTAGTGCCCTCTTTACGGGCCTCTCGCTGTAATCTGTCGGTAACCAAGAAAACGGCCTGCAAATGCCGTTCTCGCAGGGGATCCCTCCGGCGCGAGCTTTTACAGCGTGCATTTGCATCGTTGTGTACCGTTTCCGTGTATCAGCGTGCGAGTAGCCACCAGGAGAGAGTCGATGAATCTTCCACTGAAAGAAGCCGAGTCTTCCGCCGTCGGCCATGCCGAAGAACTGACGCTGATCCTCAATGCGCTCACTGCACTGCGACGCGGTGACGCCTCGGCGCGCCTGCGCTACCAGGGTTCGCCGGCGTTCGGCCGGGTCGCGGAGGTATTCAACGATCTCGTCGAGCAGAACGCGAGCATGGCCGAAGAATTGGCGCAGCTCTCCCAGGTGGTAGGTAAGGAAGGCAAGCTCAGAAAACGCGCTTCGCTGCCCAACGCCCGTGGCTTCTGGGCGCAGGAAGTGGACAACATCAACTCGCTCATCGATCACCTCGTGTATCCGACCACCGAGGGCGCGCGCGTGATCGGCGCGGTGGCGCAGGGAGACCTCTCCAAGACCATGGCGCTCGATGTCGACGGGCGCCCCCTCGAGGGCGAGTTTCTGCGCACCGCCAAGACCATCAACAAGATGGTGGAGCAGCTCGGAAACTTTTCCGCCGAGGTGACGCGCGTGGCGCGCGAGGTGGGCACCGAAGGAAAGCTCGGCGGGCAGGCGAAAGTGAAGGGTGTCGCGGGAGTGTGGAAGGATCTCACCGACAACGTCAACTCGATGGCCGGCAACCTCACCTCCCAGGTGCGCAACATCGCCGAAGTCACGACGGCCGTGGCCAAAGGCGACCTTTCCAAGAAGATCGAGGTGGACGTCAAGGGCGAGTTTCTTACGCTGAAGAGCACCATGAACACGATGGTGGACCAGCTTCGGTCTTTCGCCGCGGAGGTGACGCGCGTGGCGCGCGAGGTGGGCACCGAGGGAATACTGGGCGGTCAGGCGCGGGTGGAAGGTGTCTCGGGCACGTGGAAGGACCTGACCGACTCGGTCAATTCCATGGCCGGCAACCTGACGTCTCAGGTCCGCAACATCGCCGACGTGACGAAGGCGGTCGCAGCGGGCGACCTGTCCAAGAAGATCACGGTGGACGTCAAAGGCGAGATTCTGGAGCTGAAGGCGACCATCAACACGATGGTGGACCAGCTGCGCTCGTTTGCTTCGGAGGTGACGCGCGTGGCACGCGAGGTCGGGACCGAAGGAAACCTGGGCGGCCAGGCCGACGTGCAGGGCGTAGCCGGCACGTGGAAGGACTTGACCGAGTCGGTGAACTTCATGGCCGGCAACCTGACTTCTCAAGTCCGCAATATCGCGGAAGTGACCACGGCAGTGGCGGCGGGCGACCTCTCGAAGAAGATCACGGTGGACGTGAAGGGTGAAATTCTGGAGCTGAAGAACACCGTGAATACCATGGTGGACCAGCTCCGCTCGTTCGCCGCGGAAGTGACGCGGGTCGCGCGCGAGGTGGGCACGGAAGGCAAGCTCGGGGGTCAGGCCGACGTGCAGGGCGTAGCCGGCACGTGGAAGGACTTGACCGAGTCGGTGAACTTCATGGCCGGCAACCTGAC
>DATFWO010000043.1:0-3757 GCA_035259205.1 Burkholderiales bacterium | reverse complement strand
GTCCGATGCTTGCGCCAGATCCTCGTAGGACTGCACCTCTAAGGGCGGATAAGCGCAGCGTGATCTGCCGCCCCGCGGCGCAATACGCCTCTGGCTATTGCGCCCTACGCCCGCAGCTGGGTCGTGGCCGGGCTTGTCCCGGCCACCTCGATTATGCTTCCTCCATACCGTAAATTTCGGGTCGCCGGGACCAGCCCGGCGACGACGCCGTCAAGTGCTTCAATGCGATCGAGAGCCGCTCCAATCGACGACGCTCCGGCGCAAACGGGAGGAAAAAAATGTCGGTATTCTCGGTCGGCAAGGTGAGCATCACGCGCATCGAGGAAACCTATTTGCCGGTCTACCGCCCGGGCGAGATTTTTCCCGAATATGACGCAGCGATCGCCGCCGCCCACGCGCACTGGATGGCGCCAAGCCACTACGACGCTGACAAGGACCTCATCAAGCTCAGCGTGCACAGCTGGCTGCTGCAGGTCGCGGACAAGAAGATTCTCATCGACTGCTGTTGCGGCAACAACAAGTCACGGCCGACGCGACCGTTCTGGAACATGCTCAATGAGCCCTACCTCGATCGCCTCGCCGCTGCGGGCGCGCGGCCGCAAGATATCGACTACGTGATGTGCACCCATCTGCATCACGATCATGTGGGCTGGAACACCCAGCTTCGCGACGGCTCCTGGGTGCCGACATTTCCGAACGCCCGCTATGTCATCTCCAAGCCGGACTTCGAGTACTACCGCGCACTCGACGCCAATCCCGACAAAGCCGAGCCGGTGGAATTCGGCACCTTCCGCGAATGCGTGCTGCCGATCGTCGAAGGCGGGCGCGCCGACCTCGTGACCGGGCCGCACCGGCTTGACGAATTTCTCGACATCATCCCGGCGCCCGGGCACTCGGCTGGCCACGTCGTATTCCGGCTGGAAAGTGCGGGCGACCGCGCGCTCTTCATCGGCGACGTGTTCCATCATCTGTTGCAGGTCTACTACCCGCACTGGAACTTCCCGAAGAATTCCGATCCGGAGCAGGCGCGCCAGAGCCGCCGCATGGTGCTCGGGCTTGCCGCCTCGACCAGCGCTCTGGTGCTGCCGGGCCACGTCGGCGCGCCGTTCGCGGGCTACATCGAGGCGACGGAGGAAGGGTTTAGGCCGCTGTTCGGAGCGTAGGGCGGATCAGCGCCAGCGTAATCCGCCGACCCGCGGCGCCATACCACGTTGCTATTGCGCCCGACGCGGCGCGCCCCTGCGTCACCGCACACGCCAACTCTTGTCGAGATAGCGCTCGCCGCCGACCTCACTCACCTGGATCGCGGCCCGGAATGCGCCGTCGGGAGTCGCGGTGAAATAGGTGGTGGTCTTGGTCGCCACCTGCTCTTCGTCGGGCCCGTCCACGAATGCCTCGGTGATGGCGCGGCCATCGAACGAGGGTAGGTTCGCATCGTGATCAAGCCCCATCAGCACAATCAGCGTGGGGGTGATGTCCACATTGCTCACCGGGGTATGCACGGTGACACCGCGCTTGAAATCGGCACCCCAAGCCAGGAAGGTGTTATGCACCGCCCACGGGCTCATGCTGCCGTGGTTGCCGGCGGTGCCCTTCAGCGGGCCGGTGGCACCGCGGGTGTCGGTATAATCGGTGCCAGGAACGCCGAAGGTGTTCTTGGCAGAGCTCCATGGAAAAGTCAGGACGATATCAGGGCCGCGCTCGGGGTGGTCGAGGTGGACGAGCTGCGTCGAAAACGTACCCGGCTCGATACCCTCGATCGGGGCCACGCTGCCCCCCTCCTTGCGCTCCCCGGCTTGCGAGTAGGCAAGAGGCGCGGTGGTGAACAGCACGCCGGTCCAGTCCTGGGCCTTTAGAAATTCCGTAATCCGATGAATGCGGTCGCGGTCGTGGTCCTTAACATGGATGAGTTCCGTCTGGCCGCTGCTCGCGAGCACCACATCGTCGGAATCGGGGCCCGCCTTGAGGCCGGCCTTGATTAACTCGGCGGTAACGTTCACGCCAAAGGCGCTGTGGCCGAAGCCGTGGTCGGATACCACCATGATGTTGGTCGTTCCGGCGATGCCGAGTGCCTCCAGCTGCTTGAGCAGCAACCCGATCTCGGCATCGTCATTGCGGATGCTGGCCCGCGCTTGCGGCGAGCCGGTGCCGTTGACATGCTGCATGTGGTCGGGCTCGGTGAGCCAGTTGATCACCACGTCGGGCTTCAACTCCGGCAGGACGTAGTCGCGCAGCACGGTCTGAGCCCAGGTAACAGCAGCGTCCTGGGGCTCAGCCGTTTCCGGCTTAAGCGGAGCTGCGCCGAAGCGCTGCCGCACGGTATCGTTGACGGCATCTGGAAAAGCGACGCGCACGCCCGGCTCCCAGTAACCATTGACGAGCACACCGATGCCGCGCGGCGCACGCGCATTGGTCAGGAGCGCAGAGCCGGTCGAACCGGAGCTGACGGCCGCAAGACGCTTGCCGCGTTCCTGCAAGATTTCGCCCAGCGTCTTGACCAGCACCATGCCGCCGCCGGTCACCTGGTCGAGGCGCAGCAGCTTTCTGTGGTCATCGTTGACGAAGGCATGATTAGGGTCGACGGCGCGGACATACTGGGAATTACCGACCACGCCATTGCGATCGGGCAAGGTGCCGGTGCCGATGGCAGTGGCGTTGACTCGCGTCACGGTCGGAAACACCGAATGGCTGTTGGGGAAGGTGACGCCCTCCTGGCGCAGCCGCCACAAGTTGGGCGTTTCCCCGGGCGTAATGGCATCGGGCCGCAAGCCATCGAGCACAAACACCATGTTGAGGGTGGCTCGGCCCGCGCTTGCAGGCAGCGAGGCGCCCGCCACCGCCGCCGTGGCGGCAAGGGCAGCGAGGCGGATTGGCCCAGGTTTCATAGACGCGCGCATGCTCAGCTCCTCGTTGAAATCCTGCTCGTCACGTGAAGGATATCGCGGGTTTCATTCGAGTGCGTGACGTTTGAAGATGACCGCGCCGTAGTTCAGACACCCTGGGATTATGATCCTGTTGTTGGGTGCCAGACTTTGTTGTTACGGTGTCAAATTCCCGGCCATGTGTTGTAAATTTGCAACCACTTAGAGCGTCATTTGAGCTATTGTGCTCGTCACTCCTCTGACGGAGTTTTCCTCCCTTGGACTTTCCGGCCCCGCGTCCAGCGGGGCTCTTTTTCACTTTGATGGCGGCGATTCAAGGCCCTACCCCTTCGGGTCGAACACCATTCAGATGCGGAAGGTCCTATTAATCCCGAGAAAAAATCACAATCTCGCCAAATAACGCGCAATGCGTTTTGAAATAGTTCAACCAGGAGGTATACTGGCTTGCGGAGAGGCGGCCGCATGACGGGCGACATCAGCAAGCATGGCCTTAAGGGCCCGGCTTTCGAGCCAGAATGGCTGTGCACGGGCGACAGCTGCTTCGGTGCTGGCGGTGTTCTGCTGCATTCCTCTTCCCTGCGGACTTCAACTCCGAACGCATTTCGGGTTCGGACCTGCGGCTTGTTCGGGCTCGCGTCCGCGAACATCGACCCGCGCGTTTTTCACGCCAAGTTACTCTAGGGAAGACTGATGCCGTACGGCCAGCATCATAGTCGCGGAGGGGATTATGAGTGGGCCGATGAAGGGCCATCGACAGACGGGCCATTGCATTATGCACCGAAGAAGGCTCGGCATCCCGAGTCGGAGCCAAATCCGCGCGCGCCAATAAAAGGGGACGTCGCACCGCCGGCCTCGGCGTGGGAATCAGCGGAGCC
>DATFWO010000042.1:0-10199 GCA_035259205.1 Burkholderiales bacterium | reverse complement strand
ACGTGTGCGACGGAGGCGATGTGGGATGCAGGTCGAGGAGGAGAGCCCGAAGCAATATGTCGATATTGCGAGGGCTCCCGACAAAGAGATGCGCCCACAGCGCCCCGTCCCACTCGGGTTGCGGCCAGGACGGTCGTCTGCATCGTTGCCCGGCTTAACCATATCGACATATGGCCTGCGCCGTGCGCCTCGCATACGGTCCGTCCTGGCCACAACGCATCACGCGCCTAGTTATGAAATAGGTTCTAGAACACTTACCCGGCCAGCGGCAGCCTCACCGGCCTGCCGCTCGCCAATGAATGCTCGATCGCGAGCGTTCCTTCGAGCGCTGCGCGTGCCTCGCGCGCGGTCGCCAGCACGCACGGCTTGCCCATCGCCAGATGATCGAGCCATGCCCGGGTTTCGTTCGCGATCGGTCCCCAGAACTCACCCAAGGCCCAGTCGCCCGGCGTGCCGCTCTGGAGGAACACCATGTTCACCTCCTGGTCGGGCAGATACACGTGCGGAATACCCTTCTCCGTGTACATCAACTGGTCCGTATGGTCGTCGTCGAGGATGATGACGCCTTCCGTGCCGAGGATCTCGACGCGCGCCGCATGGCCCCGGGCCGGATACTTTTCCGGCAGCGCATAGCTGATGCCCAGATTCACGACGGTCCCGTCCGCGTAGGTAAACACCGCCCAATCCACGTCGTTAGCTGCGAAACCCGCGTCGCTCAGCACCCCTTTCTGCCCGCGCGCATAGACTTCCGCAACCGGTATGCCGCCGAGCAGCCAGCCCATGAGATCGACGTAATAGGTGAGCGCGTCCACCACCGGCGTGGCGTGACGGTCGCGCTTGAGCACGGCCATCCCCTGCGAGCGTGAGTTGTAGACGCGCGCGGCGCCGCCTACGATCTTGCCCACGCGCCCCTGGACGATCTGCTCCCGGGCGATGAGATAGCGCTCCTTGTAGCGCCGGCTGTAGCCTACGCGCACGTTGGCATCTGCTTTCTCGACCGCGTGGATCACGCGGTCGGCATCGGCGAGCGTGAGCGCGATCGGCTTCTCGACCAGCACGGGCTTGCCGAGCTCGATCGCCTTCAACATCGGGGCAAGGTGTTCGCCTTCGCTGGTCGAGACGACGACGGCGTTCACTTCGGGCCGGCCGATGATCTCGGCATTGTCGCTCGAATGGAACTGCGCGCCGGTTTTCTCGGCGAGACTGCGCGCTTTCCCGGCATCGAGGTCCGACACTGCCAGAAAATTGACCGCCGGGTGCCCGGCGGCAAGCCGCGCGCGCAACGTGCCGATGCGGCCGGAGCCGACCACGGCCAAACCCAATGTCTTGCGTTCTATGGTCGCCTCCTCGATCAGGTGATTCGCGAGTAGTGAGTGGTGAGCGGACTACCGGTTCGAACCCATTGTAGCAGGCGCTTCCGCGCCGCAAGCTCGCGGATGCCGCTCAGGTTATGCCACGGCCGGGAGGTGCCGCGATCGGCGAGCGCGCCGCTGCTTTACCGCTGACGCGTGCCGCGCTCCGCCATGCGCTGCGCGAGCTCGCCCAGACGGGCAAGCGCATGCTCGATACGCGGCGTCCACGGGGTCGCGCAGCTCAGGCGCAGGCAGTTGCGGTAGCGATCGGTGACTGAAAACATCGGTCCGGGCGCGATGCCAACGCGCTCCTGCAGCGCCTGGTCGAAGAGCTCGACCGCATCGCAACTCTTCGGGAGCTCCACCCACAGCACGAAACCCCCGCTGGGGCGGGTTACCCGCGTGCCGGCGGGAAAGTGGGTCGCGACTGCACCCTGGGTGAGCGCAGCCAGGCGCGAATAGGTGCGCTGCACCGAGCGCAGGTGGCGCTCGTAGCCGCCGTTCTCGAGGAATTCCGCGACTGCCAGCTGCAGCAGCTCGGGCAGGCCGCCGCTGCTCATGAACTTCAGCATCCGCACCTGCTCGTAGTAGCGGCCGGGTGCCACCCACCCCACACGGAGTCCGGGCGCGAGGCACTTCGTGAACGAGGAGCACAGCATGACCATGCCCTTGCGGTCGTAGGCCTTGGCCGCATAAGGAGGCGTCGCGCTGAAATGCAGCGCATTATAGACACCGTCCTCGATCAGCGGGATATCGCGCTCGGCCAGCATCTGCACCAGGCGCCTCTTCGCCGCATCCGGCATGGTGCTCCCGAGCGGGTTGCTGATGTTGGGCATGAGCAGACAGGCCTTTACGCTTTCACGCTCGATCGCAAGCGCGAGCGCATCCAGCGAGACGCCCTCGCGCGGATGGGTCGGGATCTCGAGCGCCTTCATGCCGAGGCTTTCGATGATCTGCAGCACGCCGAAATACGTCGGCGACTCGAGCGCGATGATGTCTCCTGCCCGCGCTACGGCGCGCAGGCACAGGTTGAGCGCTTCCATGCAGCCGTTGGTAATGATGAGCTCGTCCGCAGTTACGCTCGCCCCCCAGTCGCGCGCGCGCAGCGCGATCTGGCGGCGCAGCTCTTCGCGTCCGGGCGGCATGCCGTAGGTCGCCATCGATTGCGGTTGACGGCGCGCAATGGCGGAGATGATGCGCTGCAGCTTGGCCGTGGGCACGAGCTCCTGTCCCGGAATCGCGGCGCCCAGCGGCACCAGGGCCGGGTCGCGGGAAGCCTCGATCACGCGGCTCACCAGTTCCCGCACGCCAACCAGTCGAGGTACGCGAGGCGGACGGGTGGTGCCCGGCTCGTCGATAGGTCGCTGCGGAGTGCGGACGTAGTAACCCGATTGCGGCCGCGCTTCTATCAATCCGCGATTTTCCAGCACCGCGTACGCTTGCAGCACCGTCGAGATGCTCACGCGCCGCTGCCGGCTCAGGTGCCGCACCGAAGGGACCCGGTCGCCCGGGCCCAGCGTTCCTGAATCGATGAGCGACGAAATGTCGTGTGCGACGGACTCGTAGAGCACCGGGTAAGCCTGATTTTCCATAAACCATCCCGTCTCGATGAACGCAGCAAGGCGACCGATGCATCGCCCCAGTTTCAGGCGGCGCGAGGGATACCACCTTCCTGGGCGAAGCTTTAGACAATTCGCGCCGGCTGCCCAGCGACAGTTGCCTCCACTCGCTACCGGTACAGTTCAACAATCAGGCAACTGTAGCCTATACAGTTTAAAGCATCTGCAACTGTGATTACCGTCTCGCACCCGCTAGGATGCGCTCACCAGCCTGGGCCCGCGGCCCGGGCGGCGATTAGCGACAGGAATTTCGAGATGCAAATAAGCAGGGTGCTTCGGCGATACTGGCAACGGCGTCGCGGCGGCCCGGAGGCCGCGGCGGACACTTTCTATGTTGCGCTCCGCGCGCGCCAGGAGCTGAGCTTGCGCGACGCGGCGGCCTGGGTAGTGGAATGTCGCAGTGGCGCGCTTTGGATCACCCAGGAAGCCGACGTTCGCGACGTAATGGTGGAGGCCGGCGAGCGCTTCGAGCTGGACCGCAACGGACTGACCCTCGTTTCCGCCCTGGACGTAGCCGTCGCGGCAGTCCACGCTCCCGCCGGGGCATCCCGCTGCAGGGGCTACTCGGGACGCACGCCTGCGGACTTGATCACCTTGCCCCAGCGCGAGATCTCGTCTTTCAGGTAGTTCGAGAATTCGACGGGGGCAGTCCCGTGCACGTCGAGACCTTGCGCGGAGAACCGCTCCTGAACTCGAGGCGCCTGGATCAATTGCGCCACGTCGTGGGAAATCTGGAGCACGATCGCTTTCGGCGTCGCGATCGGCGCCAGCATTCCGTACCAAGTCGTGTACTCGTAGCCCGGCAGCCCTGCTTCGGCGACCGTCGGCAGCTCGGGCGCCTGCGGCGAGCGTTTGAGGCTCGTGACGCCCAGCCCTTTCATCTTTCCCGCTCGCACCTGCGGTAAGGCGGTGGCCATATTGGTCACCATGAGCTGCACCTCGCCCGAAAGGAGCGCCGTCGCGGCGAGACCCGCGCTTCGGTAGGGTATGTGCGTGACATCGACACCCGCCATGTTGCAGAAAAGCTCGTTTGCAAGGTGGCTGGCGCTGCCGGGTCCCGCCGAGCCGTAGCGGAACCGGCCCGGCTGCGACCTGATGAGCGCTATGAGCTCTTTCACCGAGTTCGCCGAGACGGCAGGATGGACGGCCAGTATGCTGGGCTGGCTAGCGATGAGCGTGATGCCCGCGAAGTCCTTCAGGATGTCGAAGTCGAGGTTCCTGAACAGCGCCGGCGTGATGGCGATCGACGAGCTCGACACGAGCATCGTGTAGCCGTCGGGCGCCGCTTTGGCGGCGATGGCGGTGCCGATGGTGCTGCCCGCACCCGGCCGGTTGTCGACCACGACGGACTGTCCCCAGCGCTCGGTCAGCGCAAGCGCGAGTATGCGGCCCACGATGTCGCTGCCGCCGCCCGGCGCGAGCGGCACGACCATACGCACCGGCTTGCGCGGATACTTGGAGGGATACGCAGCGTCGGCGGACTGTGCCTGGACGGAATCTGCCAATGCTACAAGCAGGCATGCTAAAGCAATCGCGCGGAACATCGGACGCTCCCGGCTTCTTGTTCGGTGGAGGGTTGCGGGCCGGTATTTTCCGGCAGCGCGGCAATATTACCGCAACATACCGGTCATATATTGCAGTTTTTTGTCAGCCGGTTCTTCAGTTTGCAGCCAGACCGGCAGCCTTTGCCACCCTCGTCCACTTCGCAATTTCCCGTGCCAGAAATTCGTCGAGCTCCTTCGGTGTCGTCCCCAGCGGCTCAAGCCCTTCCGCCATCATGCGCGTGCGCAACTCCTGCGTTCTCGAGATCGCAGCGACCTCGCGGTGCAACAGCCCGACGAGGTCTGCTGGCAAACGGGCTGGCGCGAACAAGCCGTACCAGGCCTCGCTAGCGTAACCCGGCACTCCCGCTTCCGATACGGTCGGGATGTCGGGCAGGGTCGGCCAGCGCTTTTCCCCAGTTACCGCGAGCGCGCGCAGCCTGCCGCCACGGATCAGCGGCAGCGCGCCTGCCATACCCGCGAAGCTGAGATCGGATTCGCCGGTCGATACCGCAACCATGGCCGCCGGAGCGCCCTTGTAGGCAACGTGTTGCATGTCGACTTTCGCCATGAGCTTGAACAGCTCTCCGGAAACGTGAGTAGAGGTGGCCACACCCGAGGAGGCATAGTTGATCTTGCCCGGCCGGCTGCGAGCCTCCTTGATGACGTCAGCTACGGTGCGCAGCGCATGACCTGTCCCGACGACTACGATGTTCGGGCCTGCCACCAGCAGGGATATCGCCGCGAGGTCCCGGCGCGTATCGAACGGCAGCTTGGCGATCAGTGCCGGGTTGGTGCCGAGCGCGGTATGGCCGACAAACAAGGTGTAGCCATCGGGTTGGGAGCGCGCCGTGAGCTCGGTGGCGATGACGCCTCCGCCCCCACCGCGATTGTCGACTACGAATTGCACGCCGAATCGATCACCCAGACGCTGGGAGTAGAGGCGTGCAGTCAGATCCGCGTTGCCGCCGGCCGGCTGGCCGACGATCATCCGGATGGGCTTGACGGGATATCGGGTATCCGCGGCGCCCGCCGGCTGGAATCCGGCGGACATGAAGGCTATCACCGCCAGGGTCGTGCACGCGATGCGACAGCGCCGCGCGGGATTTACGTATCTCAAGAGTTCCCTCCGTCTCTCCAGGAACGCAATAGTATCCGACCACCGCAGCGCAAAGCCGAGATTGGCGACCGAATACTAGATCGGTATCGCTTCGATGTTTGCCGGGTCCGGCGCGAGGTCGCCGCGGTCGATGCGGCGCACGAGCTCGGTGACGGCGGCGTGTGTGGGAGCGGGAACGCCGGTTTCCAGGCCCTTTGCCGCCACCATGCCGTTCGTGTAGTCGATTTCGGAGCGCCTGCCGCGTTCGACGTCGCGGCCGACCGAGGACCGCGATGGCTCAGTCAGCGTCGACATGTAAACAGCGAGCCCGGATTGCACGCGCTCCTGTGCAGTACGATCCCCGTTTGAGGCCGCAACCCATGCATCCGGTTCTATGCCCAGAATCGGCCCCAGACGGTAGCCCTGCGCGCGTCCCACTGCCACCGCCTCGGCGGCGAGCTTGACGCCCAGCCGGTGCAGCCTGCCGCGCTCAAGGAAAACCGCGCGATTGTCGAGGCCCGTTGCGCCAAGCAGACCATGCGTTATTGCGTTGGTTGCGAGCTTGGTCCAGCGCTGACCCCACAGGTTGTCCGTCGCTTTCGCGGTATCCACCGCACCGAGTATCGAGACCAGCTCCTGCACGCGTGGAGTGACAGCGCCGTGCGCCTCGCCGACGTAGAACACCGTGCGCGCAGCACCGCCCGGCTCGCGGTAGCGCTGGATGCGTCCCGGCCCGACCAGGTTCACGCTGATCGTGCTCGCGATGCAGCCCACGGTGCGGCCCCAGCCGACCACCCGCGCGATCTCCTCCTCGTTGATGCTGTTCTGCAGCGAGACGATGTAGCCTCCGGGCGCGAGGTACTGCCGTATCAGCATCGCTGCCCACGCTGTGTCGTACGACTTCGTGGAAATTATCGCGATATCGACCGGCTTCCGCGTGAAGCGCTGCACGTCCGTGAAATGCAGTGCCGTGACGGGCACCGTATGCTCGCCCTGCGTTCCGCTCAAATGCAGCCCGTGCAGACGCATCGCGTTCACGTGTTGCGGCCACGGATCGACGAGCGATACGTCCTCACCCGCGCGCGCGAGTTGTCCGCCGACGTATCCGCCCACCGCTCCGGCGCCGACGATAACGATGTGTTTGCCCATCTTCGCAGTGTAACCCGCGTGGTGGGCGATGGATGGCTTCCTGTCAGGCAATCAAGTCATAATGGGAATTCTGGCTCGCCATTCCGGCCAACAACGAACGAAGTGCGGTTGGGTGTATAGCACCCCATCCCCCATCACCTATCGCCCATCACACCTAGGAGAAGGAAATGGACAAAGAGCGCTACGAGCAGGGCCGGAAGGTGCGGCGCGAGGTGCTGGGCGATCAGTACGTCGACGCCGCGGCGAAGCACACGACCGATTTCAACCGGCCGTTCCAGGAGCTCATCACGGAAACCGTGTGGGGCAATATCTGGAGCCGGCCGGGACTCGACCGCCGCACGCGCGCGCTGATCAATATCGGGATGCTGACCGCGATGGGCCGCACCGACGAGGTGAAGATCTACCTGCGCGCAGCGCCCAACATTGGCGTCACGCGCGACGACGTGCGGGAAGTTTTGATGCAAACCGCGATCTATTGCGGCGTTCCCGCGGCGCTCGACAGCTTTCGCGCAGCACAGGACGTCTTCAAGGAACAGGACGCTCGACAGCCGTGACTCGTGACCAGTGACTCGTGACTCGAAAGTGCTGCGACTGACCGAAATCAGGCTGCCTCTCGAGCACTCCGAAGCTGAGCTGGACGCTGCCGTGATCGAGCGGCTGGGAATAGCTCCCGACGAGCTGCTCGGGCGCACGATTTACCGCCGTGCCGTCGATGCCCGCAAGCGATCGGCCATAGCCGTTACGTATACGCTGGACGTGAAGGTCGGCAACGAGACCGCACTGCGCGAGCGCCTGGGAGACGACCTGCGCGTGTCCATCACGCCCGATGACGGCTATCGCTACGTTGCGCGCGCGCCCGACCGGATGGATGCCCGGCCGGTAGTGATCGGTACCGGTCCCTGCGGCCTCTTCGCCGGCCTGCTGCTCGCACAGATGGGATTCCGCCCCGTCATCCTGGAGCGCGGCAAGTCCGTGCGCGAGCGCACTCGGGACACCTGGCGCCTCTGGCGCAAGTCTGTGCTCGATCCGGAATCCAACGTCCAGTTTGGTGAAGGCGGCGCCGGCACCTTTTCCGACGGCAAGCTCTACAGCCAGATCAAGGATCCGCGCCACCTTGGGCGCAAGGTGCTCACGGAGTTCGTGAAGGCTGGCGCGCCGCCGGAAATTCTCTACGTGAGCAAGCCGCACATCGGCACCTTCCGCCTCGTCGCCATGGTGGAGAGGATGCGTGAGGCGATACACGCGCTGGGGGGAGAAATCCGCTTTCAGTGCAAGGTCGTGGACGTCGAGATCGATCGTGCCCGGGATCGGGGCGAGGTACGGGGAGCGGTCCTCACCAGCGGCGAGCGTATCGCCACCGATCGCATCGTCCTGGCCGTCGGCCACAGCGCGCGCGATACCTTCCAGATGCTGTACGACCGGGGCGTGCACATCGAGCCCAAGCCCTTCTCCATCGGATTCCGCATCGAGCATCCGCAGTCGCTCATCGACCGCGCACGTTACGGCAAGAGCGCGGGGCACCCGCTGCTCGGGGCCGCGGATTACAAGCTGGTTCATCACTGCAGGCACGGCCGCTCGGTGTACAGCTTCTGCATGTGCCCCGGCGGCACCGTGGTCGCCGCTGCGTCCGAGCCGGGGCGGGTCGTGACCAACGGCATGAGCCAGTATTCGCGCAACGAGCGCAACGCCAACAGCGGCATCGTCGTGGGCATCACGCCGGCCGATTATCCGGGACACCCTCTCGCCGGCATCGAATTCCAGCGCCGCTGGGAAGAGCGAGCCTACGTTGCCGGAGGCGCCGACTATCGCGCGCCGGCGCAGCGCGTCGCCGACTTCATCGCGGGGCGCCCTTCCACCGCGGCCGGTTCGGTGGCGCCCTCCTACACTCCCGGCGTGCGCATGACCGATCTCGACCCCTGCGTACCGGCGTATGTCGCGGAAGCGATACGCGAAGCGCTGCCCGCGTTCGGGAAGCAGATCAGGGGGTACGCGATGGACGATGCGGTGCTGACCGGCGTGGAAACGCGCACTTCGTCGCCGATCCGCATCAAGCGCAACGCCGCATACGAGAGCGTCAATACGGCCGGACTCTATCCTGCGGGTGAGGGCGCGGGCTACGCGGGCGGTATACTTTCCGCGGCGGTCGACGGTATCGAGGTTGCCGAAGCAGTCGCCTTGAGCATGCTCAAGGCATAGAACGCAGCGATGAAATCAATCGCAGTAATCGGCGGCGGGCCGGCCGGGCTCATGGCGGCCGAAGCAGCGATCGACGGTCCCGGCGCGGGAAGCGTCCAGATCGATCTGTTCGATTCCATGCCTTCCGTGGGGCGCAAGTTCCTCCTGGCCGGCAAGGGTGGCCTGAACCTCACGCACTCGGAACCGATCGAGACATTCCTCTCGCGCTACGGCGAGCGCCGCGACCGGATCGCACCGGTGCTGCAGGCGTTCGGACCCGACGCGGTGCACGCCTGGGCCCACGCGCTCGGCATCGAAACTCTCGTCGGCACGTCGGGGCGCGTGTTTCCCGCCGGCATGAAGGCGGCGCCGCTGCTGCGCGCCTGGCTGCACCGCCTGCGCGGCGCAGGCGTGAGCATCCACGTGCGTCATCGCTGGTGCGGCTGGAACGACGACGGCACGCTCCGGTTCCAGACGCCACGGGGCGAGCGCGCCGTGCGCGCCAACGCGGTCGTGCTGGCAGCCGGGGGAGGCAGCTGGCCTCAGCTTGGTTCGGACGGCGCGTGGGTTCCGCTGCTCGTGCAGCGCGGAGTCAGCGTTTCCACCCTGCGTCCCTCGAACTGCGGCTTCGACGTAGGCTGGAGCGAGCACCTTCGCATGCGCTTTCGCGGTGCCCCCGTGAAGTCGGTGGTGGTTTCGTTCATCGACCGCAACGGCGCCGCTTTCCGCCAGCCAGGCGATTTCGTCGTGACGGAGACCGGCGTCGAAGGCGGCCCGATCTATGCGCTGTCCGCCCGCTTGCGCGACGAGATCGTCGCTTCCGGCGCCGCAGTCGTCCACGTCGACCTGGCGCCCGGTTGGGAGGCCCCGCGCCTCAAGACCGAGTTGTCGCAGCCTCGCGGCCGGCGGTCGCAAGCGAGCCACATCCAGAGCCGCGTGGGCCTGAAAGGGGTAAAGGTCGGCTTGCTGCGTGAAGTGGTGCCGGCAGAGGACTTCGCCAACCCCGGGCGCCTGGCCGCAGCCATCAAGTCCCTGCCGTTGAAGCTCCTCGCGGCGCGCCCTCTCCCCGAAGCCATCAGCAGCGCGGGCGGCGTCGCATTCGAGGCGCTCGACGAGCAGCTGATGATCCGGTCCCTCCCGGGCGTGTTCTGCGCCGGTGAGATGCTGGATTGGGAAGCGCCGACTGGCGGGTACCTGCTCACTGCCTGTTTCGCGAGCGGCCGCGTTGCAGGTTCAGGCGCGCTGGCCTGGCTGCAAGACCCGG
>DATFWO010000041.1:0-5632 GCA_035259205.1 Burkholderiales bacterium | reverse complement strand
ACGTGTGCGACGGAGGCGATGTGGGATGCAGGTCGAGGAGGAGAGCCCGAAGCAATATGTCGATATTGCGAGGGCTCCCGACAAAGAGATGCGCCCACAGCGCCCCGTCCCACTCGGGTTGCGGCCAGGACGGTCGTCTGCGTCGTTGCCCGGCTTGACCATATCGACATATGGCCTGCGCCGTGCGCCTCGCATACGCTCCGTCCTGGCCACAACGCATCACGCGCCTACATATGAAATAGGTTCTCACTTATCGCCGTTGTATAGTTCAACCAATGGCCCTCTCCCGCCGCCGCTTCCTGCTTTACACCGCAGGGTTTGCAGGTGCTCCGTTCACTGCGCTCCTCGCACAGCCCCGGTTCGATAAATCCCCGTTTACGCTCGGTGTGGCCTCGGGTTATCCGACGCCGACCGGTGTGGTGCTGTGGACCCGCCTTGCACCCAATCCCCTGGCCGGCGGCGGCATGCCACAGGCGGCGGTCGAGGTCGGATGGGAAATCGCAGCCGACGAAAGCTTCCGCAACATCGTGCAGCGGGGAACCGAGCCGGCAAGCCCCGAATGGGCCCATTCGGTGCATGCGGAGGTCTCGGGCCTTGAGCCCGCGCACCGTTATTTCTATCGCTTCCACGCGGGCGGCGCGGTGAGCCCCACCGGCAGGACTCGGACCGCGCCGGCGCCGGGGTCGTCGGGGCAGTTGCGCTTCGCCTATGCGTCCTGTCAGCAGTACGAGCAGGGCTACTACACCGCCTACCGCCACATGGCCCAGGAGGACCTGGATCTGGTGGCTCACCTGGGAGACTACATCTACGAGTCCTCGTGGGGCCGCCATCACGTACGCAAGCACGGCGCCGAGGAGCCGAGCACAGTCGATGAGTACCGCAATCGCTATGCCCTTTACAAGAGCGATGCGGACCTGCAGAGCGCCCACGCCGCCTTCCCATGGATAGTCACGTGGGACGATCACGAGGTGCAGAATGACTACGCCAACGATCGTGGCCAGTACCTCGATCCGCCCGACGTTTTTCTCGAGCGCCGCGCCGCGGCATACCGCGCCTATTACGAGCACATGCCGCTGCCGAAGAGCATGCAACCGCGCGGACCCGACATGCGCATATACACGCGCGTGGATTTCGGGTCGCTGGCAGCTTTTCACGTGCTCGACGACCGCCAGTACCGCTCCCACCAGGTCTGCACGCGTCCCGGCCGCGGCGGCAGCGGCGTCGTGACGCCCGGAGAGTGCCCGGACTTGTTCGATCCGAAGCGCACGATGCTCGGCGCGGCGCAGGAACGCTGGCTGCACGAAGGACTTTCCGGCTCGCGCGCGCGCTGGAACGTGATCGCGCAGCAGACCCTGATGGCGCAGGTGGACCGCAAGCCGGGCGAAGGACAGGCGTTCTGGACCGACGGCTGGGACGGTTATCCGAACGCGCGCCAGCGGCTGCTGCGCTCGGTCGTGGAAAGCCGTGCTGAAAATCCCCTCGTAATCGGCGGGGACGTGCACATGTGCGTCGTCGCCGATCTCAAGGCGAGGTTCGAGGACCCGCAGTCGCCGGTCGTGGCAACCGAGTTCGTCGGCACATCGATCACCTCGCAGGGCATCGCGCAGAAGCAACTCGAGGCCTGGCGCGCTGACAATCCGCACGTCCGCTTCGCCGACACTACCCACCGCGGTTACACGACCATCGAGCTGACGGCCCGCCGCTGCACCGCACGGATACGCGTGATCGCCAGCGTGACCGACCCTGCGGCGGCTATCCGCACCCTCGCGGCGTACAGCGTGGAGGAGGGCAAGCCCGGGGCACAGCGCGGGTCGTAAGGCCGGGGAAGCTGGTCTGTGAACGCGGCGTGCCGGCCTTGCGCGGGGGATAGCAACACCGACGCCGGCGCTCCTATTCCACGCACGGGCAAATGCATCGAGGCCCGCGGCAGGTTCCGGCCCTGGTTTGTTGACAATACGCCGTCATGCTCCCCACAATCTGACCTCCCCACCGACCTGTTCAAGGAGCAACCCCATGAAGACTTTTCTCGCGGCCCTGGCATCTTTGTTTTTCGTTTCGATCGGGTTCGGCAGCGGGGATGCCCAGGCGAAGGACGACGACCTGGTCGTCCGCCGCGACGTGGACAAATTCGCAACGCTCCCGGACGGCGTGCGCTTCCCGGAGGGGATAACAGCCAATCCCGCGAATGGGGATATCTACGTCAGCACCTTCGATGCGCCGTCGCCGACAAATCCCAATCCCAACAACAAGCTCCTACGCTTCAACCGGAACGGCCAGCTCATCGGTACGCGCGACTTCGGTAAAACGCCGCTGCTCGGGCTGGAATTCGACCGCGTTCATAACAAGGTTTACATCACGAACGTCGGCAATTTTGCCGGCGTCGATTCCAAGATCCAGCGTGTTGCGGCGGATCTCTCCGACCTCAAGGACGTCGGGATCATCCCGGGGATAGGCGCGCCCAATCAGCGCATCGTAGACAACCCTGACGGCAGCTCCGATACGATCACGTTTGGTTCCGGCGCCCGCGTTCCCAATGCGCTGGCCTTCGACAGCGGCGGGAATCTCTACGTCTCCGACTCGTTCCAGGGCGCCGTCTTCAAGATCACCAATCCGGAAAGCTGCGCGCCGAACTGCAACGTGACGACGTTCAATCACGATCCGCTGCTCGCCACCGCCGGTTTTCCGCCCTTCGGCGCCAACGGGCTCGCCTTCAACAAGGACGAATCCGCGCTGTTCATCGCCAACACCGGAGACGACCGCGTGTTGAGGCTCGACATCGCAATGGGCAAGGTCTCGGTTTTTGCCGAGAGCATCAACGGCGCCGACGGCATCGTCTTCGACGAGCACGGGCGCCTGTGGGTAGCGGCGAATCAGGCTGACGAGGTCGTAGCGCTGAACGCGAAAGGCAAGATCGTGGTCAAGCTGGGTGAATTCCGCGGAATTCGCAAGGATGGAACCCCTGACGGCCTGCTGTTTCCCGCGAGCCCCGTCATAGTAGACGATGAAATATTCGTCACCAACCTCGCCATCTCTCTCACGCCTACGGCCGGGGACGAGCCGGAAGAAGACGTGACGCGCTGGACGGTATCGAGGATGAAGCTGCCGAAGCCCTGACCGGGCTGACGATCCGGCCCGCCCACGCTGCTGGGGCGGGCCCGGCCACGCACCGATCGGGACTAACAGTAGCAACCTAAAGCGCAGGCGCGCAGGGCGCTCGGCATTCCCGGCCGCGAAAAGCATGTTCGCCCCCTCCCCGGCGGCGTTGACGCTGCACGCGCAGAGACGCGCCGATCCTGGAGTACTGTTCTCACCACCGCTCCTTGCCGGTGCCGGCCGCACCGAGGGAATTGCCAGCCCCCGGGGATCCGGCATTTTCAGATCTTAATTGGGGCGGGCAAAGATGGTTATACTACCGTTTCAATAGCTGAAACGGGTTCCAAATCAATGCGGACCGTTCCGGTGATGGTTGAAAAATGGCGATTTCTGAACCGACCACGCAGATAGTCGGCCCTCTACCCCCCGAGGGCGAAGGCGCCGTGCTGTTTGCCGACATCGCGGGCAGCACCAAGCTCTACGAGACCCTGGGCGACGCGCGCGCCAAGGCGGGAATCGACGAGTGCCTGCAGATCATGCGCACCGTGACCGCCCGCCAGGCCGGGCGTGTAATCAAGACCATAGGCGATGAGATCATGTGCATGTTTCCCGACGCCGACCGCAGCCATCTGGCCGCCGCCGACATGCAACTACGAATCGCCGAGCTCACCGCTCTGTCCGGGGTCAAGCGATCGATCCGTATCGGTTTCCATGCCGGCGCGGTCATCGAGGAGAACGGCGATGTCTTCGGCGACACCGTCAATACCGCGGCACGCATGGCCGGCCTGGCAAAGGGCGATCAGATCATCACCACCTTCGCCACCGTGCAGCGTTTGTCCCCGACGCTGCGCGATTCGACCCGGAGGATCGCCTCGCTCGCGGTCAAGGGCAAGGGCGACGATATCGACGTCTATGAAGTGATCTGGCGGGCAGGCGATGATCTCACCATGATGACGGCGCCCTCGGCCGCAAGCTCGACGGCGCAGATCAAGCTAGAGCTCACTCACGGAACCCATCACCTGGTGATCGATCACGCCGGACCCAGCATCGCACTCGGGCGCGACTCGAGCTGCGAGATCGTGATCGCCGATCGCAAGGCTTCCCGCGTTCATGCCCGCATCGAGCGGCGCCGCGACAAGTTTTTCCTCGTCGACCAGAGCACCAACGGCACGTTCGTCACGTTCGCCGGTGAAGCCGAGCTCGTCCTGCGCCGCGAAGAGGTCATGCTGCGCGGCCAGGGACGCATCGTGTTCGGGCATGGGCTGGCGGAATCGAGCGAAGAAACAGTCCAGTTCGTCCTGCGCGGATAGCGTCCCGCCTCGCGTTGTGCGCGAGAGCGCATCAGGCGGAGGCGCGGATACTGCCGCCGCGGCGCCGTTTCGGCGTCAGGTCATGGTCCGCGACCCCTTGAGGAGCGCCTTGCCGCGCGCCTCGGGAGCGGTCAACAAACCTGCGGGAGGAACGGTTTCGAACTTCGCCCGCACCGCATCGTCAGCGCAACCCGGCGCGAAGTTCACGGTGACGTCCTGGCCGGCCGCGGACCCGACGGTGAAGCAGCTCTGCCCCAGCTTGGCGTTCAGCGGTTTCAGCACCGCGTCCTGGATGATGTCGGTCGCGCTGCCTTCGGCCAGGTTGAGCGCAAACCTGCCCGAATCCGCGATGAGCTGGGCATCGAGAACCTGGCGTATGCCGCGCAGCTCGTGCAGTATCCGCCGGGCCGTCTGCGCCCCGGCCTGCCCCGGCGGCAAACCCTGGATGTTGAGGTTGATCTTCTGCTGGGCGAAGTTGAAATGCTGGAGGAAGAAGTTTTTCGAGAACTCCTCGCCGACGAGCTTGCCGATTTCGGACAGCGCCTGATCCTCGGACGCCCAGCTCTTGCCCTGCGGCAGCAGAGTATTGAGATAGATCTCTTCGCCGGTCGCCTTGTCGATGGCCTTGACGGTCCAGGAAGTCGGCGCGACCTTGCTGATCGTAAGGCCGGACGCGGCCAGCCTCATCGAGAGCTGCTTGACCTTGACCTCCCCCTGAATGTGGAAATCGGCGGATTTCGCTTCGGGACCGGTCTTGGTTTCGCCGTCCGCCGACCAGACGCGAAAGCCGAATGACTTGATTCGCTCCTTCACCACGTTCTCGGCGAGCTGCGAGCGCTCTGACGGAACGGGCTGCCCGGTGTCGGCGTTGCGGATCAACATCACCACCGAAATCTTCGGGTCACCGCTGTTGCGGATGAACTCGATGCGCTCTTCCTTCGACATCTGGTTCAGCGACTTTTGCAGGTCGCGTATCTTCACCGTCGCGCGCGCCTCGGTGGCAACGAGGCCGTCCTTGCCGGTCTCCGCCGCACCCTCCTGGAGCACCGTCTTGATGAATTGGCCGGACTGCGGCAGGAGCTTCTGCTGGATCAGGGCGTAGTTCTTGTCGAGCGACTTTCCCTCCACGAACAGCGCCAGCGCCTTCTCTACGAGCTGGCGCCTGGCATCCGCGCGCGCTTCCGCCTGCGCGGCGGCCTGATCACCGTTGAACTTCGGATCTTTCGGGT
>DATFWO010000040.1:0-40574 GCA_035259205.1 Burkholderiales bacterium | reverse complement strand
AAGTCTTGCTTGTCGAAACGGCCCTCGGCGCGGCTGTTGGAGGTCAGCGGCTTGGGCACTAGCGCCTCGATGCCGGTCTGCTCGCAGCGCAGAATCTCTTCGCCGCTGAAGTAGCCACGATCGGCCAAGGCGGTGATCGAGTCCTGGCCGATGGCCTGCTTGGCTTGATTTCCCATGGTGGACAGTTGTGTTCGGTCATGGCCCACGTTCGTCACCTCGTGCGCCACGATGAGGTGATGCTTCAGGTCCACCGCGGTCTGCACGTTGTAACCGACGATACCCGTGCCGCGTCCGCTGGTGGCCATTGAGCGAGCGTCGGGATCGGTCAGCGAGACCTGCCGATCGGGTGCCTCATTGAGCTGGCGCTCGATCGCGCGCAGCTTGCCCATCTGCTTCTTCACGGTAGCCAACTTCTGCTTCAGGTGCTCGACCCGGGCAGCCGGCACCAGGCTGGGGTCGCGATCGGCACGGTCCAGCTCGGCGAGGTAGCGCGCCACGCTCTCGTCGAGTTGTTGCATACGCGCCTGCAACTTGCGCTCGGTAAAGTTCTTGTCGCGGTTATTCACCGCCTTGAACTTGCTACCATCTATGGCAACCGTCGGCTCCTCGAATAGACCGACGTTGCGGCACAGTAAAACGAATTCCCGGCAGACCTTGCGGATGGCATTGCCGTTGTCCTTGCGGAAGTCCGCGATCGTCTTGAAATCAGGCATCAACCGTCCGGTCAGCCAGGCGAGCTCGACGTTGCGCTGGGCCTCGCGCTCCAGCCGCCGGCTGGACTGGATGCGGTTCAGGTAGCCGTAGATATAGATCTTGAGCAGTGTGCCTGGGTGGTAGCCGGGCCGTCCCGTTTCTGCAGGCAGCGCGCGCTCGAATCCGAGATCGGCTAGGTCGAGTTCCTCGACGAACAGATCAACCGCGCGAACCGGGTTGTCTTGGTCAATCCAGTCATCCAGACGTTCAGGGAACAGAACAACCTGCGTTCGATCCTGACCATCGATGTATCGGCCCATGCATCGCTCCAGCCAGACGATGCACCGATCATCACACAGTACCTTTACGGAGAGTTTTCACACAATCTCGGTCGTTACCGGACTTACACCGCTCCCGAAAGCGGTCGGTCGCGGTAATCGAAACCAGACACTCGCAGTCAGATCAAGTCGGATTACAACAACTGGTCACTGATCATTCATCACGCACTGATTCATTTGGGTTTCAGTCCCGCGTCCTGGACCAGTTTCGACAGCGTCTCGATCTGCGCGCGGAGGATCTTGCTGCACTCGTCGGGCGTGCCGGGCGCGGCAGCGAAACCGATGCCCTGGAGCCGCTCCCTGACGTCGGGAAGCTCGAAGATGCGCGCGATCTCCCTGTTAATCTGACTCACGATAGCGCGGGATGCGCCGGCGGGCGCCAGCAATGCATGCGAGGATTCAGGCCGCTGGAACTCGGACATCGTCTCCCCTAACGTCGGCACGTCCGGGAGGACAGGCGAGCGCTGCGGCGTGGTCACCGCGAGCGCCAGGAGTTTCCCGTCCTTGACGAAGGGCAGCACCACGCCCATGGTCCCGACGTGATAGTGAGCGCGGCCGCCCAGGACCTCGATCGTTGCATCCGGCCCGCCCTTGAACGCCACTTGCACGACCTTGATGCCCGCGAGGAGGTTGAATCTCGCGCCGGTCAGGTGGCTCGCGCTTCCGGTCGCACTGGAAGCGAAGACGAGCTTTCCGGGCTGCGCCCGGGCGAGCGCGATGAGCTCCTTCACGGACTTCACGCCCAGCGCGGGAGCCGCGACCAATACGTTAGTGCTGAAGCCGATCTGGGTAATGCACGCGAAATCCTTGAGCGGATCGTACGGTACGCTTGCCTGCAGCACGGGGCTGATCGAAAAATTGGGGAGCGCATACAGGAGCGTGTGGCCATCGGGCGTGGCCTTGGCGACCATGCTTGCCGCGAGTATGCCGCCCGCTCCCGGCCGGTTGTCCATGACCACGGGCAGTCCCCAGCCCTCGCTCATCTTCTGGGCAATCATGCGCGCTATGGCGTCGGGCTGGCTGCCGGCCGTGGTCGATGCAACCAGGTGCACCGGCTTGTTCGGGAATTTCTGCTGCGCCCGGGAAATGCCGGGCGCCGCCGCGAGCGCAATGCCGGTCATGGCTGCTGCTGCAAAACCGAGTTGTAGCGTCGCCCGCACGTTTTTGGCGCTAGAATGCCGGAAAAAGTAAAGCTCTTTTCAGCTCGTTCGATAACTCAGCAATCGTGATGATCCCCAAGAATAGCGGATCACCCTTGGTGATCCTGGTCGCTCTGTTGAGCCTGGTTGTGCCGGAGTCCCGCGCCCAATCGCCCGATGTCGCCAAAATCACCGGCGAAATCTCCAAGCAGGAAGCGATCTATCGGGCCGAGGCAACTGAGGGGTACACCGTCAATAGAGGACTCTGGGAGTATACGCGGGCCCTGACGCCGGGATTCGATCGCGCATTGGCCACCCTCGGCCCGGAGGATCGATGGCTGGATATCGGAGCCGGCGAGGCGCAGGCCATACTGGATTACCACACCCCGGAGTACGATCTGTTCCACCCGCTCGGGCGCCTGCAGCACGGAAGGAAAGCGCGGGCGGTCGCGCTATCCATAGAAGACCGCAGGACCCCCGTCTGGCGCTACACCGCCAGGCGCCTCGGAGAGGACCAAATCCAGTATCTTTCCAGCAAGCGCCTGCGCGAATACACGCTCGAGGAGTTGGGACGTTTTCGGATCATCACCGACGTCGGCGGCGGTTTCTCGTATACCGAACGCCTTTCCCTGTTCATGGAGAAGGTCCTCGGCCTGCTGGAGCTGAACGGCAGCTTCTATACGCTGCTGCAAGACGTGCATTCGGAGAGCGGAGCGAACGAGCCGTACTACCCGGGTTCGCCGTACTTGACCGAAATAGGAAATGCCGACGGCTCCGAAGTCAAGGTCTGCTCCTGGCTCAAGAGCATCACGTGCGTGAACGTCACTTGCGAACTGAAGCCTCGCTGGCAGCCGCCCATCGAGGCATTTCATGTGCAGAAGGTCTGCAGCGACGTTACCGTTCCTCCTCTGGTAACGACGCGGTATGCGGCTGGAACGCCCCCGGAGCGGGGATTTCGCTTGGGGAAGTGAAACGACCGCTATGCGTGGTGGGTCATGGGTTATGCGCGCTCATGACCGATGACGCATGACCCATCACGGTTTCCTGGTACGCCGGGTCGAATATCCTGTCCGCGAGCACCTGGCAGCGCTTCATCAGGCGCGGCTCCGCGGCGGTATAGTCCGCCACGGCGCAATGCCACGTGCGGATGTGATCCCAGATGAGGACGTCGCCGACCGTCCAGCGATGCAGGTATCGATACTTCGGCTTCAGCACGTGCGCGAAGAGAAAGTCGAGCATTTCGCGGCTTGCCCCAGGCTCGTAGCCGTCGATGCCGACGGTGAAGCCGGGATTCACGTAGATCACCTTGCGGCCACTGACGGGATGCGTGAGGAAAACCGGATGCGAAACGGGCGGTCGCTCCCGCCGCTGCGCTTCGGTCAGCGCCGGACGCTTGCTGCCCTTGCTTCGCATGAGCTCGTGGAAATTGTTCCAGTCGTGCGTGGCGGTCGCGTCCGCGAGCTTCGTCTTGATCGCGGACGGAAGATCGTCGTAAGCCACCCGGGTGTCGGTGAACTCCGTGCCGCCGAGGACCTGGCCGTTCCGCATCGGGACCTTCTTCGCTACCAGCACGTTGACGTAGCCCATGACGCGGTTGTACGTCATGTCGGTGTGCCAGTCCTGTCCCGCGTCCGGGATGCCGATCGGGCGCCCGTTCTCGACGACGTTGGAAAGGATGGAGACCTCCGGGAAGCCCGGCTCGCACCGCTCGCGGTTGCCGGAGGACATGTCCTGCAGTCCGCCAAAGCGGGCCGAGAGCGCGCGCAGCGCCACGGCTTCGATCGGCTGGTCCGGAAAGCACAGCACGCCGTAATCGGCGAGTGCGCGCACCACGGCAGCGAAATCAGCATCGGGAAGCGGATGCGCAAGATCCACGCCGGTGACCCGGGCGCCCAGCGTGGCGCTGCCTGGCTCTATCCTGATCATGCTCGTCGGTCCGGTTGCAGCATCGCGATGCGGCGCGCCACACCGTCGGTCGGCGCGCGCCGATTAAAGGTATAGTAACAGACGGATACACACCCGGTTCGTACGCATCATGGCCGCGCGCGTCCTTCTTCGGACGGTAGTCTCGCTCGCTGCGTTGTTTTTTTTCCGATCCGCTTCACGCACAAGCCTTTCCGGCCAAGCCGGTGCGCATACTCGTCGGCTTCACGCCCGGCGCGGGCGCCGACATCGCCATGCGGCTCATCGCGCCGAGAATGGCGGATGCGCTCGGCCAGCAGGTCGTCGTGGACAACCGGCCCAGGGCGGCCGGCAACATCGCGGCGGAGCTCGGCGCGCGGGCGCCGGCGGATGGCTACACGCTCTTCGCAGCCGGCGCGCCGGCCGCCATCAGCCAGACCTTGTACTCGAAGCTGCCGTACGACCTGCTGAAGGACTTCGAGGCGGTCGCGCTCGTCGCGAGCGTGCCGCAGATCCCTGAGACGCAGCCCGATCGCGCCCAGCATCCCGGCCGTCGCGGAAACCTACCCGGGATTCGAGTCCGGCAGCTGGTACTCGCTGGTCGCGCCGGCCGGAACGCCGAAGGATATAGTGGCCCGGCTTCACGAGGCGGCCGCACGCGCGGTGCAAGCGCCGGAAGTGCGCGAGAAGCTCGTTGCGCAGGGCGCCGAGCCGTTGGCGGGCACGCCGCAAGAGGCGGCGGCGTACATACGCTCCGAAGTCGTGAAGTGGGGCAAGGTGGTGAAGGCTTCCGGCGCACGGGTCGAGTAGCGTGCGGCGCGCCTTCGTTAAGCCGGATCAGCCGTCCGTGAGCGCGTTGTTCTCCAGGCCGCTGATCTGCACGTCGTAGCCGAACACATCGTCCAGGTGCAGGCTGTAGGGACCGCCCTCGCGCACGTTCTTGACGCCCAGCGCGATCAGCTCAGCCTTCGCCTTGTCCCGATTGAAATCGGCAACGGTGTAGCCGATGTGATCGATGACGGCCTGTGGCTGCGGGCGCTCCTTGTCCTGGGGGCGCGGCGCGCGCGAGCGAGCGATGATGAACGAAAGCGGCACGTCTTTCGCGGTTACGCCGTAGGGCTGCTCGCCTTGCTTCCCGAACGGCAAGGTGACCTCGTCTTCCTTGAGTCCCACCTGATCCAGGTTGAAGACTTTCGAGTACCAATCCGCCGCCTGCCTGAAGTTGGGACAGCTGTAGGAGATGTGGTTGACGAGCGCGGCCTTGAGGCCGGGCGTCGCGGCCTGGGCCCTTGCGCTTCCGGCCGCGCCGGCCGAAGTAGCGGCGAACGTCAGCATTTCGATGAACCGACGGCGGCTCAACTTGCCGTGCTCGAACTCTTCGAGCTTCGTTGCGACAAAATTCATCATGGCGGTCTCCTTTACCCTACTTCCACGGATTCTCTTCTTCGATGTTGGCGAGCTGCACCGGATAGTCGAACGGATCCAGCACGTTGACGTTGCCGCTGCGCGCGCGGAAGGGGCGCCCGGTCGCCTTCAGCATGGCGTTCACGCGCGCATCGTCCCAATTGGGAATCGTGTAGCAGACGTGATCCACGTGCGCCGCTGCCAGCTTGCGGGGCCGGGCAGGGTCCGCCGTGCGCGCGACGACGAAGGAGCCGCCCTTTCCCGGCTCGGGACCGAAAGCGAGGTTCGCCCGCTTGCCGTTATCCTTGCCGGACGTGTTCGACATGCCGATGAACGACGTGTACCAATCGCGCGCCTTGGCGTAATCCGGGCAGGTATACGAGAGATGGTTGATGCCGATCATCTTGAATCCGCGGCGTGGCGCCTGCGCGTTGGCCTTGCCCGCCCCGTAGACGGCGGCGGCGAGCGCCACCGTCTCGCAGAATTGACGGCGGCTGACTTTCCCACTCTCGAAGCCTTTCACGAGATCAGCGATGAAGCGTTCCATGCCGGGCCCTCCCTGGTTTGAGTGACGATTCATGCTAGTCCCGAACGGCGCAGCACACAAACGACGACAAGAAGACTAGAACCTATCTCAATAATAGGCACGTGTGCGACGGAGGCGATGTGGGATGCAGGTCGAGGAGGAGAGCCCGCAGCAATATGTCGATATTGCAAGGGCTCCCGACAAAGAGATGCGCCCAGAGCGCCCCGTCCCACTCGGGTTGCGGCCAGGGCACGCGGACGGCGGAGCAGTGCCTGCGCGTATACGCGTAGGTGCGACCCGGGAGCGGGCCACAGCGCCGCGCTTGAACGCGTGCTTGCGCACCTGCGGGGTCGCATCCCCGGCAGAACATCGGGGCCCCTGCTCCTCCCTGCGGCGCGCCGTCTGCTTCGTTGCCCGGCTTGACCATATCGACATATGGCCTGCGCCGTGCGCCTCGCATACGGTCCGTCCTGGCCACAACGCATAACGCGCCTATTATTGAGATAGGTTCTGCATATCCTGTCCCCGTACTTCGCATGCTGGACTGAGGCGGTGTGAACGGCGTCAGTGTAAGATTTCCCGGACATCGTGAGCCGCAATCGAAGTCGTTGGGACGCGGCGGCACGTCGCGCAATTCCAGAGAGGAGGCGGTGATGGCACAGCTAGGCACGGGCAAATACACCTACGAGGTGGTGCGCGATTTTCCCAAGTTGCCAGCAGGAGAATCGTTCGGAATGATCAGCAGGGTGGCGACGGATTCCCGGGATCGTGTTTACGTATTCCAGCGCAAGGATCCCCCGGTGGTGGTGTTCGACCGTGACGGGAAATACCTGGACGCGTGGGGCCACAAGGCTGTGAAAGACCCCCATGGCCTGAAGATCGTCGACGATGTCGCCTACACCACCGATCGCACCGACTCGGTCGCGATGTCGTTCACCCTGGACGGCAGGCCCCTGCTGGTGCTGGGCAAGCGCGGCGTGCACTCCGACACCGGCTGCGAGAAGTCTCCCTACATCGTGCTGCGTCCGGCGGGTCCGTTCAATCACCCCACCGAGATGATGCCTCATCCCAACGGCGACATCTACGTGACCGACGGCTACCGCAACTGCCGCGTGCACCGCTTCACGCACGACGGTCAGCTCGTCAAATCGTGGGGGACGCCGGGCAAGACCGAGGGCACGTTCCACCTGCCGCACAGCATCGCGATCGACCCGGAGGGTCGGCTCTACGTCGCCGATCGCAGCAACAAGCGCGTGCAGATTTTCTCGCCGGACGGCGATTTCATCGGCATGTGGACCGGGATGGGCGGACCGAACGACATTACGCGCGGCAAGAACGGCAACTACTACATTGCCGAGCAGGAAGACGGCGACAAGCCGGCGTACGTCTGCGTGCGCGACCCGAACGGCAAGGTGGTCGCCCGTCTGGAGAGCCGCCACGTTCACGGCGTGGGCGTTGACTCGCGCGGAGACATCTACGCTGGATTGACCGTGGACCGCAACGTGGACAAGTTTGTCCGCGTGGGCTAGCAAGCGACCGCAGGAGAGCGTGATTTTTCGGCCTCCCGGATTTGGTGGTGGAAAGGCAGTCAAAAACCATATGAGCCGCAGATACACACAGATAAACGCGGATGAGACTCGAGCGGTAGAGCCATCCAGTTTTGCCTGGACCAGCCAGCCATGCGAGCTTTGAAACAGCGTTTGAAAATCTGCGTTCATCTGCGTTCATCTGCGGCAGAATTCTGCACTTCGTTTTGAAGTGACTTTTTACAACCGGGAGATCGGCGGGAGGTACAGCGCATGCTGACGGGCACGGTGCAGTGGACTGCGTAGGAGCGGGTAGTGCACGGCAAGCCGGCAGCCGAGGCCGTCCGCGCGGAGATCGAACGCATCGGGGCGAAGCGCGTGCTGCTGCTCACCACGCGCTCCCTCGCGAACGGCCGGCTCGTCAGGGACGTGGCTTCGGCGCTGGGGGACCGCTGCGTGGGCCGGTTCGATGCGATACGCGCCCACTCGCCGCGCGAAGCCGTGATCGCGGGCGCCGCGCTCGCGCGCGAGGTCGAGGCGGACCATCTGCTCGCCCTCGGCGGCGGCTCGGTGATCGACGCGACCAAGACCATGCTGCTCGCGCTGTGGCGCGGCGCGCATGATGTCGATGCGCTGTCGAAGCTCGCGCAGAAGCGGGGCACGGGGCCCCTCGCGCCGCTCGACTCCGACCGGATGCGGATGACCGCGGTGCCGACGACTTTGTCCGCCGCCGAATTCACCAACGGTGCGGGGATCACCGACGTCCAGCGCAAGGTCAAGCAGTCGTACAGCCATCCCCGCATGGTGCCCGTCGCCGCCATACTCGACCCGGCGGCGACGCTCGAGACGCCGATGGAGCTGCTGCTCTCGACCGGCATGCGCGCGATGGATCACGCGGTGGAACGGTGGTGCTCGATCCGTCCGCATCCGCTGGGCGACGGTCTCGCGCTGCAAGCCATGGCGATGCTTGCCGCGAACCTGCCCGCGATCAAGACGCGCCCCGACGACCTGGAGCCGCGGCTGCAGTGCCAGCTTGCTGCCTGGCTCACGCAGGTGTCCGGCGCGCCCGGCGTGCCGAACGGCGCGAGTCACGGCATCGGCTACATACTCGGCGGCTACGCCGGCGTCCCGCACGGCATCACGTCCTGCATCTCGCTTGCGGCGACGCTCGAATGGAACGAGCCCGTCAACGCCGAGCGCCAACGGGCCGTGGCCGAGAAGCTCGGTCGACCCGGCGCGCGACCCTGCGATGTGATGCGGGATTTCGTCGCGGCGCTCGGCCTGCCCCACCGGCTCCGCGACGTCGGGATAGCCGCAGACCGGATTCCCGAGCTTGCGCGGCAATACGACGGCACCGGCCCGATCGCGACCAATCCGCGGCCGGTGCGGGGAGCGGACGATCTCGCGGAAATCCTGAAGCTCGCCCTTTAAGCACCCGACACACGCAAGTCCCGGGTGCGCAAACGCACCGACACACCCAGGCGGCTCTGCTAACGTCTCGCCGACCGTGACGTTTGCGCGCATCCGGCCCGATATTCGCGGCGCGCTATGAGGCGGCAGAGATGAAATACTGGCGATTCAGCAAAGAACACGGATGGACGGTATGCGATCGTGACGCGCCGTCGAGTGCATGCCCTCGCTGCGGCGATTCCCTATACCGCGCGCCCCGGCGATTGATAGACAGACTGTTCAGCTTCGGGAGGCGCCGCTTCCGGTGCGGTTCGGGCACCTGCTCCTGGGAGGGCAATTTACCGCTCGCTGCTGCCGGGAAAGGTATTGAAACATGATAGGTGACGGGTCCCGGGCGCGGACGCCCCATTTCCCATCACCTCTCAATTATCACGCTGTTCCCCGCCTGCGGCGGCCTGCGCCCGCAGGCAACGCTCGAGCAGACGAGGCGCTTCCATGCGCTCCGCCCACGCGGCGAATGCGCTCGTCGGGCCGCGCCAGCACAGCTCGTCCACGTTGCGAAACACAGGCGCGTCGGTCCTCAGGGTTGCGAGACCCTTGAACAGCATCGCGAGTTCGCGGCCCTCTCCCAGTACCTGCGGGGGAAAGTTCTCGATCGTGCCGTGCCGGTTCACGAGTTGCGCGGCCGTGACCGCGCCGATTCCCGCAATGCCCGGATAGCCGTCCGCCGCGTCGCCGACCAGGGCCAGGAAATCGGGAATCCGGGCGGGCTCCACACCGAATTTCTGCCGCACGCCTTCCGCATCGCGGATCTTCTTCCCTCTGCGGTCGATCTGCACTACCCGCTCGCCACGCACGCACTGCGCCAGATCCTTGTCTGGCGTCCAGATGCAAACTTTTTCCACGCGCTCGTCCGCGCAGGCGAGTTTGGCGGCAGATGCGAGCGCATCGTCGGCTTCGAGCTCGACCATGGGCCATACGGCGACACCCATCGCCGAGAGCGCCTCTTCCACGGGATGGAATTGCGCCAGCAGCGCCGGCTCGATGCCCGCGCCGGTCTTGTAGCCCGCCCATATACGGTTGCGGAACGACTCGACGACGTGATCGGTCGCCACGCCGAGGTGCGTTGCTCCGGTCTCGACCATCTGGAGCAGCGTCTGCAGCACGCCGACGACCGCGCCGTAGGGCCGATCCCGGCCCTTGTTGAAGCGCCGCTGCCCGTAGAAGTGCCGGAACAGCTCGTATGTGCCGTCTACTAAGTGAACGATCATGCGTTCTACAATCCCTCCAGCGTACCCGCCGCCGCGTCAGGTTAACCGGTTTCCGTGTAAGGTAGAACGGCCGCCAGCATCAACCTCGAGCCCGGAGCGCGCACGAATGACGATTTATCTGGTCGTATTGATGGCCTTCCTGAGCCAGGCCGGGTTCGGCGGCAGCCGGGTCGCGGTGTCGCTCCATGCGATCGAGCTGACGGCCAACCAGTTCGCGATCGGGCTGGTAATCGCGCTCTACTCGCTGTGTCCGATGCTCCTCGCCATCGCCATCGGGCGATTCGCGGACAGGGCCTCGCCGCGAACGATGGTGATCGCCGGGTCCGTCATCATGACCGCGGCCCTGCTCATGCCCCCGTTCGCTTCCGGCATAGCCATGCTGTGCGCGGCGGCGTTCCTGCTGGGCTTCGCGCATCAGGTTTTCAGCCTGCCGATCGAGGCGCTCGTCGGGGGAATCGGAGGGCCGGAAAAACGCGCCCGCAACTACGCTTTCATCACCATGGCCTGGTCCGCCGCCAATTTTCTCGGACCGATCATGGCCGGCTTCTCGATCGACCACATAGGCCAGCGGCAGGCTTACGTGGTGCTCGCCGCGTTCACCCTGGCGCCCGTCCTGGTGCTCGTGCTCAAGCCCGACCTGCTCCCCACGCGCGGCGCCAGGCACGGGGGCGGCGCTCCACGCGGCAGCGTGCTGGAGCTGTGGCGGATGCCGTCATTGCGCAACACGATCATCGCCGCAGGGATCGTGGGCTCGGCGCAGGACCTCTTCCAGTTCTACATGCCGATCTATGGCCGCTCGGTCGAGCTTTCCGCCTCGGCGATCGGCACCATACTGGGCGTATGCTCGCTCGCGGCTTTCGTAATCCGGGGCGTATTGCCGTTCCTCTCGAAAAAGGCGACCGAAGCGCAGATACTGGGCGGCGCCATATTTGCCGCTGCCATGGCGTTCGCGCTGTTCCCGTTGTTCGCGAATGCCTACGCGCTGTCGACGATAGCCTTTCTGCTCGGGCTCGGCGTCGGTTGCGCGCAGCCGATGACGATGTCGATGCTCTACTCGCTCACCCCGGCAAACCGCCTGGCGGAAGCGTTCGGGCTGCACAAGACGGTGAGGAACACCACGCACCTGGTGGTCCCGCTCGTCTTCGGCAGTGTGGGTGCGGCATTCGGGTTCGCAACGGTATTCCTTTCGAACTCCGCGTTGCTCGCGGCCAGCGGCCTGCTGCTGCGCAAGGTCGGCATACCGCGGGCGAAGCCGGCGAGCTCCGATGACCCCAAAGGCGTGACGACCGACGACTGAGGGCAAATCGGAAGAGCGTCACGAATAACGATCGAACGAAGCGCGGTTTTCTCCGTCAGTTATCGGCAGCGAAGCGGCGTTAGTCGCGGTAGCTGCGTCACTCCTTCCTCACAGCGGGACCATCCCCATCCAGAACATGAGCTTCTCGCCGACGTCGACGTCGTACTTGCGCGCGAACGTGAGCTTGCCGTCGTCGCCGATGCGGAGCACCGACAGGCCGGCGGGCAATGTCCGCACCGTATTGCCGTCCCGCACGTTCACCGGCAGGTTGTGCTGCGCGACCAGCATGCGCCCGCTGGGATCGATGTGAAACGTGCGCGGGTGTATGGCGCGGGTTTCGATATTCTGTATGAGAGTCGGTTCGCCCGTGGATTGATCGATCGAGTAGACGACGATGCCGTTTTCGCCGCCCTTGAAGACTTTCTTGCCTTCGAACTCAACCGTCTCCTGGGCACGATTCGCCCCGTACAGGAAACGGCCGTTCGGATGCACGTGCACCGTGCCCGCCGCCTGGCGCGCCCTGATGTTCTTCGGCTCGGCGAGCGTCTCCGCGCGGTAGGCGATCTCCTGATTGATCCTGCCGCCGTCCATCTTGTAGGTATACATCTTGTTCTGCGTCTCGATCGATACGTACATCCACGGCCTGGTCGGATGGAAATCCAGGTGCCGCGGCCCGAACTCCCTGCCGCCATTGGGCGCGATGGACACTTCGTTGCTCAGCACGCCGTTCCTGTAATCGAAGACTTTCAGCGCTCCGGGATCCTCCGCCTTGGTGGGGGTGCCTTCGTTGCCGCGGGTCACGAGGATCACCTGCCGGTTGTCGGGCGTCACGCGCACCTGGTGCGCGAAGATGCCGGCGTCGATGGGGCCCGGCTGCTTCACCTCCCCGCCCGGCGTAAAGTCCTTGTTGATGCGGTAGATGCGCACCGCGCTCGGGCTGTTGAATGCCACCAGGATGTGCTCCGATGGAATGTCCGTGCTCATGTGGATGGGGCGCGTCGGCAGCCGGATCGGCTCGCCGTGCCGCGTGAGCGCGCCGCTTGCCGGATCGATGCGAAACGCCGTGACGTGGTGCTCGGTCCCCGCCGGGCCGTAACCCGAAGCGCTGCTGCTGGTCGCAACGTAAAGATAGCGTCGCGATGCGTGCGGCCAGGCATATTGCACGCCCGCGGGCAGCGTGACCGTCTCCTGCTTGATCAGCGCGCCGCCCGCTACGTCCACGTCGTAGTGCGTGAGATCGGCACCGACGTTGGCGTACAGCGCCACCTTGCGCGATGGCAGCTGTCCGGCGGCGAATTGGGGTGCGGCGATACTGCCCGCGACAAGCGACAGGAAAGTTCTGCGGGTAAGCACGGTCCCTCCTCTGGCTGGATGGCAAATGAGGGGATGTTCCCCTCCGGGATCTCGTCTACGCGGCCACTGCGCCCACTATGCGGAGCACAGCCGCACGCGAGTGTCACAATTTACCACCAAGAAGAACGTCGCGTGCCGGGTCGCGTCAGCCCGTGTTTTGTGGACACCGATTTGCAAGACTATGATCGCTCTAGTGGGAAGACGTGATGGGTTGTCGGTGATGGGCGACACGTCTCCCGCGCAGCGAGGCACCCATCACGCTTCACTCATCACGCAGTTAGGGAGAGGAAACATGCAGGCCACGCGTATCGGCGATTTCGAGGTGCATTGCATCACCGAGTTCGAAGGGCCGTTCATAGGCCCCGAGCTGTTCTTCCCCGATTTCGATCCCGAAGTGCTGCGGGCGAACCCCGACCTGGCAGGGCCGCGGCTGATCGACCCGGCGGGCGGCAAGCTCGTCTTCAGCTTCCACAGCTTCGTCGTCAAGACCGGGCGTCACACCATACTGATCGATTCCTGCCTGGGCAACGACAAGGAGCGTCCGACGCGCCCGCAATTTCACCGGCTGCGGACGCCCTATCTTGCCGATCTCGCCAGGGCGGGAGTCAGGGTCGAGGAAGTCGACTACGTGATGTGCACGCATCTGCACTGGGACCACGTCGGGTGGAATACACGGCTGGAAAACGGGCGCTGGGTCCCGACCTTTCCCAATGCGCGCTACATCATGGGTCGCCGCGAGTTCGAGTACTGGGAGGGCGCGCACCGCCACGGCGAAGAAACGCCGCACCGCCTCGCATTCGAGGACAGCGTGCTGCCGGTCGTGCGCACCGGCCAGTCGGTGCTCGTCGACGATGACTACGCGCTCGAGGACGGTCTGTGGTTCGAAAGCGCTCCCGGGCATACGCCCGGCAACGTCGTGATCCATGCCCGCTCTCGGGAGGACCGCGCCGTTTTTCTCGGCGACGTGCTCCATCACCAGCTGCAGCTCGCGAAGCCGGAATGGTCGACGCTCGCCTGCACCGATCGTGAGCTCTCGCGCAGGACGCGCACCCGGCTCGTCGCAGAATATGCCGAGCGCGGCACCCGCCTGCTCCCCGGCCATTTCCCCGCGCCGACCGTCGGGCGGGTCGTCCGGCACGGCAGCGCCTACCGCTACCAATTCGAATAGCATGCGGGCGGGAGATCGAAGCGATTGAACTAATCCGCCTCCCGGCGAGTCCGACCCCTAGCCGTGAAATGACGGCGGAGTAAGGCGTGGGGGGAGTTGTCCATCAATATAGTGGAGGACTCGATATGATCTCGTGGGCCATAACATTTCTCGTTATCGCACTGATCGCCGCCGTACTCGGGTTCAGCGGTATCGCAGGCACAGCAGTCAACCTGGCGTGGATCTGCGCCGTCATCGGCATCATTCTCGCGATCGTCTTTGCCATCCTGGGCCGTCGCCCGCCGGTATAGGCATGCCGGCCGGGTGTTGCCGGTCGCGTTGAAGCGGAAGAGATCGTCCGCTCTTCTGGCACGCCGTAGCTAAGCAGCTACCCGCCCGCCACGTTTCGTTACATGAGTGTCGTGGCCGGCTTGCTGGCGGGTGTTTCGACGACGGACTGCTCTAGGCCGTGTCCGCGCACCTGCTCTCGCGGATGACAGCGGCGCGGGACGCCGTTTCGCGTGCAGCGTCGACGATCCACTCCTTAACTCGAAAGTCATTCCCGCATGAATGCTCCCGAAATCGTGCTCTCGCGCGTCAAAGAGGGGCTGCCTCATCCGCGCGGAGCCCTCTGGGACGGTCAAGGCGTCAACTTCGCCCTGTTCTCGTCCGCCGCGACCAAGGTCGAGCTTTGTCTGTTCGATCAAAGCGGCCAGACCGAGACGGAGCGCATCGAGCTCCCCGAGTACCGCGACGAGATCTGGCACGGCTACCTGCCCGGCGTAGGTCCCGGCCAGGTGTACGGTTACCGGGTTCACGGCCCCTACGCGCCCGGCGAGGGGCATCGCTTCAATCCAAACAAGCTGGTGCTCGACCCTTACGCGCGCGCGCACATCGGCGAGCTCAAGTGGGACCCGGCGGTATTCGGCTACACGGTCGGGGACGCGAAGGCGGATCTCTCGTTCGACGAGCGGGACAGCGCGCCCTTCATGCCCAAGGGCGTCGTGGTAGACCATAACTTCGAGTGGGCCAGGGAACAGGCCTGGAATCCGGTGGCGTGGGACCGGACGATCATCTACGAGATGCACGTACGGGGCTACACCAAGCTCCACCCGCGCGTGCCCGAGAGCGAGCGCGGAACGTTCTGCGGGCTCGCGGCGAAGCCGGTAATCGAATACCTCAAATCCCTCGGCGTCACGGCGGTCGAATTGCTGCCCATCCATACGTTCGTCAACGACAGTTTCCTGCTCGAGCGCAAGCTCACCAACTACTGGGGCTACAACAGCATCGGCTTCTTCGCGCCCGACCCGCGCTATTCCACGAATCCGGCGAAGGCGCTGCAGGAATTCAAGGAAATGGTGGCGCGCTTTCACGACGCCGGGCTCGAAGTGATCATCGACGTCGTCTACAACCACACGGCGGAGGGCAACGAGCTCGGGCCGACCCTCTCCTTCAAGGGCATCGACAACCTTTCCTACTACCGCTTGATACCCGACGACAAGCGACGCTACATCAACGATACCGGGACCGGAAACACGCTCAATCTCAGCCATCCGCGCGTGATCCAGATGGTCACCGACAGCCTGCGCTACTGGGCCGAGGACATGCACGTGGACGGATTCCGCTTCGACCTCGGGACCATCCTCGCGCGCGAGCCGGGCGGCTTCGATACGCACAACGGCTTCATGAAAGCCGTCATGCAGGACCCGCTGCTCGCAAAGGTGAAGCTGATTGCCGAACCCTGGGATTGCGGGCCCGGCGGCTACCAGGTCGGCGGCTTTCCCCCCGGCTGGGCCGAGTGGAACGATCAGTACCGCGATTCGGTCCGGGACTATTGGCGCGGCGAAGCGAATGCCGGCGCGCTTGCGCCACGCCTGTGCGGCTCGCCCGACATCTTCGACCGGCGCGGGCGGCAGTCGTGGGCCAGCGTCAACTTCATCACCGCGCACGACGGATTCACGCTGAACGACCTCGTTACGTACAACGAAAAGCACAACGAAGCCAACGGGGAGGAAAACCGCGATGGACATTCCCACAATCGGTCGTGGAACCACGGCGCCGAAGGGCCGACCGAGGACGAAGGCATCCGCGGGCTGCGCAAGCGGCAGATGAAAAACATGCTCGCGACGCTCCTGCTCTCGCAGGGCACGCCGATGCTTCTCGCCGGCGACGAGTTTGGGCGCACGCAACAGGGCAACAACAACGCCTACTGCCAGGACGGCGAGATATCGTGGCTATCCTGGAATCACGATGATCGCTCGCAGCGCCTGATCCGGTTCGTGCAAAAGCTTACGAGCCTGCGCCACCAGTATCCGATCCTGCGGCACAGGCGCTTTCTTACGGGGCGCCACAACGAAATGCTCGACGTCAAGGATCTCACGTGGGTAAGTCCGGCGGGCGAAGAAATGACGCAGGAGCAGTGGGCCGACGCGAATACCCGCTGCTTCGGCATGGTGCTCGACGGACGCGCTCAGGCCACCGGAATCCTCAAGCGGGGCGAGGAGACGACCTTGCTGGTCATCTTCAATTCATGGCAGGGCGTCGTGAAGTTCATGCTGCCGCATTCGAACGGCGGCAGCGGCTGGATCCTGCTTGCAGACACCAACCTGTCGGATTCCAGGGACGAGCCGAGCTTCGAAGTCGGCCACGTCTACGAGATCACCGCGCGCTCGCTGGTGCTGTTCAAATTGAAATAGGCGCCCGTATAATCGTCCGATCCCGCGTGCCGCAGGAAAGGATCGCACAATGGGCCTCACCTTTTCGCCGCTGCATCCGGTGTTCGTCGCCGAATGCTCCGGCGTCGACATCGGCGAACCGCTGTCGCGCGAGGCTGCGGCGGCCATCGAGGACGCCATGGACCGTTATGCCGTGCTGGTATTCCGGCGCGGCGCCCCGCTCACGACCGCTCAGCAGATCGCTTTCACGCAAGCCCTCGGCGAGCTCGAGCCGCCGTACACCACGATCCATTCTGACGAGGGCATGCGCCTGGACAGCCCGCGGCTCTCCGATATCTCCAATCTCGGCCCCGGCGATCGTATCCTGCCGCGCGACGACCGCAAGCGGCTGTTCGGTCTCGGCAATCAGATGTGGCACAGCGACAGCAGCTACAAGGATATCCCCGCCCGGTACTCGGCGCTGTGCGCTCACGTCATTCCGCCGTCGGGCGGCGATACCGAATTCGCCGACATGCGCGCCGCCTGGGACATGCTGGCCACCGACCTGAAGACGAAGATCAAGAGCCTCGTCTGCGAGCACAGCCGCATCTACTCCAAGGGGGCGCTGGGTGTGCCCTTCACCGAGCAGGAGGAGCGCGCGTTCGCCCCGGTGCGGCAGCCGCTGGTGCGCACCCACCCGCGGAGCGGCCGGCACTCCCTGTATTTGTCCTCGCACGCCGGCCGCATCGTCGGCTGGCCGGTGCCGGAGGCGATGATCATGCTGCGCGAGCTGACCGAGCACGCGACCCAGCGCGAGTTCGTCTATCGCCACAAGTGGCGCGTGGGCGATCTCGTCATGTGGGACAACCAGGCGACCATGCACCGCGCCCGCCCCTACGACAGCGAGCAATATCCCCGCGACCTGCGCCGCACCACGCTCACGTGCGCCAAGCCAGCGGTAGCGATGGCCTGAAGAAAAGCCAGGAGATCGGGAGACGGGCGTTTTCTCCCTCTCCTGCTCACGGAACCTGATTAGCGCCGACTCAGGTCTGCCCGGCGCGTGCGCGGCAGAGCACTAGCCTATCTGCCTCTGTCGCGATTCCACCCGAGCTTCGCAACCCGTTCTATCTCAACGTCGTCGTGGAGGCCGGAGCGCGCAAGTTGACCGCGACGTACTGGCAGGTCGATGCTACGGAAGCGACTACTTCGTACTACGAGCAGGCGCTGAACCTTATGAGCAAGCTGCAACTGAAGCGCTTCGAAGTTGTGGCGCAGCCTCTCGCCGCCGCGAGTGATGCGACACTGGGCCGCGGCTCAGCGGCGCAGCGCTCGTAATCGATCTCTCCCGCCTTTCCTGGCGTTCTGGTGCCGGCAGCTCAAAGTACGTACAGAGGTCCCGGTAAAAGCGCGTTATGCGCCTTGAAGCGGCCCGCCAGAGCGCCGGTTTTCAACAAATTTATCCACAGATTTTGTTGATAATTTCGGTCCGCACGCGGGCGCGATCGAGCCCCCGGAGCCGCCGTACCGCTGCAGCAGGGTGTTTTTGCCGCGATTGGCGCGAGAATCAAGGCCTTGAAGAAACAGATGTTCTGTCCGAGGCGCGACGGGCTACTCGCGCAGAAACAGCATGTTACAGACGTGGGACTCGCCGTCTCCCCGCAATCACATTCGTCTTCAAAGCCGCTCGCGCATACCTGGCGATCCACAACCCGGATCGGCGGCTGTCGGCCTGCCTCGGATCGACGTTCTCGAGAGCGAGGAATTTCCCTCGGATATGGGATATGGTTACGCGTGCGCGCGTCATGACGCATCGCGCATGACGAGACCCGTTACTTGTCACCCGCCACTCAACAGTGGGCCGAAGGCTCCCAGACGATGACTTCCACCACCCCGGACCCGATCGATGTGCTGCGCAAGATGATCCTGATCCGCGAGTTCGACGAGCTCGCGATCAAGCTGCGAACGGCAGGAAAGATATACGGCGCAGTGCATCCTTACGTCGGCGAGGAGGCGATCGCGGTCGGCGTCTGCGCCAATCTCACCAACGCCGACCGGGTGACCAGCACGCACCGCGGCCACGGCCACTGCATCGCCAAGGGAGCGGACGTCAGGCGCATGATGGCCGAGCTCTTCGGGCGCGTCGACGGCTACTGCAAGGGCAAAGGCGGGTCCATGCACATCGCCGACTTCTCGGTGGGCATGCTCGGCGCGAACGGCATCGTCGGCGGCGGCCTGCCGATGGCGACGGGCGCGGCGCTCGCCGCTCAGCTCGAGCGCAAGGGCAACGTCGCGGTCTGTTTCTTCGGCGACGGCGCGGTCGCGGAAGGCGAGTTCCACGAGGCGCTCAACATCAGCTCGGTGTGGCGGCTGCCCGTCGTGTTCGTCTGCGAGAACAACCAGTACGCCGCCAACAACGCGGTCGCGGTTCAGCACCGGATCACGGATGTGGCGGTGCATGCGGGAAGCTACGGCCTGCCTGGTGTCACGATCGACGGCAACGACGTGATGGCCGTCTACGAGGCCGCGCGCGCTGCGATCGACCGCGCGCGTCGCGGCGAGGGTCCGACCCTGGTCGAGTGCAAGAGCTACCGCTGGCATTTCCACGCAATGCGCAATGCTCCGCCGCCTGAGACTCGCCCGGCCGCGGAGATCGCCGCCTGGAAGCAGCGCGACCCGATAGCGCGTCTCGCGGCCGACTTGATCGCGCAACGCCTGCTCACCGAATCCGAACTGGGAAGCCTGCAAAGACAGGTGCATGCCGACCTGCAGGAGGCAGTGGCGTTTGCCGAGGCGAGCCCGTTTCCGGATCCCAGCGACATCCTCGTCGACATGTTTGCGGCGTCGAGCTGAGTATCCTTCGGCCGCAGATTCACGCAGATAAACGCAGATTTCAAAAACAGGGGCATGATCAAATTCTCAACTGCAAGTAAACCAGATTTTCAGAATTCCGCTGTCTGTCGGCTTGTATTCATCGGCGTGTATCTGCGTTTATCTGCGGCTCATGTTTTGGGTTGTGTGTCCTGAGTTGCCAGGCGTAGATGGAGATTCGAAATTGAGGGAGATCACCTTCGCCCGCGCGCTCGATGAAGCGGTCGCGGAAGAGATGCGGCGCGACGAGCGGGTGATCACGCTCGGCACCGATTTCACCGGCGATCCGGTCAAGGAGTTCGGGCCGGAGCGCGTGCGCTTCACCCCGATCTCCGAGTCGGTTCTGACCGGCATGGGCCTCGGCGTCGCCGCATGCGGCTTCAGGCCGATAGTGAACTGGCGCATGGTGACGTTCTCCTTCGTCGCTATGGACCAGATCGTCAACCAGGCGAGCAAGATCCGCTACATGTTCGGCGGACAGGCCGACTTTCCGGTGACCTACCGCTGCACGACGGGCGGTGGCATGGGGCTCGCCGCACAGCACTCGCAAAGCCCCTATTCCATGTGGATGCACCTCGCCGGGCTGAAGATCATCCTGCCTGCGACGCCGGCCGATGCGAAAGGCCTCTTGAAAAGCGCGATCCGCGACAACAACCCGGTCGTCTCGTTCGAGTGCAGTCGCCTGAATGCGGTCGTGGGGAACGTGCCGGATGGGGACCATCTGGTGCCCCTGGGCATCGCGGAAGTGAAGCGGGCGGGAAGCGACGTGACGGTGGTGGGCCTCGCCTACTACGTGCAGGAGGCGCTGGCGGTGGCCGACGACCTGGCCGGCCAGGGGATTTCGGTGGAAGTCATCGATCCGCGCACGCTCGTTCCGCTGGACGTGGAGACGATCCGCACTTCGGTTCGCAAGACCGGGCGCCTGGTCATCGTCGACGAGGCGCCGCCGACCTGCTCGGCGTCCTCCGAGATCGCCGCGCTCGTCGTCGAGGACCCGGCGACGTTCCGCGCTCTCAAGGCGCCGGTCCAGCGGGTCTGTGCGGCGTCCGTGCCGGTGCCCTACAGCCCGACCCTGGAAAATGCGGCCCTGCCGGACCGCGCGCGCATCGCGGCGGCGATCCGGCGGGTTATGGATGCGTAGAGGGCAAACCAATTCGAGCCGCAGATGAAGCATGACCACAGAGGCTCAACACCAAGTCAAGAACTTATGAGCCGCAGATACACGCAGATGGGTTTCAAACCCCGAAACCAACGGAATTAATCCGATTTCAATCTGCGTTCATCTGCGGCTGGACCCTGTCTTGATTTTGATTTCCAAATCCAAGAGGAGAAGACCCGTATGGCCGACGAGCAAATGCATCAAACCGGAATGAAGATACGCAAGGAGATCTTCGGCACGGAGGTGGTCGAGCGGCGCATGTCGTCCGCCGGCGAGTTCGGCGCCCCCCTGCAGAAGCTCATCAACCAGTACGCCTACGGCGAGATCTGGGGCCGCGAAGCGCTGCCGCGCCGGATCCGCAGCCTGCTGGTGCTCGCCATGATGTGCGCGGCGAACCGCCCGCACGAATTGCGCATACACCTGCGCGGCGCTCTCGCGAACGGCTGCACCAGAGACGAGATCCGCGAAGTGCTGCTGCAGGTCGCGATCTATTGCGGGATCCCCGCCTCTCTCGATGCGCACAACATGGCGATGGAAGTCTTTGCGGAGTCGAAATAGCTTCCGGCTTTCGCCATCCAGAAGCTATCTTCAAAATACTCCCGATCACTCACTGTACCCCGCCTTCGACGCCGCCGCGGACGCACAAAACCAAATTATCGCCGTCATCAGAGGATGTTGTGTCGAGAAAGAGTGCGGCTTCTGTCGTTATGATCGAGCGCCCGTATTCCGCCACGCGGTGGCCGGCCCCCAAAGCACTCGGGCTTAATGTCCAAAATAGCTGATCGCCAAAGGTCCCTAGCCCCAGGAAAGGGTTTCCCAATGAAAGCGCCGGTAGGTGGTGACAGACGGATCGAGCAAGCTCGCAAGCTCGTTGACGGTCGGCAGGCGCCAGCCCACACGACCACCTGTCTTCGCCAACAGGCACTGCGAACTGGCGACGTTCCACCGGCCATGGCCCACGGGCGATCTTTGCCATACGAGTCCCGTCTCACGGTCGAGCACGGCCTCGCTGTTCCAGTTGGCCAATACGATGAACCGGGTCGGGGCACCCAGCTTCTGGTCCCAAGAGGGTGTTGCGTATTACGGCCCGTTCGCGGTGGTATGCGCGTAAGCAGTTGATGCGATGAACGCGATTGCCAGGCCGATGATGAGTGCGACAAGAGATGCGGTTTTCACGATTCGCTCCTTTCCTGGTTGATGTGGTCGGTCGGCTTCTCGCGACCTCGTTGGTCTGGTGCTCTCAGGGGCTGCGCTTCAGCGCCTCCTCCATCAATACCTGCGCGCGCGCGCACCGTCTCGTCCGGGTCGACGAGCGCGTGGGTCACTGGATCGAGCGTCGTTTACGGACCGCGCGTCCAGGCGTCGAGAGCATCGAGGATCGACGCCCTGGCCGCCGCGCACGCACCAGGCAACGAGAACGCCGATCAAGCGAGTCTGACCCCATTGATCCTTGATCCAGGCTCCTCGTTGCAGGTTGCGTCAAAAAGCTCGTGATGACTTTGCTGCGTCGCGCTTTGCATCGATGCCTCGTGGCACCTCATTGAGGCGCGGGCTGTAGTCCTCCTCGAACGCACCAGCCGCGGGCGCTGCCCGTTTTCGGCGCAATTTGGGTGATGCTCACAGCAAAGAAGGGCGCGTTAGGTTGTCCCCCCCAAAAGACTTCCCGGGCGAAGTTCGGGTCTTCATCGAACGAAGTCGCCGTCCAGTAGAAGGTAAAAGCGGGTATGCCTGGTATGCCGATAAAGGGGTGTCCGGCCGGAAGAGGAGGACCGGAGTTCACAGTAGGATCCTCATTCGCGACGAAGCCTGTGTCGAGCAGGCTAGCGAGCTCCTGGGCGATGGGAAGACGCCATCCATAGCGGCCGCCGGTCTTGAGTCCCAGGCATCGCGACGTCATGGCAGACCAGGTTCCGCTACCAGTTGGCGCGCGTTCCCACACCAGCCCGGTTTCCCGGTCGAGGACCGCGTCGTTGTTCATGTTCGACAGCACGATAAACCGGGTGCTCGAGGGCAGCGTTTGATCCCATGACGGCGTAGCGTAATAGGGCCCGTTCGCCGTCGTCTGCGCCTGCACCAGCGTGCTCGTCAACCCGAGCGTTGCGATGATAAAGATTCCCCACTTCACGTTCAGCAGCGTTTTCATCGTCTACTCTCCTGTGGTTACGGGATCCCTCACTTCGTTGCCGCGCCAGCGGGATCGGGCGCGGGAGAAACTACGGCCTGACTCGTTATCGCTTGATCAAAGATTTCCTGCGCCCGTGCGCGGACTTGCTCGTCTGGATCGACGAGGGCGTGCGTTACCGGGTCCATCGATCGTCTGTCGCGCAAGGTGACTTGACGCGACTGGGACCATTGTTCCAGGGCCTGAAGCCGGGCCAGCGCACCGGGGTCTTGCACGGCCGCAGTACGTGCGGCGCTCCGCGCTGTGCTTGTTTGCGACGCGGTCGCAGATTCGCGGGCCGCATCGCTGGAGACTACCCAGAGCTGCTTAATCGGCCCCTGCCTCGGCGCGCCGGGGATCGGCACGACGTCTTGGTAAGCCACCATGAACGAATGCCCATTGAGCAGCCGGGCGATCCCCTGCTCGAGAGGGAGATTGGCAAAGGCCTCGGAGATCACTGTGTTTCCCGCCGATTCGGGGAATTCGCAGCGAATGCCCGCCACCCGGGTCAGCTCGGACAGGACGAGCCGGAGAGGGACGCGGTCGAGCTGCACGGTCAACCGATCGCCGCGCGCTATGAGAAGAAATGAAGGTACGCTTGCTCCCTGCGGGTCGGCACATATCGCCGTGCCAGCAAAGCCCCCGAGCACCGTAAGGAAGGCAAATAGCAGCGGCCTGCTGGGCATCGAGCCCTCCTTACTAGCAGGATAGCGACCGCGCGTATCCGAACGGTTATCGCGCTTTGCCACGTTACGAACTCAACTTCCCCTTTCCGCTCAACAGGCGTGCCGACGATACCGGCCGATACCATCGATCGGACGCGCCGTCGCTAACCATGTCTGGCAAGCGAATGTGACTGAGACGTCGCGACGAAAACGTGAGGATCAATAAGGCTGCTGCAAGAAGGGCGAGTGTGCTAGGCGCAGGAACTTCCTGTGGTGGAATGACCACGCCCCCGATCGCAAAGCCCGGAGGTTGGGTTTCATGTCCCGGGACAAACGAGAACAGGATGTAAGCAAGTATTCCATCGCCCGACACCTGAAAGGGAGGATTGGGGTAGGAACCCGCCACATCGTCGACCAGTCCCGTTAAAGGAAAGCCGCCGAGGATGAACGACTCCGAGTTCGGGTCGCCGGGCTTGAACTGGGCGCCGTAGATGCCGGAACTCCCATCTCCGGGGTCGACCTCCTGAACGACATTAGGATCGTAGGCAAGATCGAACTGAAAGGTCTGCAGATCGACCGCGCCCGTGATCTTGATCGGGACCAGGAAGTCGCCGGAAGGAATGGCAATCGGCGGCGCGGGGTTGGTGTCCGGGAAGGTGCCGACCGAGATTATGGCCGACTCCGACCGGGGCGCCCCCAGCAGCAGGAGCGCGGCAAAGAAGAGCGTACACAGCGTGGTGCGTTGCGGCATGATGTCCCCCCAAATTCAAGTTTCTGCCGCTTGACTCGGTGCCGGCACACACTCTGGGCCGCCATACGGTGCGACCCCACGCCGCAACTCGAGATCAGGCTATACGCGTGCGAACGCAGCTTTTGTGCCACCACGCACATTCTCCTGTTTTTGAATGAGTTTCAGGTCGAGGTGGTCGCGCCTCCCCGATTATTTGTAAAAATTCCGGACATATTTCCATACCCAACGCTTGGACATATGCAAGTCGCATATGAACAGTTCGTATTAATCAATTGAAACCATTGTGGTTTATTGGATAGCTGATCTGTAAAGGATCTCGACACCGGCAGCTTGAGGTCAGGGAGGCTGGGAGGGTCGTCTCGCGCCCCCCTTCCGGGCGCACATTATTTAATCGCTTGACGGCTGACACGTCACATGAGCTATCACATGCAACTCAATCGCGGGGTTATGGATTTTCCAATAGAGTGTTATGCTAGGTCACACATATCCGATCAGTTACGACACGAATCGTAACTGCGGCCGGGCAACACGCACCGGCAAACAAAAAGAGTGGATGCAGGGGATGCAGGAAAAAAACGAACTCCTCAGGGAGAGGGTATGCCTGTGTTTCTGGATCTGTCCGACGAGGCTTGGGAACTGCTCGTGCTGCTCCATCGCAAGGGTCCGCGTGTTCTCAGGGGATACAAGTCGGCCTACGCGGAGCTGCGCGAGCGCGGCCTCATAGACCGGAATGCCATCAACGAGCGGGGTGAAGCAGTCCTGCGCGCGCGCTATCTGCGGGACCTTTCCGGCGATTCGTGGAATCTGCTGGGGGTGCTGCACCGGGCCGCGCACAGCGGCAGGATCGCGCCTCCCGCGCCGGAGAAAGCCTACCAGGAGCTCGAGCTCCACAAGTTCGCGCGCAAGGTGAGCCGTAGCGGCTGGACCATCACCGAGGAGGGTGAGGCAGCGCTGCGGGAGCACAGTCCGAGCTAGTGATTTTTCTTCGGGCTTTTCCCGGCCTCAAGTCCCAGCCGGCGATGCCAGTCCGCGATTGACTCCTGCGGATACTCGTCGAACTTCCTGTCCCGGCGGCCGGCCTCCACTTCGACCCAGCCCGCCTTTGACGCGAGCATGATATGCGTGTGCTCCGGCGGAACGGGGAGTTCTGTGTCGATCGCGGAGGCATGCGGATGCACCAGGTCGGGCCACGTGGGATCCCACAGCCACAACGGGCTGCCACAGCGCTTGCAGAAATGCCGGCGGCCCGAGCTGCGTGTCCGCTTGCCGGTTTGCTCGTCCACCAGCCAGGCGCGATACACCGCGATGTCCTTCTTTCCCTTGATCTTCAGCGTTCGATAGTCGCCGCCGAGATTGATGGCGTAGCCGCCGGCTCCCGCGGTCTTGCGGCAGATCGAGCAGTAGCACCGCATGAAAGGATAGGGATGGGCCGATTCGAGCTGGAACCGCACGGCGCCGCAGTGGCATGAGCCTTCGAGTTTCATGGCCGCTCCTGTCCGTATGGTCCGACTTGGACTTCTTTCTGGCACTCCGACCAGGCCTGACGTATGAGCACGGGCAGGAGCCGGGCGACGAATCGCATCGCTCCTGCCGCCAGCAAACCCGCAAGCGACGCCCCGGCGACGTGAAGTTCCTGGCGCTGCGGCGCTTTTGTCTGCGCCCGGCGAGCCAGCCAGATCCCGCATAGACCGCCCACCCCCGCTATCACCGCCACGACGGACGGACGCGAAAGCTCGGCGCGCAGCGCGGCACCTAGGCGCCTTGTGGCGTCGCGTACGCGCCGCTCCGACTGGACGACCCTCAGTTCGGCGGCATGGATGGCCGCCAGAGTCGGCGCCCGTTTCATGGCATGGGGGGAGTCACGGGCGCCTTGCCCGACAACTGGCGCCGGGTGGCGGAGAACAGGAGGTCACGGCTCAGGCCCACGCAGCGGTAGATGAGTCCCGCAGCCGCAGCCAGGTTGATCAAGGCAATCACCACGACGGCGGCTATTGGCGGGAAGCCGAGCGAAACCGCCCAGATCCCCAGTGCCGCCATCAGCCCCAGCCAGCCTGCAGCGACGAAGATGACCGCGACCAGGCCGCCCACGATCATCCAGACCAGCGTAACACCGGCGCGCTGCGCCTCCAGGACCACCAGCTCGAGAAAACGCGAGAACGTCTCGCGGGCTGCTGCGACGACTTGCGACACCTCGGCAAATATTCCGCCGGCGTGCTGCTCCGGCGGAACGCTTCCGTCCCGGGTCGAGGCGGACCCGCCCGGCGCTCCCGCAGGAGGAGGCGCCGGTCCTGCGCTCATGCGCGATGCGGCTGACACCGGGCTGCCTATTGCCCTGATTTACTAGCGAATGATGCGACTCAGTATGAAGCCCGCTGCCAGGGCGATAGCCACCGATTTGAGCGGATTGGCGGAAATGTACTTGCAGGTATCTCCGACCAATTTCTTTTGCATCGCTACCAGACTCTCGCCTTGTTCGCTCACCCACTGTGCAGCAGGCACGGCGGCGCTGGCCGCCTTGTCCACCGCATCGTGCGCCGCTGCCGCAACCCGGTCGATCGCGGGCTTTGCCTTCCGGGCAGCCTCGTCCGCCGCGCCCGCCAGCGTATCCACCGTCGAGTGCGCGCTCGCCGACGCCTGATTGATAACGCCTTCGCTTGCTTGCATGTCAAGTCTCCTATGAGAGAACAACAGGACCACGGCCCGTCAGGACCATCCGTTGAGTTGGACGCAGCAACGCCCTGGAAAAATCCATGAAAAGAAGGCCTCCACCTCAAGGAGAAGAATAACCGGCCGCGGATCAAATCCATATCACGCGACATGGATTCGTCTTGTAGATGACGCTGGCCGCGCCTGTAACTTTTCCGCTACCGGAGGTCAGGGCGACTTACGCAATCCTGGAGGCCTCGGCGCCCTGCTCTCCGATCACGATGGCCGACGGAAGCGCGCCGTCAGGGCGAGGCGTGACCCAGAAAGATCTGCGGGATCGGCTCGCCCCAGGGGCCGCCCACGCCCACGCTGCGGTCGAGGAAAGTGGGCGGCGTGTGCGCATTCAGCACGTCGGTGTCGGCCCAGTGCTCGTGCACGCGCCCCCAGGGATCGGCCCAGTAATCGAACAGCTGGCTGCCGATCAGATGACGGCCGATGCCCCACATGTGCTGGTAGGCTTTCTGCCGGAGATGCTCGTGACCGACCATGATGTCGTCGATGTCCGCCGCCTCGTAGGAGAGATGGTTGAGGCCGCTCTTGTCGCCGCGGATGCAGAAGAATGCGTGATGGTCGACGTAGTCGTTGCCGCGATCGAGACGATTGAACGAGCCCACGATATTGCTTCTCTCGCCTTCGTAGATCTCGTCCGAGCAGCGGAAGCCGAGCATCTCCCGGTACCACCCGAGCGTTTTCTCGAAGTTCTTCGACATGATGACGAAATGGCCGAAGCGCTTGACGTGCGAGGGGCCGCGCTCGATCCGGAACAGCTCGCCCTTGCGGCGCAGCTTGTCGTTGCCCGAATTGACCGCAGGCCGCGCGATCGGTATCGGATCGAGCATCGCCATGCCGTGCACGACCTCGACCTGGTAGCCGTCGGGGTCGGTGAGGCGCACGCGCCTGCCGCCGCCCGGCTCGTCGATATCTTCGATCGGGGATGCGCCGTCGACCCGCGACAGCCGCTCGAGATCCTCCGGGCTGGCCGCATGCACGGCGATTCCGACATAGCGCGGCGCGCCCAGTTCGGTTACGTGTATGTGGTGCGGCGCGTCGGTTCCGCGCATGTAGAGGGCCGTCCTGGTCCGATCGGCGCGCACCATGCCGAAGTCGGTCAGGAACGCCTCCTGCCGGTCGAGATCGGGCGCGCGCAGCCGCCCATAAGCGAGATCGAAGGCCTTGATGACGGGCATGGCGCCTCCCGTGCGCAACGTTTGTCGGAAATTCTAGAGCCTTTCGCCAATCCGGGCGACCCCACCTCAGCTAAGGAGGAAGGAGGAAGGATGGCCCTACGAGGTCGGCTCGGGATTCTTGCCTGCGGCCCTCATCCTTCCGCCCTCATCCCTCATCCCTCATTCCTCATCCTCCCTCCCTCCGAACGTCCTCAAGGATCATGTCGGCCCCCTTCTCCCCGATCATGATCGTAGGCGCGTTGGTGTTGCCGGACACGAGCGTCGGCATGATGGACGCGTCGACCACCCGCAAGCCGCCGATGCCCCGAACGCGCAGGCGCGGGTCCACGACCGCGCCGGCGTCGCTCCCCATGCGGCAGGTACCGACAGGGTGGTAGCTGATGCCGCCCCTGGTGCGGAGGTAGTTCACCCACTCGTCGTCATTGGCCGGCGCCCTCTCGGGCTCGTGCGCGCGCACAGCGTAGCGGCGTAGCGGCTCCGTATCGACCATGCGCTGCGTGATCTTCATCCCTGCCACCAGGATGTCGCAGTCCTTTGGCGCAGACAGATAGTTGGGCCGGATCGCAGGGGCAACGAGTGGATCGGCGCTCTTCGCCATCACCGTGCCGCGGCTCTCGGGCCGCAGCAGCCGTACGAGCAGCGTGAACCCGGGAAAGGTATGCAGGACGTCGCCCATCTTGTCCGTGCTGTAGAGCACGATCCCGATCTGCACGTCGGGCCGGGCGCTGCAGTCCGTCGCCACGAACCCGGTCGCGGTGGACGCGGCCAGGGTGAGGAAGCCTTTGTGCGTGAGGTAGTAGCGCAGCCCTTCGCGCAGCTTTTTCAATGGGCTTGCGACAACATCGTTCAGCGTACACGCCTCGGTGCACTCGAAGACGAGGCGGCCGTTGTAGTGGTCCTGCAGGTTCGCGCCCACACCCGGCATGTCGGCGACCACGGGAATGCCGAGCGACTGCAGGTGCGCGGCGGGGCCGAGCCCCGAGAGCTGCATGAGCTGCGGCGAGCCGAAGGCGCCGCCGGACAGGATGACCTCGCCGCGCGCGTGCGCGGTCTGCTTCGTGCCGCCCTGCAGGTACTCGATGCCGGTCGCACGCTTCCCCGAGAACAGGACGCGGGTCGCGTGCGCGTTCGTGGCGACGGACAGGTTCGGGCGTTGGCGCGCCGGCCGCAGATAGCCCACCGCCGTGCTGCAGCGGCGGCCCTTGCGCTGCGTGACCTGGTTGTAGCCGAAGCCCACCTGTTGCGCGCCGTTGCAGTCCGGATTGCGCGGATAGCCACACGCCTCGGCGGCATCCAGGAACGCCTCGCACAGCGGATGGGAATCCGCCGCATCGGATACGGCGAGCGGCCCGCCGTTGCCGTGGTACTCGTTCACCCAGCGCTGGTTGTCCTCGGCCTTGCGGAAGTACGGCAGCACGTCCGCGTAGCCCCATCCTTCGTTGCCGAGCGCGCGCCAGTCGTCGTAGTCATCGCGTTGCCCGCGGACGTAGACCGTGCCGTTGATCGAGCTGGTGCCACCCAGCACCTTGCCGCGCGGCTGAAGGATCGCCCGGCTGCCGGTCTTTTCGTCCGGCTCGCTCCTGAAGAGCCAGTTCACTTTCGGGTTCGAGAAATGCTTGCCGTAGCCGAGCGGAATGTGGATCCAGCGGTCGTCGTCCTCGCCCCCGGCCTCGAGCAGCAGCACGCTGTGTCGGCCCGGCGCGCTCAGCCGGCTTGCGAGCACGCACCCCGCGCTGCCCGCGCCCACCACGATGAAATCGAACTCCGAACGATCCGGCATAAGCACGTGAGGCGTCAGCGCGGGAGCGCGCAAGAAAAATCCTTCATTTCCCGCTTCCCGGTCGCCCGACGCCCGACCTCCCGATTTCAGAATTTGAGATTCTGGGTCCTGATCACCTTCGTCCAGCGCGCCTGCTCCTCGCGCATGACGCGATCGAGCTCCTCCGGTGACGACGGAGCGGCCTCGGCGCCCTGCAAGAGCAGCGGCTCGGCGATGCTGCGGTCGGCGAGCGTGCGGCGAAGCTCGGCGTTGATGAAATCGACGATAGCGCGCGGCGTGCGGGCCGGGACGTACAGGCCGTACCACGTCGTGTACTGAAATTCGGGCAGACCCGATTCGATGAGCGTGGGCACCTGCGGCAGCATCGACGTTCGCTGCGGGCTCGCCACCGCAAGCGCCTTGAGCCTGCCCGACGTCAGGTGGGGCCGCGCCGCCGGGATGTTGCCGAAGGTGAGCTGCACCTCGCCGCCGAGCAGCGCCACGATGGCGGGACCGCCACCCCGGTACGGTACGTGGATCACGTCGACACCGGTCATGGCCTTCAGCATCTCGACCGCGAAATGATGTCCCCCGCCGGTGCCGCTCGAGGAGAAGGCAAGCTTCCCCGGCCGGGTGCGCGCAAGCGCGATCACATCCTGCACCGAACTGGCGGAAAACGAGGCCTGCGCGACGAGTATCGCCGGAAGGAGAGCCGTCAGGCCCACCGGCTTGAAGTCCTTGTACGAGTCGTAGCCGACCGCGCCCATCACCAGCGGCGCGCTCACCATCACCGCCCCGCTAGAGAGAAACAGCGTATACCCGTCGGGCGGCGCATTGGCGACCATCTGCGCGGCGATCACGCCGCCGCCACCGCCGCGATTGTCCACCACGATCGACTGGCCCCATGCCCGGGAGAAGCTCGCCGCCATCGGTCTCGCCACCGCATCGGTTCCGCCGCCCGGCGGATACGGCGTCACGAGACGCACCGGCTTCGCCGGAAACTCCGCCGGAAACGATGCGCTCGCGCACATGAACAGCGCAAGCGCAACCGCCCACGACCGCAACTCGCGCGCGCGTGCGCGAAAAGGGCGGGTCCGGGCGTCGAGGGAGCGCATTTTTTAGCACGACCTTTCCCTGATTATGGCGCGCCGGGGGAGGAAATCTCAAACTGCGTGAGGCCGGGAGCGCGGGAGGGGCGGAGCGCGGAGAATCGCAAGCACGTGGAAAGCGGTCTTCTCTCCCAGTTTCCGCGGGAAGGGCTGGTAGCGGCCAGGAACCGCCGTTCAAGTCGCACTTTCAAATGGCTGCAAAGTGCACCGACGTGCTTGGATCAGATGCGCTACGACGGGTTGACGCACGGTCATTTGCCGCTCGAAGCTGCACGCCGGGCTCAGTAGAACTCCAGGTCATGCTGTCGGAATATTTTACAAGTCGATCGGCCACATCGTGGTCACTGTGCCCGTATAGGCGAGCGAGATGTTGTATGTCAACCGCATGATGCTTCAGTTGAATTCATACGCCTGGCCTATTCGTTCCAAGCCACGCGGTCTCTGCCACGCGCACTGTCAGTAGAACGAGAGCCTGTCCATTTTTTTACATGTCCGCGCCTATCGGCCGCATCGGATTTGCGGCAATCGAATCAAATCAAAGCCATAAGCGGTCCGGCATGATTTATGCACGATTGATGTGTTCGGCGCGTGGTGCCTTCCGCGCACGGCGTGCTGTAACGGGTTCGCCGGCACTACCTGGGCTAGGGAATGCCGGCGTCATCGCTGCACAACCGGGGAGGATCTCAACATGAAATCATGGTTTTATGTAGCCGCTGCCGTCCTGGGGATTGGCGCACTACCAGGGGTGTCCGCCGCAGCCACGATCGATCTCTATTTTACGGTCAACCCGATTCGGGTCTGCAACGACGCCGGCGCTTCCTGCACGACTGTCAATACATTCTCCGCGCAGACGCAAAAGATCTACGAACAGGCCGGGGTGGCGCCTGTATTCCTCCCGACGACGCAGATCAACAGCACTGCGAGCCTGTCCGTCCCATCGGTTAGCAACGTTGCCGTTGCCGGAAACGGTCAAAGCTCCGATTCCGCGACGATAAACATGTGGTTCGTGCAGAACATGCCCAGTTCGAGCGGAACGCTGTTCGGCGAGGCGTTCGTGGGCGGGAACGGGGTTGCGATCAACACCAGCGCGGTAAACAGCTTCAATAGCGGCGTCGGTCGGATGGATACGGTAGCGCACGAGATGGGGCACAATTTCGGCCTCGGGCACACCACCTTCGGCGCCGGCGGCGCCAACAATCTGCTTACGGCGGGTTCCACGCGCAGCATACCCGGGGGAATTGGCGACATCACGCCCGACGGAGCGGCGCTCGATCAGCTGACGGCGGCGCAAATCACACAGCTTCGCAGCAGCTCATTCATGCGCAGCGTGCCGCACGTCACCGTCGATATCAACGGCTCTACGCCTTTCGATACCAACAACTTCTTCAAGGTGACCTTTTCCAGCGGTAGCACCTCGTTCCTCAAGAGCATGACAATAGACCTGGCGCCGGTCAATGCGTTTTTCGATCCCACTAATTCGCCTCCGGGCCTCGCAGGAAGCCCCTTCCAGACCAGCAGCCTGGTCGGCCTGTTGAATTCGGACATTACGGCGTCAGGCAACACCGACGGGAGCAAGAAGCTCACTTTGAATTTCGCCAACAATGCGTTCACGGCCGGAGACAGCTTCGATTTCGGCATCGACATAGACAAGGACAATTGCATCGACTGCTTTGGCGCTACGCCCCAGGAACTCGCAGGCGCTCTGTTCTCCTTTACATTCAGCGACGGGTTCGGCTCGCAGGCGGCCATGAGCGGGACCAGCTTCTTGGCGGACTCCACGGATATCATGAACGTGCTCCCGTTCGATACGTCGCTGCTCCAGACGCCGCCGGGGTTCATCCCGCCGGTAGGCACGATCGGGCCGCAAGACCCGGTGTTGCCGGAGCCGGGTTCCGTCGCGCTGCTTGGTTTGGCGTTCTCGGCGCTGCTAGCTGCGCGACGGCGCAAGGAAGGTCGCACCCCGCGCTGACCCGGTTCTGGGGCGCTGCTCGCATGGGCCAGCGCCGTAGGTGTAGTCTTGAGAGCCATGCGAGCGCGAGCTGTGGCGGTTCTGATTGGAAGCTGTCTCATTGTGGATAGCGACTGCGTTGCTTCCAGCGGCTCGGTCGCCGGTGCCGGACCGGTTTCCGCTGCCACCGTGGAAGGCGACTTCGTCCCATTCCCTCCTGCCCGCAGACAGGCGGTGTCTCCCAATGGCCGGTACACGCTCCTCGTCGTTTCCAGGGATGAGTGGCGCTCGAAACGGGCTACGGCGCAGCTTTTGGAAGCTGGGCGAATCATCTGGGAGCGGGAACTGCCGCAGGAGCACGGGCCGCGTTATTTCTTGGTGGGAAATGACGGGCAGGCGGTTCTGTTCGATGAATGGGCCAACGTAAAGAGCCGCCATGCGATCATGTTGATCGACTCGAGAAGGAAGCTGGAGCGCGTGTACCCATTCGATGCCGTCGCGGCAATCCTCGAGACGCCGGTACGCGCGATCGTGGAACGCGCAAAAGGCGGATGGTGGCTCGAAGGCCCCCCGAGTCTCGACGCAACGCACCAGGTAGTCCTCGCTGCTACGGCGGGCAGGTGCCTCGTTTTGGACTTGCGAACGGGCGATATCTCGGCGCCTCGCCCCTGGCCACCGTCCTGTCGCCAACCGGGTTGACCGCCCGAGGTCGCTCCGCGGCGGTCATTCGCGAACTGCCGCGCGGGGCTCGCACGCAGCGGATGTCGCTGGCAGGCCTGGCGTTGGTTGCGCCGCGTGCCGCCGCGGCTCATACTCGCCGGCAAGACACGGAGGATCGGCCATGACCGCGACACCGCAACTCCGCCCTCTCGGCGCCACGCTGGGCACCGAGGTTCTTGGAATCAACCTGTCAGAGCCCCTCGAGGAAAGCACCTTCGCCTGGATCCAGCGGGCCTTTGCCGACCATCCCGTGCTGGTATTCCGGGGCCAGGACCTGGGGGCGCCCGAACTCGCCGCGTTCGGCCGCCGTTTCGGCACACCGCGTCCCCATGCGCTGATCAAGTATCGCCACGCGGAGCATCCGGAGGTTTCCTGGCTGACCAACGTGGAGGAAACGGGACAAGTCGACTGGTACGGCGTCAAGCGCGCCACCGACTGGCACACCGATTCGACGTTCGAGAACACTCTGCCGCTGCTGGCTGTGCTGCACGCGAAAGAGGTGCCCTCGGAGAAGGGCGGCACGATGTTCGCCGACATGCGGGAGGCCTGGGAGGCGTTGCCCGAGCCGAGAAAGCAGTTTCTCTCCGGCCTCACCGGTCTGCACGGCCGCAGCACCGGTCCCGCGGGCGAGCGCCTGTACGGCGACCACAAGGGGGCCACCGAAAAGAAATATCAGGAAGTATCATGGCCGGCGGTCACGCGACATCCCGTCACCGGACGGCCGATTCTCTTCGTCAATCCCATGCACACCCATGGCTTCGTCGGCATGACGCGGGAGCAGGCGTGGCCGCTCATACAGGAACTCGCCGAGCATGCTACGCAGGAACGCTTCATCTATTACCACCACTGGCGCGTCGGCGACGTGCTGATGTGGGACGAACGTGCGACGATGCATCGCGGCGCCGGAGACTACCGGCCCGACGAGCGCCGCGTCATGCTGCGGACAATCGTGTACCCCTCCTGAGAAAAAGAAACCCCGCTGAAGCGGGGTGTTGAGTGCCGATACGCGTTGCGCGGTCTTCCGTTGCTCGCTACAGGAAAACCGTGCGATCCGCACTTGCGCACAGCTCTGCCTGAATCTTCGGGCTGATGTATTTCCCGCCCAATCCCTGGAAAAGCTCTTCTCCGACCCCACGGGCCGAGCAACACAGCCCTCACCCATACACCGGTATGCCGTTTTCCTTCGCGTAATTGATCAGCTCCGTCAGCGGCGGGAGCCCGACCCCCTGAATATTCTTCGCAGTCGTCGGATTGGCCATCACGACCGCATCGCCCAACAGCGAGATCGAGACTTCGTGTCCTGCCTCTTTTGAGCCCTTCGCGTGCAAGAACACAAGCGTCGCTTTGGTCGGGTTTTCCGAGCCACTGGTCCCTGTGACATGAAATTTCATCGCCAGGCCTCCGGAGTAAAAAGCGGTGTCAGAAAAGGATTCGTCCTCGGACGGATGCATCGTGCGACGGACGTGAACAGCCTATTCCAATCGTAAGCGCGCAGCAAGGAACACTGTTCACTGCTTGCCGCTTTTCGGCGACCAGCCATAGGCCTTGGCGCAGGCGCCGCCCATCAGCATCGCCCGTTCACTGTCGCTCAGGCGTTTGGTTTGGCGGAAGGGCTCGACCGCCTGTTCGTAGTTGACGACTGCGAAGGCGCGGGTCCAGTCGGTGCCCCACAGGCAGCGGTCAAAACCCCAGGCATCGAACACGCGGGCCAGCGGGTCCCAGATGTCCGGGAACGGATAGGGCTCCCGTGCCAGCGTGCAGGCGCCGCTGACCTTGACCACCGCGTTCTTGCACTTGGCGACGGCCAGCAGCTTCGGCAGCTCGCCCCAGGCCTGCGGTGGGGCCGGCGGCGTGCGGGGCTGCACGAGGCCCAGATGGTCGATAATGAAGCGCGTATCGGGGTAACGAGCTATCAGCGTCGCGGCACCATCCAGGTTGCCCGCGCAGGACAGGTTGACCGGGAAGTCGTGCCGGGCGGCTGCGCGCAATATCCGCTCGACACCCGCGTCGTTCGGGGCACGCGCCGCGTCCTTGCGCATCATGATGCGGATGCCGACCGTGCCCGGCGTCTTCTTCCAGTCGGCGATGACATCGGCCACCGCCGGATCGTCCGAGTTGACCGGCTTGACGATCGCCAACCGGTTGGGATGCTTCCGCGCCACTTCCACCGCGTAGCTCGCGTCGTACTGGTACAGGGAATGGGCGGAGATGAAGATCGCGCCGTCGACGCCGACCTTGTCCATCGCCGCTACCATCTCGTCGCCCGTGACGTGAGGGGGCCAGTTGGGCACGCTGTGCCAGGGCCGTTTGGGCGTGTTCGCCTCGTAGGCGTGAACCTGCGAATCGATGATCGGCATCGGGGACTCCTCTACGCTGGTCTGCGGATAGTTGCAGCCCCAGAGTCTATCGCAGCCTCCCAGATAATGCGTCTCAGGTACTACGTCTCAGTTACCGCGTCCCAGGTATTGCGTCCCAGGTACGGCGAGTCTGTAGAGACACTCCATGTGGGACGTCGTATCCCGGACGCTGCATCTGGGACGTCGTATCTGCGACGCTTCATCTGGGACGCTTCATCTGAGACGTCGTATCTGAATGGTGCTGGTAACATTGCCCGAAGGACACAAGGAGAGGTTTCATGCAGTTCGGATTGTTCGGCAGCGCCTCGGCACGGCGCGGCAGCGGTGAATTCGACAGCACGGAGGGCTACCACGACTGGATCGAATACAACGTCGAGGCCGAGGCATTGGGCTTTCGCAGCGCGTTCTGCGTGGAGCACCATTTCACCGGTTACGGCCAGGTTTCCGCAACGCTCAACCTGTTGACCTGGCTCGGGGCTCGGACGAAAACGCTGCGGCTCGGCACCGCGGTGATGGTGCTGCCCTGGCACAACCCGGTGTTGCTTGCGGAACAGGCGGCGACGCTCGATCTCCTGTCTGGAGGCCGGCTGGATTTCGGTATCGGCACCGGCTACCGCTACAACGAATTCGTCGGCTTCGACCTTCCCATGGAACAGGCGCGGGAGAAGTTCGAGGAATCTATCGACGTCATCCTGAAGGCCTGGACCTCGAACGAGCCCTTTTCGTACAAGGGAAAGTACTGGACCTTCAAGAACATCGTCGTCGAGCCGCAGTCGTTCCGCAGACCGCACCCGGCGGTCTGGATGGGCGCTGGCAACGAGAGCTCGATTCGCGAAGTCGCCCGCCGCGGCTTCAATCTGCTCCTGGGCCAGTACTCCTCGCCAGCCGACGTTGCCCGCAACATCGCGATCTTTCGCAACGCCGTGGAGGCGAAGGGCGAGCCATGGAACCCGATGCGCGTCGGCGTGACCCGCGCCTTTTTCATTACCGACGATGCGCGCGAACGCGAGGCAGCGCTGGAACGACGTCTCGCCAACCGGCTGCGGCAATTGAAGCTGGCGACCACGCCGGATGGCAGGATCCTCGGTGGACCGGACCGCGCGGACGGCGATCCGGTCGAGATCAACCTGGCGAGCGCGATCTACGGCCCGCCGGATGAAGTCGCGCGGCAGATTGGGGCTCTTCGCGAGGCCGGCGCCGGCTACCTGCTGCTGAACGGGGGCGGTTCCGGCGGCGGCGAACGGGGCCGGGCGAGCCTGCGCCGCTTTGCGCGCGAAGTAATGCCTGTGTTCGCTGCGAGCTAGCCTGCAAATGGATCGGCCTCATACGATCAATGCGAGCGTGCTGATCGTCGGCGGAGGGCCGGTTGGAATGACGCTCGCCCTGGACCTGTCCTGGCGAGGCATCGATGTCGTCGTCGTGGAGCGGCGTCCTTCCAACGCCGAGCCGAGCGTCAAGTGTGGTCAGATTTCGGCGCGCTCCATGGAGGTCTTTCGCCGCCTCGGAGTCGCCGACAAGCTGCGCGGCGTCGGACTTCCGTCCGACTACCCGAACGACATCGTCTCCGCTACGGCGGTGCTTGGAACGGAACTCTCGCGCGTACTGATCCCCGCGCGAGGCGAGCGAGGCACGATCTCTGCGAAGGGGCCCGATACGCTGTGGTTGACGCCGGAACACACTCACCGGGTCAACCAGAAGTTCTTCGAACCGGTGCTGTTCGCGCACGTGGCTGCGCAACCGCGCGTTCGCATCATGAATCGCACCGAAGTCGATGAATTCACTCAGCACGAACACGGTGTAACGGCCGTTGCCCGCGACCTCGATAGTGGACAGTCGACCTCGATCGACTGCGTCTATCTGGTCGGTTGTGACGGCGCGGCTTCGATCGTCCGCAAAGCGATCGGCGCCGAGTTCGTGGGGACGCCGGTGCTTCAATATGCGCAGTCCACCTACATTCGCGCTCCGGCGCTGAGGAAGCTTCTCCCGGGAAAGCCGGCGTGGCTGTATTTTTCGCTCAACCCCCGTCGCTGCGGAGTGACGATGGCCGTCGACGGTCGCGAGACCTGGAATGTCCAGAATTTTTCCTACCCTGGCGAGGCCGATCTCAATTCCGTGGATCGCGATTGGGCCACCCGGATGATCCTCGGCGTGGCGCCGGACTTTCGGATCGAGGTGCTCACGACGGAAGACTGGGTCGCACGCCGCCTGGTCGCGAACAGGTTCCAGGACCGCCGCGTCTTCATTTGCGGTGATGCGGCGCATGTCTGGATGCCGCTTGGCGGCTACGGCATGAATGCAGGTATTGCGGATGCGGCAAATCTGGCCTGGAAACTGGCCGGCGCGCTGAAAGGGTGGGCGGCACCGGGCATACTGGATACCTACGACGCGGAACGGCAGCCGATCACGGATCAGGCGTCGCAGCTGATCACGGTTATCGCCCGGAAGGTCATGGTGCAGCGGGACGAGATATCCGGGGATATCGAGCGGCAGGATGCGGTCGGAGAGGCTGCGCGCGTGCGCGTCGGCAGAGCGGCGTACGAGCTCGACGTGGAGCAACAATGCTGCGGGGGCCTGAATTTCGGCTACTACTATGATCGCTCGCCGATCATAGCCTATGACGGAGAGCGACATCCCGCGTATACGATGGGCACATTCTCTTCATCCACGGTTCCGGGATGTCGTGCACCGCACTTGTGGCTCGAGGGCCGGCGCTCGCTTTACGACGCGTTTGGCCCGGACTACACCCTGGTTCGCTTCGACCCGACGGCTGCCGTCACGGGCATCGTCGATGCTGCTGCGAGCCGGAACGTGCCGTTAAAGGTCCTCGATGTGCAGGCACCGGAGGCACGTGAGGTCTATCGGCGCAGGCTCGCGCTGGTGCGCCCGGACCAGCACGTGGCGTGGCGCGGGGACGAAGAGCCGGCCGCTCCGCTGGACTTTATCGATCTCATCCGAGGTGCTCCCGCCGTCGCTTCATCGCCGGACCGGGCCGGACCTGGGCTGAGCCATCGTCACCATAATCAGGAGGAATAAGATGAAAGCAGCCCGATTTTTTGCCGCGTTCTTCGCCTGCATGCTCTGCGCCGCAGGCGCGGCCTGGTCTCAGGCTTACCCCGCCAAGCTCGTGCGCGTGATCGTCCCGTTTCCCCCGGGAGGGGCGAACGACATCGTGGCGCGCATCGTTCTCTCCAAGCTTTCGGAGCAGATGGGGCAGCAGTTCATCATCGAAAATCGCGCGGGCGCGGGCGGCACGATCGGCTCGGCAGTCGTGGCCCAGAGCAAGCCGGACGGCTACACGCTGCTGATACAGACCGCCGTCTCCCACGTCTCCAACGGGCACCTCTACAGCAAGCTGCCGTACGACCCCCTGCGCGATTTCGTCGGGGTGAGCCCCCTCGCGCAGGTCGTCGCCGTGCTGACCGTGCATCCCTCGCTGCCGCCACGGTCGGTGAAGGAGTTCATCGCGCTGGCGAAGCAGCGCCCGGGCCAGATTCTCCACGGCCACTCCGGCTACGGCACCTACACCCACTACAACGGCGTGATGTTCGAGTCCCGGGCGGGCATCCGCATGACCCACGTGCCGTTCAAGGGTGGCGGGCCCGCTGTCATAGCCCTGGTATCGGGAGAAACGCAGTGCCAGGTCGCGGCGATCGGCGAGCTGATCCAGCACATCAAGACGAACCGCGTGCGCGGGCTGGGCGTGACTTCGTTGAAGCGGGTGGCGGAACTCCCGGACGTGCCCACGATCGCGGACACGATTCCAGGCTACGAATCGTCGACCTGGGTCAGTGCTTTTGCGCCGGCCGGAACCCCCAGGGCGATCGTCGATCGACTCAACGCCGAGTTCGGGAAGGCGATGAGCGATCCGGATGTCGCTGCCAAGCTGAGCGCCCAGACGCTCTACCCCGCGCACAGGCCGCCGGAAGAGCTCGACAAGCGCTTGAAGACGGACTACGAGATGATCGGGAAACTCTTCCGCGAGTTCAACGTGAAGCTCGACTAGGAAATCTCTGAACTACCTGTTCGGCGCCTTGGGGTTACCGCAATGGGCCGAGTAACCGCGGAACTCGTCACCGCAGCTCGTCACTGCGGCGCTCGTCACCGCGCAGCTCGTCACTGCGAAGCTCGTCACCGCGCAGCTCATCACCGCGAAGCTCGTCAGTCGCCAGCCATCCGCTCAGTGGCCGCGCGAAGCGCGGCCCGCGCGGCGGGATCGTACGCCTGGGGGGCGGCCTTCGCCTCGCGCAGCACATCGAAATAGCGGCCGGTGACCGCATCGAGCGCCGGATGGGCGACCAGGCGAGCTGTGGCTTCGACGCCTTGCTCGATCGTGGAGAGCGAGTGCCCGTACGCCTGCATCACCATCTTGGTCGGCATGAGCGATGAAGGGTGCAGGCAGTTGACGGTGACGCCCGTTCCCTGCAACTCCGTGGCCAGATCGAAGGTGAAGAGAATCTGCGCGAGCTTGCTCTGGCAATAGGCGCGCCAGCCGCTGTAGCCGCGCTCGAGCATGAGATCATCGAA
>DATFWO010000039.1:0-7595 GCA_035259205.1 Burkholderiales bacterium | reverse complement strand
TATATGGACTCCTCCCGCCAGTAAAGAGAAGCGACGTAGGTAGCTGGTCAACGCGGGAATCGGTTGCAGTCGTATATCCGGCATCTTGAGTGAGCCTCGTCGGGCTCGTGCCGACATGGAATCTGCGCACGGGAAGCCAATCGATCACAGCGATCACGCTTTGATCAGCGGGGTTATCGGCTTTCTCCCGTGCCGGTCCGACCTGTGTTGCCATGATGGGCGTCGTCTCTCTTCGCAAACCGTCGGTAGGAAATCTCCAGGATCTCTGTAATCAGGTGTTGGCGATAGTCATCGGGGCAGCCTCGCTGCGGTAGTTCTCGTTTTTCGTCCACACTGCCCAGGCAATGCGGGCGAGCTTGTTGGCCAGAGCGCAGGTGGCTTTGTTGTGGTTGGTGCGAGCTTGTACGGTAAGTGCCCAGGCTTTCAGTCTGTCGACAGGGCGGCCCGCGCGCCGGGCGACGGTGGCCGAGTGCAACAGGGACCGTGCGCCGTGGGTGAGCAGCATCCGGATGTAGCGATCGCCACGTTTGGAGATTCTGCCGAGGTAGCGCTTCTCGCCAGAGGAGAACTCGCGGGGCGTAATGCCGAGGAAGCTTGCGTAGCGACGTCCCGAATCGAAGCTGCGGGGGTCGCCGACGGCGGCGACCATGGCGGTGCTGGTGAGAAGCCCAATGCCGGGGACGCTGGTCAAGGCCTGGCAAGCGGGAGACTGCCGGGCGAGCTCGGACAATTCCTGCTCGATCTGGCCGATGCGTGCCTCCAGCAGCCGGATCTCCTCGAGGAGCAGACGCATCGGGGCGCGCAGCAGTGCCGGCAGCCCCGAGCGCTCATCGGCGATGAAGCGCGCTATCTGGGCGATCCCGCGCACCGCGCCCTCGGGCACCACCAGCCCGAACTCCCGGCAGAAGCCGCGCAGCGTGTTGATCCGGCTGGTGCGCGTTCTCATCCACGCGCAGCGTGTGCGATGCAACGCCTGTAGCGCCTGCTGCTCGACTGACTTCACCGCCACCGGCTTGATGTCCGAAGCACGACATGCTTCGAGCAGCGCCACGGCGTCCGCGGCATCGGTCTTGTTGCGCTTCACGTAAGCCCGCACGTAGTGTGCCGGCAGCAGCCGCACCTCGATCCCGCGCGAGCGCAACAGTCGTCCCCAGTGATGCGCGCTGCCACACGCTTCCATGACGACGAGTTTCACATCTCGATTGACGAACCAGCGCTCGAATTGACTACGCGTCAAGCGACAGCGCTCGATTACCCGCCAGGCTTCGTCGGCCACCGCCAGCTCGAAAACGTTCTTTGCCACGTCCACCGCCACGGTTGTAGCATTCATCTCGGACTCCTCCTGTCGTTTATGCTGAAACCGCCCAAGGCCTCAGCTGGCACCATGATGCCGAACAAAACGCGGGAGGAGTCCATCCCATCAATCGAGCGGACGGCTTCCAGCAAGAAGCTTGCCTCCAGGCGCCGCTCATGTCGAACGTTCGGCGAAGAACGCGGCCGGCTGGCTGGACAAAAGGGAGCGGCATATGAAAGTAATGGCAGCCATAGCTGTGTCCATGGTCTCGCTCTTCGCTCCGGTAGCGGTAGTCGAGGCGCAACAGACATCGGCGCTTAAGCGTATTGGCGTCGTGTTCACGGGAACGCCTGCGGGCAGTGCTGGCTTTCTTGCGCAACTTCGTGAAGGCCTGCGCGAGCGCGGGTGGGTCGAGGGACAGGATGTCGTCATCGAAGTCCGCTACGCCGAGGGCAAAGTCGAGCGCCTCGGCGAAATCGCCAACGAGCTGGTGCGCCTGCCCATGGATCTAATCGTTACCGGAGGGGTGCCACCAACGTTAGCGACCCGAAAAGCCACACAAACCGTTCCGATCGTCGTTGCCGCTGCGACCGACCCGGTCGGCAGCGGCTTGGTGCGTCCGGGGGGCAATGTTGCAGCGTTTGATGTCGTTCCGGCTGATGCTCCCGGCAGACAGGTGGAGGTCCTTCGCGAGTTCGTCCCAGGTCTCAGCCGGATGGCTCTTGTTTGGAATCGCTCGAATCCAGCCTCACAGCTCAATGCACGCCGCGCGCGTGAAGCTGCGCAGAGCCTCGGGCTTGACGTGATCGCTGTCGAAGTAGAGGGCGCGGGCGCGCTCGATGCGGCCTTTGCGGGACTGCGCGATCAAGGCGCTCAGGCAGCCTTTCTCGTCGCCGATCCGCAGTTCACTGCGTACCGCAATCGCATCGGGCAAATCACGACGGCGAGCGGGCTTCCCACCCTCTGCCAGGAGCGCGACTATGCCGACGCCGGCTGCGTCATCGCCTTTGGGGCCAATCTGCTCAGCATGTTCCGGCAGTCGGCATCCTACGTCGACCGGATTCTTAAGGGCACCAAGCCAAGCGAGCTGCCCGTCGGTCCGCCCACGTCGTTCGAACTGGCCATAAACGCGGCCTCCGCGAAGGCGATGAAGCTCGCCATTCCGCAGGCGCTGTTGAACCGGGCGAACGCGGTCATTGAATAGCGCCGAACTAGTTCGCTATATAGTCAACCAATAACGCGCAATCTCGGGCAGAGTGCCCGAAAGGAGGTCTTCGTGAGCTTGGTACGTGACCCAAAGTTGGCGTCACCTAATCCGGAGCTGAACCCCACTCGCGCAGAACGGTTTGCCTCGATCCGTCGGATGACGCGTGCACTTGCCGCGCCGCTCTCAGCCGAGGACTGCGCGATCCAGTCGATGCCGGACGCGAGTCCAGTCAAATGGCATCTCTCACACACAACGTGGTTCTTCGAGACTTTCGTGCTTGCACCCTATCAAAGGGGTTACAAACCCTTCGACGCCTCGTATCGCTTTCTCTTTAATTAGTATTACAACGCCGTTGGTGAACGGCATCCTCGACCCGAGCGTGGGATGTTGTCGCGCCCGAGCTTCGAAGACGTGCTCGCATACCGCGATCATGTGGACAAGGGGATGCTGGAACTACTCCCGGATCGCCAGGCGCTCGCCGTGCGCCGGGTGAACGCCAATAAGGTCGATGCCTTCTGCGCGGCCCTCAAGGAACGCTTCAACGATCCGGCGTCGGGCCTCGGCAAGGCCTACCTGCGCCTGCTGGTGGACGAGATCAAGCTCGACGGGAACGAGCTGGTCGTCCGCGGCAGCCACCGGCGGATCGCGGACGCCATCGGGTTCATGCAAAAAAAGAAGCTGGGTGAAGTGCCCAGCTTCGTTGATGACTGGCGCGCCCGGCAGGATTCGAACCCACGACCCCCTGGTTCGTAGCCAGGTACTCTATCCAACTGAGCTACGGGCGCGAGGGGCGGATTATAGCAAAGACACGACGCGGACGGCGGGGCTCAACGATGCCGCGCCGCCTCGTAGAGTGGCATCACCGTCGGCAGGAGCGACTCGATATGCTTCACGCGATTCGCTTCCGCCGGGTGCGTGCTGAGAAACTCGAGCGGCTGCCCGCCCTGGCTGGCCTTCATCATCTTCTGCCACAACGACACGCCGGCGCGCGGGTCATAGCCCGCTCGCGCGGTCAACTCGAGGCCGATGGTGTCGGCTTCGCTTTCGTCCACCCGGCTGAACTTGGTAGCAACCAGCGCCTCGTAGGCGGTGTTCGCCAGGTCCTCTACTCCCCCGACCCCCAGCAACGCGGCGCCGATGCCGATCGCGGTCTGCGCTGCCAACGCCTGCGATACCTGCTCGCGCGAATGCTCGCGCAGCGCGTGCGAGACCTCGTGCCCCATCACGATCGCGATCTCGTCGTCGCTCAGGTTGAGCCGCTTGATCAGCCCCGAGTAGAAGACGATCTTGCCGCCTGGCATGCAGAACGCGTTCAACTCGTCGCTGCTGATCACGTTCACTTGCCACTTCCATCCCGGCGCGTCGCGGCGGAACACGCCGGTCTGCGGCGCTATGCGCGCGGCGATCGCCCGTACGCGTTGCGTGAGCGCCGGATCGGCATTCAGCGTGCCTTTCTTGACCGCCTCGCTCGTTAGCTTGTTGTAGCTCTGCGCGGCCATCTGTTCCAGCTCCGCGGAGGACACGAGCAGCAACTGCTTGCGCTGCGCGCCGACGGCGCCGCCTTCCGTCGTGCTGGCGCAGCCGGAGAGCTGCAGCACGGTGGCCGCGAGCAGCGCGCATGCGGGCATCCGGGGCGTAAGGCTGAGGCGAGAGGTCAGGCTGTTCATTGCACGCTCCCTGTCGGTACGAGCTTCTTTTTGCGGCTATCCTATGAAAACGCTGCTTACCGCGTAATTGGCCCAAAGCGCAATATCAGAATGGCATGGGCCGGCGATGGCGACGCCATGAGGCTGGACCTCTCTGAATCTACGCCAAAAATGGGATAAACTGGTGCGGCTTCCGCCATCATAAACTGGATAAATCCGCACCATTACGGGAGGAGATATGAGGTTCAGAGCCTTGGCCGGCGTCGCGCTGGCCGCCGTGCTCGTCTGGGCCGCGCCGGCCGGGGCACAGACGATCAAGATCGGGGTGCTTAACACCCTTTCCGGTCCGTTCGCCACGCTCGGGGAGCTTATCGAGAAGGGCTACAAGCTCTACATGAAGCAGAACGCCGACAAGCTGCCGCCCGGCGTGAAGATCGAGCTCATCGTCCGCGACACCGGCGGGCCGAATCCCGACAAGGCGAAGCAGCTCGCGCAGGAGATGATCGTGCGCGACAAAATACAGTTCCTTACGGGCGAAGTGTTCACCCCCAATGCGCTGGCGATCGCGCCCCTCACCCAGGAAGCGAAGCTGCCCTTCTTCATCATGAACGCGGGGACCTCGGTGATCGTCAACCGCTCGCCCTACATCGCGCGCTTCTCGTTCACGCTGTGGCAATCCTCCTATCCGCTCGGCGCGTGGGCCTCCAGGAAGTACAAGACCGCCTACATCGCGGTGAGCGATTTCGGCCCTGGCCACGATTCCGAGGCGGCGTTCGAGAAGGCGTTCGCAGAGGGCGGCGGCAGGGTCATCGGCAAGGTGCGCATGCCGCTCGCCAATCCCGATTTCGTACCGTTCATGCAGCGGGTCAAGGATGCGAAGCCCGAGGTGTTGTTCTCGTTCATCCCGGCGGGCCGGCAGGCGACCCAGATCATGAAGGCCTACGGCGATCTCGGGCTCGACAAGGCGGGGATCAAGTTCATCGGACCCGGCGACATTACGACCGACGAGGAATTGCCGAACATGGGCGACGTGGCGGTCGGCGTGATCACGGCACACCACTACTCGGCCGCCGCCACCCGCCCCACCAACAAGGCGTTCATTACGGCGTGGAAGAAGGAATACGGAGAGAAGTCCGTGCCGAGCTTCATGTCCGTGGGCGGCTGGGATGCGATGGATGCGATCTACTACGTCATCCGCGAGCAGAAAGGCAAGGTCGATCCGGACAAGACCATGGAGCTGGTCAAGAAGTACAAGAATCCGAACAGCCCGCGCGGCCCGATCTATATCGACGCGGCGACGCGCGACATCGTCCAGAACGAGTACATCCGGGAGGTACGCAAGGTCGGCGGCGAGCTCGCCAACGTGGAGCTCGAAACGATAGGCATGGTCAAAGACCCCTGGCAGGAATACCAGAAGAAATAACCCCTCCCAAACCCCGGACACGCCGCACACCCCCGGGGTTTTTTGTTGCCTGCCACTGATCGATGGAAGCGTTTCTATCCTCACTGGTAAGCGTCGCCTTCCACGGGGCGGCCTACGGAATGATCCTGTACGTAATCTCGGTCGGCCTCTCGGTGACGATGGGCCTGATGGGATTCGTCAACCTCGCCCATGGCGTATTCGCGATGGCGGGCGGCTACGTGATGCTGTCGGCCATGAACAACCACGGGGTGCCGTTCCCGATCGCGCTGACGCTCGCCTTCGTCGCCGTCGCCGCCGCCAGCGTGGCCCTCGAGCGGCTGCTCTATGCTCGGCTCTACGCTGCGGGCGAGCTCGCGCAGGTCCTGTTCACGATCGGGCTCATCTTCATGTCGGTGGCGGTGGCCCGCCTGATCTACGGCACGCTGCAGCAGCCGGTCAATCTTCCGGACTACCTGAGAGGCCAGTTCCCCCTGCTCGGGCGGGATTTTCCGACGTATCGCGTCTTCCTCATCGTGTTCAGCTCCGTGATGGTCGCGGTGCTGTGGTTCGGCGTTGAGCGCACGCGCTGGGGCGCGATGGTGCGCGCGGCTGTGGACAACCGCGCGATGGCGCAATCGGTCGGCATCAATACGAAGCGGCTATTCACGCTGACCTTTGCGCTCGGCAGCGGCCTCGCAGGGCTCGGCGGAGGGCTCGGCGCGGACCTCATCGCAATACAACCGACCTACCCGTTCGAGCAACTCGTCTACTTCCTGATCGTCGTCGCCGTCGGCGGGCTGGGTAGCCTGCGCGGACCGTTCGTGGCCGCCTTGCTGATCGGCGTCGCCGATACCGCCTGCAAGTACTGGGTGCCCCAGTTCGGCGCTTTCTTCATCTACGTTGCCACGATCGCCATTCTGCTCTGGCGACCGGCCGGGCTCTTCGGTCGGCGGGTATGAAGACCTTCAGCCACGGAATCACACGGAAAAACACCGCATGAAACGACGGCAGGAAGTCAGCACGAGCGGTTATGCCGGCTTCACGAGGGGGAGAGCTTTGAATTGTTTTGTGCCAGTTATTGTCCGTGTGTTTCCGTGGCCAAACGGGTTTTGACATGACGCATGCCGGCGGCTACAGCGCTGATCCGCGCATCCGCTGGATCGAATGGTCGCCCTTCGTCGTGGCGGTAGCGTGCTTTTTCCTGCTACCCGAGTACGTGCCGCTCGGAGCGCGCATCCTGATCTACATCCTCTACGCGCTGTCGCTCGACCTGATTCTCGGCTATGCCGGAATCATCACGCTCGGCCACAGCGCGTTTTTCGGTGTGGGCGCCTATACCGCCGGAATACTCGGGGCGAAGCTCGGCGTGAGCGATCCGCTCCTGCAACTCGTCGCCGCAGCCCTGGCGGCCGGTGCGCTCGGCGCCGCGACGGGCGCGGTGATACTGCGCACGTCGGGCCTGACCTTGCTCATGCTTACGCTCGCGATTGCCTCGTTGTGCCTGGAGATCGCCAACAAGGCGACGCCGATCACCGGTGGCGCGGACGGTCTGTCGGGCGTGGTCGTCGCACCCATACTGGGCCTCTTCAAGTTCGATCTGTTTGGAAAGACCGCATACGTCTATTGCCTCGTGGTGCTGTTCCTCGGCTGGATCGTCGTGCGCCGGCTGATCTACTCGCCGTTCGGCGCTTCGCTCGCGGGAATACGGGAAAACATGACGCGCATGCACGCGATCGGCGCGCCGGTCTACCCGCGGCTAGTGACGGTATACGCGATCTCGGCCGTAATCGCGGGCATCGCCGGCGGGCTGATCACGCAGACCAACCAGTTCGTGGGGCTGAACGTCCTGGGCTTCGAAGCGGCCGGGGAGCTGCTGGTCATGCTGATCCTGGGCGGTGTAGGCCGCATCTACGGCGCCGTCGTCGGGCCGCTGGTCTACCTGGTGGCGCAAGATTATCTCGCCAAGCAGTTCCCGGAGTACTGGTATTTCGGCATCGGCGTGCTGCTCGTGGCGGTAGTCATGTTCGCGGGCGGCGGCATACTCGG
>DATFWO010000038.1:0-20556 GCA_035259205.1 Burkholderiales bacterium | reverse complement strand
TGCGTTCCTGTTTCGTCTCCTCGGAAACGAGTCCCGGGAGCGCGTTGGCCGCTGCTCCTTCCACCGCCGAATAGGCGAAGCAGCCGACGCGATCGAGCTCGGCTGCCTCGAGGAAGTCCAACAGCTCGGAAAATTCGGCTTCCGTTTCGCCCGGGAATCCAACGATGAAGGTGCTGCGGATCGTGATGTCGGGGCAGATCGCGCGCCAGTGCCGTATGCGCTCGAGATTATCCTCGGCGCTGGCCGGTCGCTTCATGAGCTTCAGGATGCGCCGGCTGGCGTGCTGAAAGGGCACGTCGAGGTAGGGCAGCAGTCTGCCCTCGGCCATCAGCGGCACGACCTCGTCGACATGGGGGTAGGGGTAGACATAGTGCAGCCTCACCCAGACGCCCAGCTCGCCGAGGGCACGGGCGAGCTCGGTCATGCGCGTTTTGAGCGGCCTGCCGCGCCAGAAGCCGGTCCGGTACTTCACGTCCACGCCGTATGCGCTCGTGTCCTGCGAGATGACGAGCAGCTCCTTCACCCCGGCGCGGACGAGACTTTCGGCTTCCAGCAGAACGTCCCCGATCGGCCGGCTGACGAGATCGCCGCGCATCGCGGGGATGATGCAAAAAGTGCAGCGGTGATTGCAGCCCTCGGCGATCTTGAGATACGCGTAATGCTGCGGGGTGAGCTTGATGCTGTGCGGCGGAATCAAGCTGGTGTACGGATCATGGGGCTGCGGCAGGTGTTGGTGGACGGCCTTCATCACCTCCGCGGTCGCATGCGGGCCCGTGACCGCGAGCACGCGCGGGTGCGTCTTCCTGACGATGTCGCCTTTGGCACCGAGGCAGCCGGTGACGATCACTCTGCCGTTCTCGGCCAGCGCTTCGCCGATCGCGTCGAGCGACTCCCGGATCGCGTCGTCGATGAAGCCGCACGTGTTGACGACGACGAGGTCGGCGTCCTCGTAGCGGGGAGCGACGAGGTACCCTTCGGCGCGCAACTGCGTGAGGATGCGCTCGGAATCGACCAGCGCCTTGGGACAGCCGAGCGACACGAATCCGACCCGTGCCGGCCGCCGGTTCTGGCGGCCCGACAGCCTGGAAGCCGCCCCAGCATCCGGGCGCCCGGAAACCGTCCTAGTCAGCTCGTCCTCGCGACGCGGCATGGCGCATGGCGGGGACGGCGCCGAATAAATTCCCGTGGCCCATCTTGCGGTTCCGTTGAGGGTTCAGTTTCAGGGATGTGCCGTGCCGGACGCGGTCTGAGAGATCCGAATTCCTAGCCTTTGCCGCTGCCGGAGCCGGGCTTCTGATCGTCGCTCTTGTTCTCGCCAGCGGGCTTCGAGTCGCTGCCGTCGCGGAAGGCGCCGCCGAAGTTGGGGAACGGAAAGTTGCCGAAGAGGTTTCGTGTCTGCTGCTGCAGTTGCTGCTGCATTTCCAGGAACGCGTTGGCGCTTTGCTCGAGGTACCGCCCCATCAGCCCCTGAATCGCCGGTCCCTGCATCTTCAGGAACTCGCTCCACGCGTCGGTATTCAGCATGGGGTTGTCGCCGTACACCTGGCGCGACTGATCCTGGAGCCGCTTCTGGATCTCGATGAAAGTCTGGATGTTCTTTTCGAGGTAGCTGCCCATCATGCCCTGCATGGCGTTGCCGTAGAAACGTATGATCTGCGACAGCATGTCGCTCGAGAACATGGGGGCGCCCTCGGTTTCTTCGTCGAGAATGATCTGCAGCAATATGCTGCGCGTGAGATCTTCGCGGGTCTTGGCGTCCTCCACCTTGAAGGCGATCTGATCGAGCACGAGCTTCTTGACGTCGGTGAGCGTGATATAGCTGCTCGTCTCGGTGTCGTAGAGCCGTCGGTTCGGGTATTTCTTGATGATACGGGGCTCTTGTGTCATGGCGGCCCGCCGGTCAGTGGAAAATCGCTATTATTGCAGAGCAATGCAGGATTGGCAATCTAAGGGATTGAAAAATATCGTTAAATTTAGGCCATATGCTGGCCGCCGTTGATGGCGATGTTGGCCCCGGTCACGAAGGCAGCTTCCTCCGAGCACAGGTAGGCGACCAGTCCTGCGACTTCTTCCGGCTTGCCGAGCCGTCCCAGGGGTATCTGGGGGATGATCTTGCTGTCGAGGACATCCTTCGGTATCGCGAGGACCATTTTCGTACCGATATAGCCGGGCGAGATGGTATTGACGGTCACCCCCTTGCGGGCGACTTCGAGCGCGAGCGCCTTGGTGAACCCGTGCATGCCCGCCTTGGCGGCCGAATAGTTGGTCTGGCCGAAGGCGCCTTTCTGGCCGTTGACCGACGAGATGTTGATGATGCGGCCCCAGCCGCGCTCCACCATGCTGTCGCACACAGGCTTGGTCATGTTGAAGACGCTGTCGAGATTGGTGTGCATCACTGCGTCCCAGTCGGTCTTCCCCATCTTCTTGAAGGTCATGTCGCGCGTAATGCCGGCGTTGTTGACGAGAATGTCGACCGGGCCGACCTCGGACTGGATCTTCGCCACCGCCTTCTGGCACGAGTCGAAATCCATGACATCCACCTGCACGGCGCGCATGTCGTGCCCCTTGCTTTTCATCTCCTTGAGCCATTCCGCGGATTTGGTATTGCCGGGCGAATATGTCGCCACCACCAGGTTGTCCATGCCGGCAAGCTTGAGGCAGATCGCTTCACCCAATCCCCCCATGCCCCCCGTTACGACTGCGACGCGCTTGGTCATCTCTGCTCTCCATCAGTTGGATATCTCATTCGACACGTGCGGCTGCGCCGGATGATCCGCTCACGCGCATTTCTCCTTCACGTAGCGACCTGGAGCGGCCTCGACTTCCCGGTAGGCCCTGCCGCCAGGATGCTCCCGCGCGGCCACGCGGTTGCCTGCATGCCGCGCGAGCCACGTGCTCCAATGCGTCCACCAGCTTCCGGGATGCGAGGCCGCCCCGTCGAGCCAGGCGGCGGCATCCGGCGTCAACCTGTCGTTCAACCAGTAGCTGCGGCGGTTCTGCCACGCTGGATTGATTACCCCTGCGATATGCCCGCTCGCCGCCAGCACGAAGTCGATTCTACCTTTTAGCAGGCGCGTGCTGGCATACGCAGTTCTCCAGGGAACAATATGGTCTTCCCGCGTCGCCAGTATGTAGGCCGGCGCATCCACTTTGCCGAGGTCCACGGGTACGCCGCACTGGGTCAGCCGGCCCGGCGTTTTCAGGTTGTTCTCCAGGTACATGTTGCGCAGGTAGTACGAGTACATCGCGCCGGGCAGATTGGTGCTGTCGGCGTTCCAGTAGAGCAGATCGAACGGCGGGGGCTGCCTGCCCTTCAGGTAATTGTTGACGACGTAATGCCAGATGAGGTCGTTGGCGCGGAGGCTGGCAAAGGTCAGGGCGAGCTCACGCCCGGGCAGGACACCCCCCGCGGCAAAATCCTGCTCGCGCTTGTGCACGAAAGACTCGTCCACGAAGACTCCGAGCTCTCCGGTATCGCAAAAATCGAGCATCGCGGCGAGCAGGGTCATGCTCGCGATCCGGTCCGGCCCCTTGGCGCGCTGGACGGCGGCCGCTGCGCCGAGGAGAGTCCCCCCGACACAAAATCCCAGCGAATTTACGGTGTCGACTGCGCAGATTTCGGCGGCCACCTCGATCGCCCGTAGCACGCCTTGCTCAAGATAGTCGTCCCACGTGATCCGGCCCATGTCCGGCGGCACGTTGCGCCACGACACCATGAATACCGTGTGGCCCTGCTCGACGGCGTAGCGGACGAACGAATTCTCTGCCTGCAGATCGAGGATGTAGAACTTGTTGATGCAGGGAGGAACCATGAGGAGCGGGCGCTCGAACACGGTCGCGGTGGCGGGGCGGTACTGGATCAGCTGGATGAGATCGTTGGCGTAGACTACCGCTCCCGGGGTGATCGCGAGATTGCGTCCGATCTCGAACGCCATATCGTCCGTCATCGAGATCATGCCCTTCGCCATGTCGGCGGCGAGGTGCCGCATGCCGCGCGCAAGGCTCTCGCCGCCGGTTTCGGCAGCGAGCTTCAGTGCCTCGGGATTGCTCCACGGAAAGTTCGCGGGGGACATCGCGTCGACGAGCTGGCGCGCGAAGAATTCGAGCTTGCGCTTGGCGTGGGGCTCGAGCGTCACGCTCTCGACGACTTCCATCAGCCACTGCGCGGCGAGCCGGTACGACTGCACCAGGTATTGAAAGTACGGCTGGCTGCGCCATTCCTGGGCGCTGAACCGGCGGTCCTCCGGTTGTGCCTGGGGCGCTGCTTCGGGAGCGCCGGCGACCGTCGGGACGAAACGGCTCCACAGCTCGAGCTGCTTGTGGTAGTAGCGTTGCTGGATTTCCTGCCAACGCGCGCTGTCCTGCGCGAGGCTGGTCGTGAGCGCGCGCACGATCTCCGCGCCGTCGAGCCAGGCATCGAGCTGCAGCGGCTTCACCACGGAAGCCATGATCCTGCGGTTGAGATCTTCGAAACGCTCTCGCGTCTCGTCGTGGCCCGGAGCCGTATCGCTCATTGCGCGCCTGCGTAGGAGTGCGCGAGTCCGCCCACCAGCCAGATCGTGCCGATGCCGAGGGCGATGAGGGCCACCTGCTGCACGGTTGCCTGCAGCTCCGGCCGGCGATGGAGGCCGGGAATCAGGTCGGCCACCGAAACGTAGAGCATGCTGGCGACGGCCAGGCCCAGGAGCGGCGCGACCCACTGCTCCATGGTCCGCAGGGCGAAGTAGGCGAGCAGTCCTCCGGCCACCATCGCCCCGCTGGACAGCATGTTGAGGAGCAGCGCTTTGCGCTTGGAGAAGCCCGAATGCAGCAGGATCAGGAAGTCGCTCACCTCCTGGGGAATTTCGTGCGCGATGATCGCCAGCGCTGTCACCATTCCCACATGGTGATCGGCGAGGAATGCGGCAGCGATCAGCACGCCGTCGATGAAGTTGTGGAAGGTATCGCCGATCATGATCATGGTTCCGCTGCGCCCGTGATCGTGGGCGATTTCCGGCGGATCGTGCGCTTCGCATTGCTCCTGATGGCAATGCCGCCACAGCACCAGTTTCTCGAGGATGAAAAACAGCAGCAGTCCGCCGAGGATAATGCCCGCCATCGTCTCTATGCTCTCGGCCCTGCCGAAGGCCTGGGGCAGCAGCTCGAGGAAGACGGCGCCGAGCAGCGCACCGACCGCGTAGCTGATCAGGATCGGCACCTGCGACGCGCGCGCGCTGAGCGCGAATATCGCAGCGGCCGCGACCGAGAGGACGCCCCCTGCCAGCGTCGCGGCGATTATCCAGGCGAGAGTTGTCATGGTGTCGGAGTCGTTGCCGCGGAAGAGCCGCTCCGCTGCGCGCAAGGCGCGAAATTATACAGCCAGTGATCGCTGACCCGTGACCAGCGATCCGAGTTTACGAGCCACCAGTCACGCCTCATCAATCAGAGAGCCAGATGACCGCGGCCATGCGCCCGGTCGTGCGCTCGCGCCGGTAGGAGAAAAATCTCGCGGCGTCCGAGTAAGTACAAAGGCCTCCGCCGGAAATGTGCGTGACCCCTGCGCGGCGCAGCCGGCGCCTTGCTAGCGCGAACAGGTCTGCAAGCCACTTGCCGGGCGAAGACGGAACGAACGCGCTCTGCATCTCTGGATCGCTGTCGACGAAGGCGTGCAGGACGTCGGGACCGACTTCGAACGCGCGCGGGCCTATTCCCGGCCCCAGGAAGGCCAGCACCTCGCCCGGCTCGCACTGCATGCTGCGCACCGTATTCTCCACGACGCCGCTCGCCACGCCCCGCCATCCCGCGTGAGCGATCGCCACGATGGTCCCGGTGCGATCGGCGAACAATACCGGCACACAGTCGGCAACGAGCACCGCGCATACGGTGCCCGCACGGCGAGCGACGGCTGCGTCCGCCTCGGGGCGGGTGACCGCAACATCGGCGTCGACCACCCGGCTCCCATGCACCTGTGTAAGCCACGTGGGGTCTTGCGGCAAAGTCGCGCGCAACGCGGCACGGTTTGCCGCGATGGCCTGCGGGTCGTCGCCGGTGCGCAGCCCGAGGTTGAGACTGGCGTAGGGACCGAGGCTCACTCCGCCGGCGCGCGTGGTGATCAGCGCGCGCACATTGGCAGGTGCCGGCCATTTCGGGGAGATCCAGTCGGGATGCGGTGGGTTCATGCCTAGCGGCGTGATCGGTGATCGGTGATCGGTGATCCGTGTTTCGCTTGAATACTTTCGCTGCGCAGGGTTGAGATCAGCTTTTTAAGATCCTCAGGCGGCTCTGCCCGCCAGTGCATCATTTTCCCCGTTCCCGGATGAACCAGCGAGAGCTGCTCGGCGTGCAGTGCCTGCCGGGGAAACGGGAGCGCGCTCGCGCGCTTGCCGTAGGTCGGGTCGCCGACCAGGGGATGTCCCAGGGCGGAGAGGTGCACGCGGATTTGATGGGTCCGTCCGGTTTCGAGCCGGCAGCGCAGCAGCGTGGCATGGGTGTAACGCTCGAGCACCGCGTAGTGTGTCGCCGCATGGCGCCCGCGGGCGACCACCGCCATCTTCGTGCGTTTTGCAGGGTGGCGCCCGATGGGAGCTTCCACCTTCCCGTCGCGGGCGACGCGGCCGTGCGCGAGCGCCAGATATTCGCGCTTGACGCTGCGCGCCGCGAGCTGCCGCACGAGATCGGTTTGTGCTTGCAGCGTCTTCGCCACCACTAGCAGGCCGCTCGTGTCCTTGTCGAGGCGGTGAACGATGCCGGCGCGCGGAATCGCAGCAAGGCGGGGCTCGTGCTGAAGCAACGCGTTGAGCAGCGTGCCGTGCCAGTTCGCCGCTCCCGGATGCACGACCAGTCCCGCCGGCTTGTCGAGGACCAGCAGCGTCTCATCCTCGTAGAGAATGGCGAGCGGTATGTCTTCCGGCCGGTCCGCATATTCCCGCGGCTCCGGCTCCGGACGCAGGGTGACGCGCTCACCACCCCAGACCTTGCGCCGCGGCACCGCCGGCCGACCGTCCACCGTCACCTGCTCTCCGCGCACCCAGCCCGCGAGGCGGGTGCGGGAAAATTCCGGGAACATGCGGGCGAGCGCCTGATCCAAGCGCAGTCCCGCGCAGTCGTCCGGTATCAGGAGCTCGCGCGGCTCCAGGATCACCTTGTTTGCGCTATAATTTTTCAGAGGTCCGTCGATGATCATCGTGCGTTATAGTTTAGCGTTATTGCTGGGCATACTCATTGCTGCGTGCGGGCTGCTGCCCGAGCAGATCGACGAGACCAAGGGCTGGTCGGCGCAGAAGCTCTATACGGAAGCCAAGGACCATCTCAACGACCGCGATTACGAGAAGGCGATCAAGTTTTACGAGAAGCTCGAGGCGCGCTATCCGTACGGGCGCTACGCGCAGCAGGCCCAGATAGAAATCGCCTATGCATATTACAAGGACAACGAGCCCGCGCAGGCGGTCACCGCGGCCGACCGCTTCATCAAGCTGCACCCCAATCATCCCAACGTCGATTACGCCTACTACCTCAAGGGGCTCGCGAACTTCAACGACGATCTCGGCTGGTTGGGTTACGTCAGCGGCCAGGATGCGACCGAAAGGGACCCGAAAGCGGCGCGGGAGGCTTTCGATGCGTTCAAGGACCTGGTGACGCGCTTTCCGGAAAGCAAGTACACCCCGGACTCGATCTTGCGGATGAACTACCTCGTGAACGCACTGGCGGCGCACGAGGTGCATGTCGCGCGCTATTACATGAAACGCCGCGCCTATGTCGCCGCTGCGAATCGCGTCCAGTACGCGCTGAAGAGCTATCCGCAGGCTCCCGCCAACGAAGAGGGGCTGGTCATTCTTGTGAAAGCCTATGACGCGCTTGCGATGAACGACTTGCGGGACGATGCCGAGCGCGTGCTGAAGAAGAATTTTCCCAACAGCAAGTACGTAAAGGGCGACCCGCGCCGCGCCGACGTCCCGTGGTGGCAGATCTGGAACTGGTAATCGGCGTTCCGCTTGCGCGTAACGCCGATAGATATTTTTACGCGTCCGTTCTAACACTCAGAGTCAGTTTCAGGCGGACGAGCTCCGTTCCTTGATAGCGACCGGGCCTGGAATGGAACCGTTCGCTTCGGTACTCTGGTCGCGCCTGAAACTTAGCCGAGCGCGAGACATACTATCCCCAACACCATCGCCGACGCGGCAGAGAGGCGCCGCGCAGCATCGCCTTCCTGCAGGAAATGCGCGCCCATGAGTGCGCCGATCAGGATGCTCAGCTCGCGCGCCGGCGCGACGTAGCTCACCGGCGTGAATACCATCGCCGACAGCACTAGGATGTAGGAGAGGGGGCAGAGTATGGCAATTCCGAGTACTTCCTTCCACGCTCGCCGCCACGTGGGCACGATCTCCGCGCGGGCCTCGTACGCGAGCGGCGTCATCAGGATGACGCGCCCGACATTGGTCGCCCAGTCCTGCGCGAGCGGCGGTATGAGCCACGCGGAAACCGCGAGCTTGTCCACCAGGGTGTAGGCGGCGATCGTGCAGCCCGTCAGGAGTGCGAAGGCGACCGCGTGGTGGTTCCCGGAGGCGCGCAGCTTGCGCGGATCGCCGGTCAAGAGAAACGCGCCGCCCCCCACTAGTAATGCGCCCCCTATGGCGAGCGCGGACGGCTCCTCGCGCAGGAGCAGAATCGCGCACAGCACGGTGATCAACGGTCCCGTGCCCCGCGCGATCGGATAGACGATCGAAAGGTCTCCGCTGCGGTAGCCGCGGTCGAGCAGCATGTAGTATCCGGTGTGCAGGGCAGCGCTCGCGGCCATCAGACCGTAATGCATCCACCCGAACTGCGGCTTGACCCACCAGATGATGGCTGCCGCCAGGGGCGCGTAGATCAGCGCGGACACGGCGGCGAAAAGCCAGATGAACGCGGTGCCGCCGCCGGAGCGCTTCAGCAGAAAGTTCCAGCTGGCGTGGATCGCGGCCGCGCACAGCACCAGGGCAAGCGCGATTGCGGTCATGACGTCATCCAGGCATGAAAGCCTCGGTCGATAGTGAAGAGACGCAGCTACACGTCTCGACCTGTCCCCTCTGGCGTGGAACCTATCTCAGCGACAGGCAAGATGAGGAGCCGAGCGAGCCTCACGATGCGAGCTCGGAGCGCTCCTTGAATTGGGCGAGCGCTTCCGGGTTGACGAGGGCATCGACGTTCTTTACGGGCTGGCCGTGAACTACGTTGCGGACGGCGAGCTCGACGATTTTCCCGCTTTTCGTGCGTGGGATGTCCGTCACCTGCACGATCCTTGCCGGCACGTGGCGCGGGGTGGTGTTGTCCCGGATCCTGCGCTTGATCTTCTCGATTAGCGCTGCGTCCAGGGTCAGCTCCGGCCGCAGTCGGACAAAGAGCACTACGCGCACGTCGGTCGGCTTGTCCGGCGGCCAGTTCTGGCTGATGACGAGGCCTTCGACCACTTCGTCCAGTTGCTCCACCTGCCGGTAGATTTCAGCGGTGCCGATGCGCACGCCGCCGGGATTGAGCACGGCGTCCGACCGCCCGTAGATGATGAGCCCCTCGTGCGGGGTCAGCTCCACGTAGTCGCCGTGGCTCCACACGCCGGGAAAGTTCTCGAAGTAGGCGGCGCGATAGCGGGCGCCGTCGGGATCGTTCCAGAAGCCCGTCGGCATGGAAGGAAACGCCGCCGTGCACACGAGCTCGCCCTTCTCGCCGCGAACGGACCGTCCGGCTTCGTCGAACACGTCCACCTTCATGCCCAGCGCGCGGCACTGGATCTCGCCGCGCCAGACGGGCCCGTTCGGATTCCCGAGCGCAAAGCACGAAATGATGTCGGTGCCGCCGGAAATCGATGCGAGGTGGAGGTCGGTTTTCACCTCGCGGTAGATGTAGTCGAACCCTTCAGGGACCAGGGGCGAACCCGTCGAAAGGAGCGTTTTCACCGACGCCAGCTTGTGCGTGGCGCGTGGCCTCATGCCGAGCTTCGCGATGCTGTCGATGAATTTCGCGGAGGTCCCGAATACGTTGATGCGCTCGGCATCGGCGTAGTCGAACAGGACACGACCTTCCGCTATGAGCGGTGAGCCGTCGTAGAGCAGGACGGTCGCCCGCGATGCGAGCGCGGAGACGAGCCAGTTCCACATCATCCATCCGCACGTGGTGAAAAAAAACAGGCGGTCGTTCGGCTTGAGATCGACGTGCAGCTGGTGCTCCTTCAAGTGCTGCAGCAGGGTCCCGCCCGCGCCGTGGACGAGGCACTTGGGGACTCCGGTCGTGCCGGACGAGTAGAGGATGTAGAGCGGGTGGTCGAACGGCAGGCGCTCGAAGCGGATCTCTCGAGGGCGATATGGCGCCATGAATTCGTGCACGTCGACAGCATTCGGGATGTTGTCGAGAGCCGGGTTGCGGCGCGTGTAGGGAATGATCACCACCTTTTCCACCGAAGGGAGATTGCGGGCGATCTCCTCGAGACGATCGACAACGTCGATCGTCTTCCCGTTGTAGAAATAGCCATCGGCGGCGAACAGCACCCTGGGCTCGATCTGACCGAAGCGGTCGAGCACGCCCTGGACACCGAAATCGGGCGAACACGAGGACCAGGTTGCGCCGATGCTGGCCGCGGCGAGCCCGGCGATCACCGTGCCGGGTAGGTTGGGCATATAACCGGCGACCCGGTCGCGGGGTTTGACTCCCGCCGCCCGCAACGCCTGCGCCAGCCGCGAAACTTCCGAGTAGAGATCGGCGTAGGACACCCTGCTTCTCACGCGCTCTTCGCCCCAGAACACGAGGGCGGTACCCCGGTCCCGCCGCCGGAGCAGGTTCTCGGCGAAGTTCAGGCGCGCGTCGGGAAACCAGCGGGCACCGGGCATCCTCTCGCCGTCCAGCAGCACCGTCTCGCCCGGCGCGTCGCCGATGACGCCGCAGAAGGACCAGATCGACTGCCAAAAACGCTCCCGCTCCGTCACCGACCAGCGCTGAAGCTCGTCGTAGTCGGCTGCCTGCACGCCCCAGCGGCGCTGCACGTAGCGCATGAACGCGGTGAGGTTGGTGCCTGCAACGCGGCGTTCCGAGGGCTGCCAGAGTGGGCTATCGCCGGTCAGCGGTGAGCGGTCAGCGGTGAGCGGTGGGTTCACTTGATGGCCTTTTCCCTGCCTACCGCTTACCGCTCTTCGGGGCGGAGCAGCGGGAACAGGATGACGTCCCGGATCGACGGGCTGTCGGTCAGCAGCATCACCAGCCGGTCGACACCGATGCCGGCGCCTGACGCCGGGGCCATCCCGTACTCCAGGGCACGTATGTAATCGGCGTCGAAATGCATGGCTTCCGCATCGCCGGCGTCCTTCTGACTCGCCTGTTGCGAGAACCGCTCCGCCTGATCCTCGGGATCGTTGAGCTCGGAGAAGCCGTTGGCGATTTCGCGGCCTGCGATGTAGAGCTCGAAGCGCTCGGTGATCTCGGGGTTCCGGTCGCTGCGCCGCGCGAGCGGCGACACCTCGGTCGGATAGTCGACGATGAAGGTCGGCTGGATCAGCTTGTCCTCTACGGTGTGCTCGAAGAGGGTCAGCTGCAATCCGCCGATGCCGTCCGCCGGGCGGTAGGGGATATCGAGCTGCTGCAACCGGGCGGTGAGGGCGGCGGGATCGTTGAGAACGGCGTCCGCGATTCCCGGATGGAATTTCGTGATTGCCTGCGTAATGGTCAGGCGCTCGTACGGCCGGGAAAAGTCGATCTCGTTTCCCTGATAGGTGAACTTCGACGCGCCGAGCACCGTCTGCGCGACGTGGAGCAGCAGGCGCGGGATCACGGCCATCATGTACTCGTAGTCGGTATAGGCCGCGTAGAACTCGAGCATGGTGAATTCCGGATTGTGCCGTGTCGAAATCCCTTCGTTGCGGAAATTGCGGTTGATCTCGAACACCCGCTCGAAGCCGCCCACGACCAGGCGCTTGAGGTAGAGCTCCGGTGCTATCCGCAGGTACAGGTCGATGTCGAGCGCGTTGTGGTGAGTGATGAACGGGCGCGCCGCCGCGCCGCCGGGTATCGGCTGCATCATCGGCGTTTCCACTTCGAGGAAGCGCTCGCCGAGCAGGAAGTCGCGCATCGCCTGCACGATGCGCGAGCGCTGCAGGAAGACCTGCCGCGTGTCCTCGTTCACTATGAGATCGACGTAGCGCTGGCGGTACTTCGATTCCTGGTCGGTCAGCCCGAGCCATTTCTCGGGCAGCGGTCGCAACGACTTCACGAGCAACCTCAGCGTGAGTGCGCGCACCGTCAACTCGCCGGTCCTGGTTCTGAAGAGCACGCCCTCGACGCCGACGAAGTCGCCGATGTCGTAGTGCTTGAAGGAGGCGTGCGCCTGCTGCCCCGTGTCGCCGTCCGAGACGAAGATCTGGATCGCGCCCGTCGAGTCGCGGACGGTGGCAAAGCTCGCCTTGCCCATCACCCGCTTCAGCATGATGCGCCCTGCGATCGCGACCTTCACCGGATCCGCTTCGAGCGCCGCGGCGGTCGTGGCCCCGTACAGGGCGCCAAGATCGGCGGCATAGTGCTCGCGCCGGAAATCGTTGGGAAACGCCGCTCCCTTCGCGCGCAGCGCATCGAGCTTGGCGCGGCGTTCCTCCACCAGCCTGTTGTCGTCGTTCACTAGGCGACTCCCTGTTTGAGACTCGCCTCGATGAAATCGTCGAGGTCCCCGTCCAGCACGGCCTGCGTGTTACCGATCTCGACGTTGGTGCGCAAGTCCTTGATGCGCGACTGATCGAGCACGTAGGAGCGGATCTGGTGTCCCCAGCCGATGTCGGTCTTCGAGTCTTCGAGCACCTGCTTCTCCTCCTGGCGCTTGCGCAGCTCGAGCTCGTAGAGCTTCGACTTGAGCATCGCCATCGCTTCCGCGCGGTTGCGGTGCTGGGAGCGGTCGTTCTGGCACTGCACGACGATGTTGGTCGGGAGATGGGTGATGCGGATCGCGGAGTCGGTCTTGTTGATGTGCTGGCCGCCGGCGCCCGAGGCGCGGAAGGTGTCCACGCGCAGATCCGCGGGATTGATCGTTATTTCGATGGTTTCGTCGACTTCGGGGTAGACGAAGACGCTCGCAAACGAGGTATGGCGGCGGTTGTTGGCATCGAACGGCGACTTGCGGACCAGCCGATGCACGCCGGTTTCGGTGCGCAACTGCCCGTACGCATAGTCTCCCGCGATCTTGAGCGTTGCGCTCTTGATGCCGGCGACCTCGCCTGGAGATTCCTCCAGCAGCTCGACCTTGTAGCCCTTGCGCTCGCAATAGCGCGTGTACATGCGCTCGAGGGTGGCGGCCCAGTCCTGCGCTTCGGTACCGCCCGATCCCGCCTGTATGTCCATGAAGCAGTTGTTCGGATCGGCAGGATTGGAGAACATGCGGCGGAACTCCATGTCCGCCACCGTCTTTTCGAGCTTGCGGGCATCGGCGTCAATCGCCGCCAGGGTGGCGTCATCGCCTTCCGACCGGGCGATCTCGAACAACTCTCTTGCGTCGCGCAGTCCGGTCGTGACCGCGGTCAGGGTCGAGACGACGTCCGACAGAACCTTGCGCTCGCGGCCGAGCTCCTGCGCGCGCTTGGGATCGTTCCAGAGCGCCGGATCCTCGAGCTTGGCGCCGATCTCGGCCAGCCGCTTTTCCTTGTTGTCGAAGTCAAAGATACCTCCGCAGCTCCGTGGCGCGGGCTTCCACATCGCCAAGCCGCCGGGCGAGAGTGTTGATTCGTTCAGGTTCCATGACGGTCTTCCGGAAAGCTGGAATTATAAGGAATCTGCCGGTCCTTCGACGGACATATTCCTGCGTGCAGAATGTGTCGGGCCCGAAGCCGGCACATCCTCCCAGTGCTCGATATTGAGCTGGAGCGATGTCCTGCCGTCGTAGTCGTTAGTGGCAGCCTGATAAACGGCCCGGATTCTGGGCGGCGCCGGCTCCGGATAATTGAAGCGCATGGCTTCGATCGCAAGCCCGCCGCGGCGGAGGACGAGCTTCAGGTGCTTCTCGCCGACCAGGCGCTGCGCCGCGACCTCGAATTCGTCGCAGAAGCGGGGCACCGGGAAGCCTTGTCCCCAGACGCCGTCGCCGAGCACGGCGGCAGTCTCGAGAGTGCAATACTCCTCTTCGAGGGTGCCGTCGGTTTCGATGACACGCTTGAGATCGCCAGGGGAAAGCAGCGACCGGGCGGTTTCCTCCAAGGCCGTGCTGAACCGGGCAAAATCGGCCTCGCGCAAAGTCAGGCCCGCCGCTGCGGCGTGGCCGCCGAACTTGAGTATGAGGCCGGGGTTGCGAACGGCGATGCGGTCGAGCGCGTCGCGCAGGTGCAGTGCCGGTATCGACCGGCCGGACCCACGGATTTCGCCGGAACCGGCCCGCGCGAAAGCGAAGACCGGCCGGTGAAACTGATCCTTGAGCCGGCCGGCGACGATGCCGATGACACCCTGATGCCAACCTGGATCGAATAGGCTCAGACTGAAATTCTCACTCCAGTCCGTATTATCAATTGCGGTGCGGGCCTCGTCCTGCATGTCCGATTCGATGGTCCGCCGCTCGCGGTTCAGGCGATCGAGCTCCCCGGCAATGGCGCGCGCACGGCTCGCATCGGCGGTAGTCAGGCACTCGATGCCGAGCGCCATGTCGGTCAGCCGGCCGGCTGCGTTGAGGCGTGGCGCGAGCGTATAACCGAGGTCGTGCGTCGTCGCTCGCCGGGGATCCCGGCCGGCCGTACGAAACAACGCTGCGACTCCCGGCTGTAGGCGGCCGGCGCGGATCCGCAGCAACCCCTGTTGCACCAGGATGCGGTTGTTGTTGTCGAGCCCCACGACGTCGGCCACGGTCCCCAGCGCCACCAGATCGAGGAGGGCGGCGAGGTTAGGCTCGCCGCTGTTGCCGGGGGCTGAGGGATCAGGGCTGAGGGATGAGGGACCAGCGCGGAAGGCGCCGCGAGATCTCAACTCGGCGCGCAGAGCGAGCATCAGGTAGAACATCACTCCTACGCCCGCGAGGTTCTTGCTCGGGAAGGCGCAACCGGGCTGGTTCGGATTGATGATGCAGGCCGCCTCGGGCAGTGACGCTGCGGGCAGGTGGTGGTCGGTGATCAACACGGTGATGCCCAGGCGGTTCGCTGCGGCGACACCGTCGAAGCTCGCGATGCCGTTGTCCACCGTGATGAGGATGTCCGGCCGTGCCCGGGCATGGGCGAGCCTTACGATTTCAGCAGTGAGCCCGTAGCCGTATTCGAAGCGGTTGGGTACGAGGTAACCGACTTCGGCGCCGAACGCGGTAAGCGCGCGCATGCCCACGGCACAGGCCGTCGCGCCGTCGGCGTCGTAGTCAGCCACGATGAGGAGCCGTTTGCGCCGGGCGATGGCGTCCGCGAGGAGCCGCGCCATCGTGGCGAGATTCAACATGCTTTCCGGGGCGGCCAGGTGCTCGAAGGCGCAACGCGTCTCCTGCGGAGCGGTAATCCCGCGCGCCGCGTAGATCCGCGCGAGCAGCGGATGGATGCCGTCGGCGACGAGCCGGGCGATGGCATCCGGCGCGGCGCTGCGCGCAACGATGGCCGGAGAGCGATTCACGGCTGTCTGCCGGAATGGTCGATCAAGGGACGGCGGCTCTGCCACAGCTTGTACTGATCGAGGCGCGTGTACGTCGCAGATAAGCTATGGTCCGGCCCCAGCGCGTACAGCGTCAAGGCCTGCAACGCGCGTCCCTTGACCGCGCGCAGCAGCGGTGCGAACCAGCGCTGCTCGAGGTCCTCCAGCGCACTGCGCCATGCTGCCGCGTCGCCGCAGACGGCAGCGCGCAACTCATCAATGACAATCAGCTGGGGCCGGTCATCCGGAATTGCTCGCAGACTGTCGAGCAGTTGCGAGCCCGTTCGCGGAAGAGAGTGCGCTGGCACGCCTGCGATCCCGGCCAGGCCCAGCGATAGAGGGTCGGCGCTCCACACCGCCGCGTATGGCGCGGTGGCAGATATGTCGGCCAAGCGACCTGTACCCCAGAACCAGACGCTATTGATAGGCAGGTCCCCGCGCTGTTCGCGCGCCTCGTTGAGCGGATGACCGTGCAGCAGCATCTGCGCTTCGTTGGCGATGCGCCGCCAGCCCGGACCGTCGTCGCCGGCCGGCAGGAAGGGCTCGACGCCCCGGCCGGCGGTCTCCACGGTCGGCGTGGTCAGCATGCGGGGCTCTGCGCGTACCCGCGCGTACCACCGCTGCGCTACGGGCGCTATGAATTCGATGCCGTCCGCGCTGAAGTGCGCGCTGAGCGCCGCGGTCATCGCGGCCGCTTCGTCCCGGGTGATCTCGAAGCAGCTCGCATCGACCAGGAGCAACTGGTCACGATAGACCTTGAGATGGACCGGATCGGCTTGAACCCAGCAGGCGTGGCCCGGGTCTACACCGTCACCGCGCAGGTTGATCGGCGCCAGCGGCAGGTCCTGTCGGGATGCGATGCGGAACGCGGCTGCGAGCCAGCGCTCCAGTGACATGCCCGAAAGTCTCTGGTGCGAGCCGCGCGCAAGCAGCGTTTCCAGGGCCGGCAGAGCGAGGTCGCGATAGGGTTCGGCGCCGGCGCTTTCCGGCAGGAACAGGTTGGGAATGACCAGATGACAGTTCATCGCCGCCGTGACGCATCGAGTTCGATGACACTAGCACACCGATCGTCGTTGCGTTCACGGTCTTGTGTCAGAATAGCCGCCGTCCATCGCGGAGCAGGAGGGGAGTAATCCCCCTCGTTGGCGACTCTCGAGTGTCCTACGAGCTCTTCATCGGGTTACGCTATACGCGCGCGCGCCAGCGCACGCGCGTTATTTCCTTCATCTCGGCCGTCTCCATCGTCTGCATCGCGCTCGGCATAACGGCGCTGATTACCGTGCTGTCGGTGATGAACGGGTTTCAGCGCGAGATCCGCACCCGAATACTGGCGGTGGCGTCTCACGTGCAGATCAGCGCAACCGGCGGGAAGCTGCCGGACTGGGAGAGGGTGGCTGCGGCCGCGGCCCGCAATCCTCAGGTAGTCGCGACGGCGCCGTACGTCGTGGGCCAGGGGCTGCTGATCAACGGCTCCGCGGTCCACGGCGTGTTCATCCGCGGAATCGTGCCGGAGCAGGAGGAGCGGGTTGCGGAAATCGGGAAGCACATGACCTTCGGCACCCTCGCGGGTTTGAAGCCCGGCGAGTTTGGCATCGTGCTCGGCCGTGAGCTGGCCGGCGCGCTGGCCGTCGCCCCCGGGGACCGCGTGGTCCTGGTTGCGCCGCAAGGGCAGGTGACACCGGCCGGCATCATGCCGCGCATGAGGCAGTTCACGGTGGTGGGAATATTCAAGGTGGATCACTACGAGTTTGACTCCGCGCTGGCGCTCATGCATATCGACGACGCGCAGAAATTGTTTCGTTTCGACGGTGCAGTCACCGGGGTGCGGCTGCGGCTGAAGGACCTGTTCGAGGCGAGGACGGTGGCGCGCGACCTGGCGCGCTCGCTGGGGCCCGGCATTTTCGCCAGCGACTGGACCCAGCAGAACGCGACGTTTTTCCGTGCGGTGGAGATCGAGAAGCGCATGATGTTTCTCATCGTGCTGCTCATCATCGTGGTGGCCGCGTTCAATATCGTCTCCAGCCTCATGATGGCGGTGAAGGACAAGAACGCCGATATCGCCATCCTGCGCACCTTGGGCGCAAGCCCCGGAGGCATCACCAAGATCTTCCTCATCCAGGGCACCATGATCGGGCTCCTCGGAACCTTGCTCGGACTGATCGGCGGCATTTCCCTCGCGCTCAACGTCGAGACGGTCGTGCCTTTCATCGAGCGGATGCTGGGATTCCGGTTCCTGTCGCCGGACGTCTATCAGATCTCCGAGCTGCCTTCGGAGCTGCGGATGCCCGACGTCGTAACGACCGCGGTGGTGTCGTTTCTGCTGACCTTGCTCGCGACGATCTACCCGAGCTGGCGGGCGGCCAAGGTGAATCCGGCCGAAGCGCTCAGATATGAGTGAACGGTGACCAGTGAAGAGTGAACGGTCGAACGCCGCTCCGGTGCTCTCCTGCCGCGCGCTGCGCAAGATTTTCCATCAAGGCGACGTCGAAGTGCCGGTGCTCGCCGGCGTCGATCTCGACGTCGCGGCGGGAGAGCGCGTTGCGATCGTGGGTGCCTCGGGCTCGGGCAAGAGCACGCTGCTTCATCTGCTGGGCGGCCTCGACCAGGCAACGGGCGGCGAGGTGCGGATGCTGGGGCAGGACGTGAGCCATCAGAGGGAGGCGGAACGGGGAACCATGCGCAATCGCACGCTCGGCTTCGTCTACCAGTTCCATCACCTGCTGCCCGAATTTTCGGCTCTGGAGAACGTCGCCATGCCGCTGCTGATCCGGCGCGTCCTCAGGGACGAGGCGATGCAGGCGGCGGCGGACATGCTGAAACAGGTTGGACTGGCCCACCGGCTCGCGCATCGGCCGGGAGAGCTTTCGGGAGGAGAGCGTCAGCGCGCGGCACTCGCGCGCGCGCTCGTGACGCGGCCCGCATGCGTGCTGGCGGACGAGCCGACCGGCAACCTCGACCGTCAGAATGCCCAGGTCGTATTCGAGCTGATGCTCGATCTCAACCGGCGCATAGGCACCAGCCTCGTGGTCGCTACCCACGATCCACAGATCGCGGCGCGGGCAGACCGGATCCTGAAGCTGATGGATGGCGTGCTGCATGTGACTGTGAATGGTAAACAGTGAACGTGGGCCAATTCACTGATCACTGTTCAGGACCTTTTGGACGCGGAGCACGTTCGCGCGGGTCAGTTCGTCGTACACGGCCGCGTCGTGGAGAGCGTCCCGAAGCAGGAACTGAGGCGCGGAACGCTTGATGAGGCGAGGAACGACGAAACCGAGCGCGATTACCACGAGCCCGGAATAAATCCACCCGATCAGGGCGAGCGCCACGCCGGCGCCCAGCACCGGCATCGCGACGAGCGGCAGCAGCAGCCGCGCGGAGAGAAAGCGCCCGGCACCCCGCGGATCGATCTCGATCTTGAGCTCACCGCGCGCGTAGGATGCGACGAATTCCGAGTGCGTCATTGTCTGATGAAGCGCGACTGATGCTTTACTGGTGATTCGTGACTGGGAGAGCGTGACTGATCAGTGACGGCGTATCAGTCACGCTTTATCAGCACAGCGTCCAGGCTGCGCCACATGTACCAAGCGCCGACCGTGCGCCAGGGCGCCCAGGTCTTGCCGATTCTTTGCATGCGGGCAAGGGTGAGCGACCGTCCTCCGCCGTAGTTGATCCGCATCGCGCGCTGCAGACCGAGATCGTCGACCGGCAGCACGTCCGGCCGTCCGAGATAGAAGATCAGGAATATCTCCGCCGTCCAGCGTCCAATGCCCTTCACCTGGGTCAGCTCCAGGATCAACTGCTCGTCGTCCAGATCGCCCCAGCGTGACGGGTCGAGGCCACCGCTTGCGAAGCGGGAGGCGAGATCCTTGAGATAGCGGATTTTCTGGGACGAGAGGCCGCACGCGCGCAGGGAGGGATGGCGGCACCCGTGAACCGCGGCAGGATTGACGCCGCCCAGGCGAGACTGGAACCGATTCCAGATACTCTGCGCGGCCTTGACGGAAATCTGTTGTCCGACGATGGCGCGCGCGAGCGTGGAAAACGCGTCGCCTCGGCTGCCGGGAATCAGGCCCTCATGGCGGTCGATCAAGGACTTCAGGACCGGGTCCCGCGCGGCAAGCGCACGAGTCGCTTCGCTCCAGTAGGCGGGAGTGTTAGTCATTTGAGCGTCGAGAATGGTTATCGCTCTCGAGAGGGGTTCGTGCCTATCCGCGCGCGCCGCGCGCGGTTGCGCCGTCGTCGCTGCCAGGCGCAGCGTACGTAGAGTCGCCAGGTCCAATCGACCGCGAAATAGCCGACCGGCGCGAGCAATATCGCGAGCAATGGGATGCCGATGAGGAGCGGCTTGCCGACGCTGGCCAGCCACTGGAGGGCCGCCGGCAGCCATTCGATGATGCTTTTATTTTCGAGATCGAGGGGGATGGAGGGCACATCGCCGGCACCCTGCAGCAAGGCCATCTGGCCCAGCTTGTAGGCGGCGTAGTAGAGCGGGACGATCGTAAACGGGTTGGAGTACAGCGTGACCAGCACGGCGACCGGGAGATTGACGCGAAAAGCGATCGCGAGCAGCGCGGCCGCGGTGAACTGCACGGGATTGCTGCCGGGAATGAGTCCGGCAAACATGCCGACCGCCACGCCGCCAGCCACCGATCGGCGGTGCAGATGCCAGAGATTGTGGTGCTGCAAGCGCGGGCCGAACCGCGCGATGTAGCGGTTGTCCCTGACGGAGTCGTGACTCGGGAGGAAGCGGCGGAATAACTTGCGCATATTCGGGGCTGCGTTCCCATGTTACCCGCGGACTCACGAATGGGAATAGCCCTGGTCTCATGGGGCGTTTCCGTGAATCCGCCCCGAATTGATGGAGATGCTCTCGAACCTCCGCTCAAGATGGTTTTTCTGCTACTTCCGGATTGAAGCTTGCATTCGCGAAGCGAATTTTCAGTCCGCGCGCTCGCGTATGCACCGCAGCATCGCCGTTTCGGATAC
>DATFWO010000037.1:0-2623 GCA_035259205.1 Burkholderiales bacterium | reverse complement strand
CGTTGCGGATATCGGCGATTTCCAGGGGCTCGGGGAGATCGCGCCCGTAGTTCACCCCCGCGTAGTGGTAGCCGTCCTCGTTCGCGCCGCAGACGAAATCCCCGAGTGCGGCGGCAGAACGATCGAAAATGAATCTCGGCAAGTTGCCATGCGGGGCGGCCGTGGCTTTTCCTGCGTCACCAGGCCCGACTGACAGCGGCGGGCCAAGAGAACCGAAACCTGCGCCGAACAAGCGCCTGACGTGCTCCTCGGAGGCCGGACGCAGGGGCGTGCTGACCTGGCCCAGCTTTCCCGCCTTCACCTCGTTCAGCACGTGGTCGCCCCTCAAAACAAACGCGACCAGCCCTTCGGTCCCTTCATAAATCAACGTCTTGATCGTCCTCTCAACGGGGATGCCGAGAAACCTGCACAGTTCATCTATGGTTCGGACGCTCGGGGTCGGTAATTTTCTAAGCTGCTCGGCAGAAGCTGCCGGGCGGGCGCCCACCGGCAGCGCCTCCGCGAGCTCGACGTTGGCGGCATAGTCGGAGCCGGGACAGTAGGCGATCGCATCCTCGCCGGACTCGGCGAGGACGTGAAACTCGTGCGAACCGGTCCCACCGATCGCGCCGGTGTCCGCCGCCACCGCACGGAATTTCAGCCCCAGCCGCCTGAAAATGCGCGAATAGCAGTCGTACATCTCGCCGTACGTCGCATCGAGGCTCGCCTTGTCGGCATGGAACGAATAGGCGTCCTTCATGATGAATTCCCGCCCGCGCATCACTCCGAAGCGCGGGCGGATCTCATCGCGGAATTTGATCTGGATCTGATAGAGATTGAGCGGGAGCTGGCGGTAGCTCCGGACTTCCCGCCGTACGATATCGCTCACCACTTCCTCGTGAGTCGGACCGATGCAGTAGTCGCGCTGATGGCGATCCTTGAGGCGCAGCAACTCCGGACCGTACTGCTCCCAGCGCCTCGATTCCTGCCAGAGCTCGGCCGGCTGTACTACCGGCATGAGCAGCTCTATCGCTCCGCTGCGGTTCATCTCTTCGCGCACCACCGCCTCCACCTTGCGCAGTACACGCAGGCCGAGCGGCATCCACGTGTAGACGCCGCTCGTCAGCCGCTTGATGAGGCCCGCGCGCAGCATGAGGCGGTGGCTTATGACTTCCGCATCGGCCGGGTCCTCCCGCGAGGTGGAGATGAAGAACTGCGAGATTCGCATGATTGATTTGTCAACCGCGGCAAATACTGTTTATTCTACCGGGGTTCGATTGGACCGAGACGGCCATGAATCTTGCCCGCTGGCTGTGGCGCGCTACGACCGGCGACACCAACGCCGTGTATATCACCGAACGCTTCGGTGTGCGCTCGCTGCACATCGGCAGCGATACCATCCAGAGTTCAATGCGCCTCGCGCGCCCCAACGACCTCGAGCTCGCTTACACGCGCAGCATGATGGGATTCCTGCTGTTCAACGAATGGCCCGAGCGCGTGCTGATGGTGGGGCTGGGTGGCGGTTCACTCGCGAAGTTCATCTACCACCGCATGCCTCGGACGCGCGTCGAGGTAATCGAGATCAACGCTCAGGTGGTGGCGGTTGCGCGCCGCCACTTCCATGTTCCCGCGGATGATGCGCGCCTTGCCGTGAAGGTCGGAGACGGCGCCGTATGCATTTCGCAGCCCGGCGAAGCTGCCGATGCAATCGTGGTAGACGGCTACGACGGCCGGTCACAGGCCGCAGAGCTGTCATCGAGGGCTTTCTACGAGGTGTGCCGGCGGCGGCTCAATGATCGCGGAGTGCTCGTCGTGAATCTCTGGGGCAACGATCGGCGCTTCAATGACTACCTTCAGCGCATCGAGACGGCCTTCCCCGCAGGCACGTTGTGCCTCCCGGCAGAGAGACCGGGCAACATCATCGTGTTTGCCTTCCGGGACCCCGCCGGGAGCCCGCACTGGGACGAACTCGCGCTCAAGGCGCACGCGCTCGAAGCGCGCTACGGGCTGGAGTTCGGCCGTTTCGTGCGCAGCCTGCGCAAGATGAATCGCAGCGACGGCGAGCGGCTCTACATCTCGTCGTTGCCTCGCGACGCTTGAATGGATTGCGGCGAGGCTTTTTTTCGTTACCGAATTGTGGAAAAATCAGTACCACGCGGGACCGTTCAGGAGTTTGTCGATGATCGATCGCGACGGCTATCGCCCCAACGTCGGCATTGTCTTATGTAACTGTAAGAACGAGGTTTTCTGGGGAAAGCGGGTCAGGGAGCATTCCTGGCAGTTCCCCCAGGGAGGCATCAGGCAAGGCGAACGACCGCAGACGGCGATGTATCGGGAGCTGCAGGAGGAAATAGGCCTGATCCCGCAGCACGTTCGTATCCTGGGGCGCACCCGGGAATGGCTGCGCTACGACGTGCCCGACCGCTGGCTGCGCCGGGAATGGCGCGGTAACTATCGCGGCCAAAAGCAGATCTGGTTTCTGTTGCGGCTCATAGGTCGGGATTGCGACGTGAGCCTGCGCGCTTCGCGCAAGCCGGAATTCGACGCGTGGCGGTGGAGCCAGTATTGGGCGCCGATGGAATCGGTGATCGAGTTCAAGCGGGAGGTCTATCAGAAGGCGCTGGAAGAACTTGCCCCATACCTC
>DATFWO010000036.1:0-77589 GCA_035259205.1 Burkholderiales bacterium | reverse complement strand
CTGCTGTCCGCCGTCGACGTAGATCAGCTGCCCGCTCACGATCGCACCCCCGGCGCCGCACAGGAAGCGCGTCATGGAGGCGATTTCCCCGGGCTCGACGCGCCGGCCCAGCGGCACGTTCGATACTTCCGCCCGCGGGCTGCGGCCCGGTTGCGTCGGCGTGTTCATCTGTCCCGGGACGACGCAGTTCACGTTGATCTTGTGCGGTCCCAGCTCCTTCGCGAGCGCCCGCGTCATGCCCCAGAGCCCGTGCTTGCCGACCGAGCCGTGGACGCGCTTGGGCGAGCCGGAGAGCGCATTCGCGCCGCCCAGGGTCACGATGCTGCCGCCGCCTGCCTTAATCATGTGCGGCAGGCACGCTTTGGTGCAGTGGAAAGCGCCGTCCAGCGTAATCGAGATGAGGCTCTTCCATTCATCGAAGCTCATCTCCATGAAAGGCGTTTCCTTGCGCACCGAGGCATTGAGCACGAGGATATCCACCTTGCCGAAGCGCTTCACGATGCCGTCCACCATTTCATTGACGGCCTTGGCATCCACGATGTCCGCCATGAATACCTCGGCCTTGCCGCCGGCGTCGCGTATCTCTTGCGCGACCTTCGCGGCGTCGTCCTTCGACTTGCGCGTATTGACCGCGACCGCAGCGCCTCCCGCCGCCAGCTCGAGCGCGATCGCGCGCCCGATGTTGCGTCCCGCTCCCGTGACGAGCGCCACCTTGCCTGCGAGTTCCGTTGCCATGCGAAGCTCCCCCGAAAAAATCACTATGGTAGCGGGAGTGAGGGAAGAGGGTCGAGTGTCGAGGGCAACGACAGCGCCGGGCGCTAGGCTAAATACTCCAAACTGAAAACTCGAGACTGGAAACCAGAAACTGAAGTCATGGCGCCAGAGAGGCGACGTATGCAGCGAGCACCAGCATGTCGTCGACGGTGAGCTTTTCGACAACGCCCTTCATGAGGGCGCTGCCGACTCCGGTCCGAGTGCCATTTCTGAAATCGTAGAGCTGCCGGACGGTGTAGTTCGTCGAGCGGCCGGCGATGCCGGGTACCGGTCCGAGTCCTTTCAGGTCCGGGCCGTGACAAATCGCGCACTGAAGAGTTTTGCCGCCGCCCCCTGTCGTGGCCAGCGCCTGTCCCTTCTGGACGCTGCCCACCGGCACGTAAGCGATGAAAACAGCATGCGTATCCCGGCTCACGAACCGCTCGAGGTCTTCCGGGACTTCGATGATGCGCCGCCCGATAGGCTCGGTCTCCCCGGTGCTCACTGGGGCCAGATGGTTGGCTGTGATGTACGTCTTGGGGACCGTGTCGGTCTCGACGACTTTCATGATCTTGCGCGGTTTCAGGGAGGAGAAATATTCGGCTGCGGCTTCCACCTCGGCATCGGTGGCAGCCTGGAATATCCCCATCTTCTGGTCGATGTTTCGTTTTGGCACCGAGGTTTTTCTGGCGCCGCTCTTGAAGTCGGCCGCCTGCTGGATGATGTAGGCCTTGGGCAGGCCCGCGAGGTTCGCGTTTTCGGGGCCGCCGGGCCCGTCCGCCCGGTGGCAGAAGCCGCAAGCCGGCACGTCGGGCTTGCGACCGCGCGCGACGACTTCGGGCTGTGAAGGGTGCTCTTCGGGATGCCATACGGGCGAGAAGTGGCGATCGCGCACTTGAGTGAGCGTGAAAGCGGCTGTGCTGCCTGGAACGCGCCGGAGCGTGCCGTCGTCGGGTGTGGGTTTCAGGTCCGGGGGATTCACCGGGTACGCCCACTCCGGCGGACTTTCCGCGCTATTTGCCGGCGTTGCCGCGGCGAGAGCGCACACCAACGGAAGCAACAGGATTGTGGCGTAAGCTTTCATGTCCCCTCTCTATCCTGCCGTCATGGCCTGTGACCGATGCTACCATGAGTCTATCCGCCGCTCACAGACCGCTCCACGCCCAGGGAGGTGCCTCATGTTGCGCGCTGCAATGCTCTGCCTGCTCGCCGCGCTTGCGTCGCAAGTCCATGCGCAGTCGTTCGAGAAGAAGAACTTCAACCACAACGAGTGGACGAGGGGGCGCTTTTCCGAGGCGGTGACGGTTACCGGACCGGCGAAGTGGATCTATCTCGCGGGCGTGGGTGCCGAGGCGGAGAAGGACGGCAGCATCCTCCATCCCGGTAATTTCGCCGCGCAATGCCGTTATGCGTACGAGAAGATCAGCAAGGTGCTGGCCGCGCACGGGGCAACCATGGCGGACGTCGTCAAGCTCGTGACTTACGTAGTTGACATCCGCGACCGGGATGACATGAACAAATGCCGGGCCGAAGCCTTCAAGGATGCGCCGCTGCCTGTCCATACCTTTCTCGCCATCAGCGGGCTCGCACGGCCTGGCATGCTCGTGGAAATGGACGTGATCGCAGCGGTTCCCGAGAGGCGCTGAAGATTCAGACCCGGATCACGGCTTCACGGCTTGCCCGGTCTCAGGCCCCGGCGATTTCCTCGAACTGCTTGCGCTGACGAACCTTGGAAACGAGGCTCTCGAGCAGCTGCCTGATCAACTTCCTCGATTGCTCGTCGGTCAGAGTTCCTTCGCCGTCGAACCGCTGCGCCGCATTGCCTATCATGACTTCCGGCTGAATCACGGCGTCCATGTTGAGGAACACGAAAGTCTGCCGCAGGTGATATTGCGCGCGGGCGGTCCCGAGCGCGCCGACGGAGGCGCCCATGATCGCCACCGCCTTTCCGTTCCAGGCATTGTCGCCGTAGGGACGCGATGCCCAGTCGATTGCGTTCTTGAGCACGCCCGGTATCGAGTAGTTGTACTCGGGAGTGACGAAGAGGATGGCGTCCGCTGCGCGTATCCGTGATTTCAGCTCCGCTACCTTCGCGGGCGGATTCTTCTCGTCGTCCTGATTGAATCCCGGGATGCCGTCGATCTCGAAAATTTCGACGCTGACGTTATCGGGCGCCAGCCGGTGTGCCGCCCGCAACGCCGCCCGGTTGTAAGAGGCCTTGCGCAAGCTGCCGGCAATGCCGAGGATCCTGAGTTTGTCTGCCATGTCAGCCTCCGATAAAGCGGTAAGCAGGAGCGGAAAATCCTAGGACCGCGCACGGCAAGGCCAGTTCATGCCGGGTTCGCGCCAGAGTACGCTTAAACTATGTGCGGCTCCGGTGAGGCACATGGCCGTGAGCCGCATGGTTTCCCGGGGTGACGATGAATAGCGCTATATCGTGGATGGTTCCCGCTCTTTTCCTGGTGCCTGCGCCGCAAGCGGACGCGCAGGGTTATCCGGCCCGGCCGGTACGGCTCATCGTGCCGTTCACGCCGGGCGGCGGCACCGACATCCTGGCCCGCGTCGTCGCGACGCGCCTGTCGGAGTCCCTGGGGCAGTCTTTCGTGGTCGACAACCGCCCGGGCGCGGGCGGCACGATCGGGATGGAAACCGTCGTGCGCGCGAATCCCGACGGCTATACCTTGATCGTCGTCAACAGCAACTACAGCGCCACGGCCGCGATCCAGAAGCTGCCGTACGATCCGGTGAGCGACGTTCAGCCGATCGTGCTTTTCGGAGAGACCGGGCTCGTGCTCGTCGTGCACCCCTCGATGCCGGTCAAGAACATCAGGGAGTTCATCGCGCACGCGCGGTCCAGCCCCGGGAAGCTCAACTACGGTTCGGTCGGCAACGGCAGTCTCACGCACCTGGCGCTGGAGCTGCTCAAGCTGGAGACGAAGATCGATCTCGTCCACGTTCCCTACAAAGGCGGCAGCCCGGCGTTGAATGCCGTGATCGGGGCAGAAGTGCAGCTCACCGCCATCGGCGGTCCGGCGACCATCCCGCACGTGAAGGCGGGGCGGCTGCGCGCGCTCGGCGTGACCACTGCCAGACGTTTCGCATCGATGCCGGACGTGCCGGCCATCGGCGAGACGGTGCCGGGCTACGAGGCCGATCACTGGTACGGCATGTGGGGACCCAAAGGACTCGCCCGCGAAATCATCGCGCGTCTGAACAAGGAGGCCGCGAACGTGCTCCGGACGGAGGAGATGCGAGGGCGGCTGGCGGCTGAGGGGCTGGACCCCGCGGGCGGCCCGCCGGAAGAATTTCAGCGCATCATCCGGCGCGACGTCGAGAAATGGAAGAGGGTGGTACGGGAGATGAAGATCACTGTGCAGTGAAGAGGTGAAGCAGTGAAGAGGTATGTGTATGTCGCAACTTGATCTGAACGGCAATGTCCGCTCCTTGGTAAGTTTCGGCCGGCGGGCAATCGGCTCAAACCGGCCAAGAGCCACTGCCTGTGCCACGCCGTATCTCACTGGCAGTGCGGCAGCCCCTTGCCGCTAGGGTTGCAGCACCGCCATCCCTGGCGGATCATGGACGCGACAAATGCCGCAGGTGGGAATGATCTGAGCCAAGGAGGGATCACGATGGGAGTCGAGTTGCGAGCGTTACGTCCATCGTTTGCCGCCGAGGTTGACGGTATCGATCTCAGCCAGCCGACGGATGCCGGCAGTGTGCGTACGATCTGGGATGCCATCGACCGCTACGCGGTCTTGGTGTTTCACGATCAGCGCCTGACCGATACGCAATTGCGCGATTTCGCTGCTAAATTTGGCCCGCTGGAAATCGGCCGCGCGGCGCTCCAGGGCGGCAGGCGCCGTCTGGAGCTGCCGCAGATCGGTGACATCTCGAACCTGGACGAGGAGAACCGCATCCGTGCCCGCGACGACAGGCGTCGGCTGGACAGCCTGGGCAATCGCCTGTGGCACACCGATGCGTCGTACATGCCGGTGCCGGTCGTGCTTGGCATGCTGCACGCTGTCGCGGTGCCTCCGGCATCGGTGCTGGGTGGCGGGGAGACCGAATTCGCCGACATGCGTGCCGCCTATGATGCGCTGCCGGAGACGCTGAAGGCGGAAATCGACGGGCTGGTTGCGGAGCACGACATATTCTGGTCGCGCGGCCAGATCGGGTTCACCGAATTCCCACCTGGCGAACGCGAGAAATACCCACCGTCGCCGCAGCGTCTGGTGCGGCTGCATCCCGGCTCGCGGCGCAAAACGCTCTACCTCTCTGCGCATGCATCGCACATCCTGGGCTGGCCGGTGGCCGACGGGCGTCTGCTGCTGTGGGATCTGACGGCGCACGCGACGCAGAACCAGTTCGTCTACAGCCATCGCTGGCGGGTCGGCGATGTGGTCATCTGGGACAATCGCTGCACCATGCATCGCGGTCGGCCACACGATGAGTCGCAACCGCGCGATTTGCGGCGTGCGACGACATTGGATACCGGCTCGACCCTCGAGCAGGCGGCGTGAGAGCTCGATTCCTCTGAGTCCGCTTTGGGGTCGAACTGAGCCGATCACTCGGTAGGCAAGGTTCGGGCCAAAACCTGTCGTTCGTTCGATAAATGGTGCGCGCCCAGACCAAGCGAATATCGCCGCCTTACGAAAGAAACGGTCGGTCTAAACTCAACCGCTACTCAAAGTGGAGAGACGTCGGCGGCGCATTCGGGAATGGTGTTCCAGCGATTGGGCGCACAGTACTTCCACCGCACTTTTTCCGAGCACACGACGCGCGGAAAGAAGCTCTGCTGGCGGCAAACGTCCAACTCGCGGTGCATCTCCGCAACCGAGGCGATTGACGCGGACTTGACCGGTGCCTGGCGAGCTTTGGGCACAGCCTGTGCCGCCCTGGCGTTCTGGGTCGGTGCCGGAGAGCGTAGCGGCGGGATGGGTTTGTGAGCCGGGGTTGCGCGTTCAGATGAAGGTGGAGAAACCGATGGATCGACAGGTGTGGCTGCGACTGCGGGAACCGGCTTTGAGCCCGTGCCGTAAATTGTCGCTGGGGCCAACTCCCCGGGGCTCGAAGCGCTCGGCCACGCGTCTCGCCCCTGGTAGCCGTATATCGAGTAATAGCCTGCCCCCGCTCCGATGGCGAATCCAGCGACGATCGCCGTAAGCGGGATCCGAGCGGAACCTTGGACCGGACGCGGCGGCTTGGACCGTACTGGAGCTACTGGCAACGCTTCGGCCGAGGCCGTTTGTTGTGCATGAGGACCAAGCGTGAATGACCGCGACGCCTTCTGCTGAAGTGGAATCTCATTTGCCAACGGCTTTGGATCCGGCAGGGACGGTGGCCGAACCAAGCGCGCCGATGCGGCAGCCTGGCTCAGCGGACGATTTACCCGCGCGCAGCCCGAGTGCTCGTGCGCCGTACGGCCGTCAACTGTGACCCTCCAGTTGTCGGTGTGGCGGTTGAATCCCTCGGTTATCGCGTGCCTTATCGCGACATCAAGGCCGTGGAACGGACCGAAGGCGTGTCGAAGGCTTCCATCATCGACCAAAACATGCACTGTCCACAGTCGACTGACACTGCAAACAAATTCCCAGCGCGGAGTGATTTCGTAATCGTTTCGCATTGGCACAATGTACTCTACTACTTCAGTACTTCACCGTTCTTCGCGAGGCCGCTGCGCTCGGCGATACGCACGAGCTGGGCGTGCGTTTCGGCGCCGAGCTTCTGCCGGATAGCCGACTGGTGGTTCGCCACCGTCTTATAGCTCAACTGGAGCTTTTCCGCGACGCCGGCAACGGTATGGCCGGCCACCAGCAAGCGCATGACCTCGAACTCGCGATGGGACAGTGCGTCGAGTCCCTTCTCGCCGCGGCCCAAGCTCTGCAGCGCAACGGCCTGAGCGATATCCTGGCTCAGGTAGCGCTTGCCCTGCGCGACAGCCCGCACCGCCTCGACCAGCACATCCGGGGCGCTGGCCTTGGTGACGTAGCCGCACGCTCCTGCCTGGAATGCCCGGGAGGCGAAAATCGGCTCCTCGTGCATGCTGAACATGAGCGTTTTCGCCCGCTCTTCACGCGCGAGCATGTGCCGCATGGCTTCGATTCCGCTCGTGTCCGGCAGGGAAATGTCCATGACCACGACGTCCGGCTGCAGGCGACAGAACTCGCTGTAGGCATCGGCGGCGTTTCCCGCTTCGCCAAGCACGCGAATGTCGGTGCTGCGTTCAAGGAGCCGCCGGTAGCCCTCCCGCACGACGCTGTGATCGTCCACGAGCAAAACCGTAATGCACTCCGCTGAGGTGCTCATGTCCGGCTCTCCGCGACCGAGCGCGGGATGGTTGCCTCGATCCGAAATCCCTCAGCGGGCCCGGATCCAATCGTCAGGCGGCCGTGCAGCGCTTCGACGCGCTCGCGCATGCCGATCAGGCCCAGTCCGTCGGCCGCTGCTCCGCCGCGCGCCCCGACGCCGTCGTCGGAAATGATCAGTGTGACGTGGCCTGGGCCGTCCGCGCCGCTTTCGCTGGTTCCCATCCCGGCCAGAGATATGGTAACGGACCCTGCCCGGGCATGCCTCGTCACGTTGTTGAGGCCTTCCTGCACGAGACGGTAAATGGCGATGTTTTCATTTTCGCGCAGCGCGTCGACATCGCAGGCTATGTTCAACTTCGCACGCACGTCCGGATTGCGCGCCTGCCAGGCATGCACCAGATGCTCGAGCGCAGCCGCCAGCCCGAGCTCGTCGAGCCCGACGGGGCGCAACCTGCGCAGCATGCCGCGGAGGGTGCCGTGCACGTGGTCCACGACGTCGATGATAGCGAGCGCCGCATGGTGCAGGTCCGCAAGCTTGCCTTCGGTGCGGGAGCGTATGGACACTGCGTTGACCTTGATCGCGTTCAGATGCTGCCCGAGCTCGTCGTGCAGCTCGCGGGCGAGCTCCTTCCGCTCCTCCTCCTGCGCCCGCACGTGCGAAAGCGACAGGCGCCGGTTCTCGGCGAGCGCCTCCGCAAGCCGCAGCTGGGCCGCCATGCGCTGGCGCAGCGCGCCGCGCGCCTCGTTCATGCGCCGCCACGCGAACCATGCCAGGGCCGCGGCCAGGAACAACAGGACACCGGGAAGCTCATCGAGCTGGTAGCGCTCCCAGGGCCGGGTCCACGACAGCACTGCCTCGCTCAGCTCGAGCCTCACGCTGGCCGCAAAAAAAACGACAGTCCCCACAGCCACGGCGATCAGGTCGCGGCGCGACGCCGCACCGAATTCACGTCCGTCCACGGCGGTATCCATACGAGTTTCCTGCGAGACCGGCGACGCTCCCGGGAAAAATTCCCGGCCTTCATCGGGAAGCAATAAGGTGCCAAAGCACGCCGCGGAATGCAATACTTTTTCCGGGAATGACGGAAGCAGATCGCAGCGTGATCCGGCGTCTGGTGCGGGTGGCGGCCATGGTGGCCGCAGTACCAGGCACGACGATCCATGCCGCAGAAAGCCAGCCGGCTCTGCAGCAGTTGCCACCCGTAGAAGTCATCGGCACGACTCCGCTGCCGGGCGTCGGCCTTACGCGAGACCAGATCCCCGCGCCGGTGCAATCGGCAACAGGGGCCGAGATCCAGCGCAGCAATGCCCTCGACCCGCCGGATTTCATGAACCGCTATTTCGGCAGCGTCCACGTGAACGAAATGCAGGGCAATCCATTCCAGGCGGACGTGAGCTATCGCGGCTACACCGCGTCCCCGCTGCTGGGCACGCCGCAGGGCTTGTCGATCTATCTCGACGGCGTGCGGCTGAACCAGCCGTTCGGCGACGTCGTGAGCTGGGACCTGATACCCAGGGCCGCGATCGCCACGATCAATCTCATGCCGGGCTCCAACCCGCTGTTCGGTCTCAACACGCTCGGGGGGGCGCTCTCGATCGAGACCAAGGACGGCCGCAACTATCCGGGCGCGGCTTTGCAGGGATACGTTGGCAATCACGCGCGGCGCGCCGCGGAATTCGAGTACGGCGGTTTCGACCAGAGCCTCGATTGGTATGTGACGGGCAATCTGTTCAGGGAGGACGGCTGGCGCGACGATTCTCCTTCCCGCATCGGCCAGATTTTCGGCAAGCTCGGCTGGCGCAACGCGGCTACGGACCTCAAGCTGACGCTCGCCCACGCCGACAACACACTCCACGGGAACGGTCTCCAGGAGCAGCGTTTCCTCGACCGGGACTACGCCAGCGTCTATACCAGGCCGGACATCACGGAAAACAAGTCGACCTTGGTCAATCTCGCGGCGCACCACAGCATCGACGACCGTTTGACGCTCTCGGGCAACGCCTATTACCGCCGGATCACGACGAGAACGTTGAACGGAGACGTCAACGACAACTCGCTCGACCAGGCGGTCTATCAGCCCAATGCCGCGGAGCGGGCCGCGCTCGCGGCCGCAGGCTTTACCGGGTTTCCCGTCGCCGGCGAAAGCGCCGCGAACACGCCGTTCCCGTTCTGGCGATGCATCGCCAACGTGCTGCTCAACGATGAGCCGGCGGAAAAATGCAACGGGCTGCTGAGCCGCAGTCACACGGCGCAGGACAACTATGGGCTGTCCGGCCAGTTCACGTTGCTCGGAGCGCTGGCGGGACAGCGCAATCAATTCACCGCCGGGGCCGCGTACGACGCGAGCCAGGTTCGCTTCAGTCAATCCACGCAGCTCGGCTTTCTCAATCCGGATCGAAGCGTTACGGGTCTGAACGCCTTCGCCGACGGCGCCACCGGCGGCACCGTCGACGGTGTGCCATTCGATACGCGAGTCGACCTCGACGGCCGCACCCGCACCTGGAGCGCGTACGCGACCGACACCTTGTCGGTGCGCGAGATCTGGCATCTGACGCTGTCCGGCAGGTACAACCGCACTACCGTCAGAAACACCGACCAGATCAATCCCGGCGGCGGACCGGGTTCCCTCGATACCAATCAGGTGTATCACCGGTTCAACCCCGCCGCCGGCCTCACCTTCGCTCCCGGCAAGAGCGTCAACGCCTATATAGGCTACAGCGAGGGGAGCCGGGCACCTACCGCGATCGAGCTCGGCTGCGCGGATCCCAACAATCCCTGCCGCCTGCCCAATTCGATGGCCGGAGATCCACCGCTCAAGCAGGTGGTAGCCAAGACGTGGGAGGCCGGGCTGCACGGGCTGCTGCCCTCCGGGGTGCGCTGGAACGCCGGCGTCTTCCGCGCCGAGAATCAAGATGACATCCTGTTCGTCGCGGCGCCGAATCGGACGCAGTTCGGCTTCTTCAAGAATTTCGACAAGACACGGCGCGAAGGCTTCGAAAGCGGGCTGACCGGCAAGGCGGGCGCGGTCAGCCTGGGCGCGAACTATACCTACCTCAACGCCACCTACCAGTCGTTCGAATCGCTTACCGGATCGAGCAACAGTTCCAACGACACCGCCGCCGCAGGCGCCCCGGGCCTGGATGGCAACATACGCATACAGCCGGGCGATCGTATTCCGCTGATACCGCACCACCTGTTCAAGGCGTACGCGGACTATCAGGCGAGCGCCGCGTTCTCGGTGAGCCTCAATCTGGTGGCGGTGAGCAGCTCCTACGCGCGCGGCAACGAAAACAACGCGCACCAGCCGGACGGCGTCGCCTACCTGGGGCCGGGCAAGTCCGGCGGCTACGGTGTGCTGAACATGGGAGCGCGCTACCAGTTCGATCCGCAGCTGCAGGTTTTCGGCCAGATCAACAACCTGCTGGACCGCAAGTATTACACCGCCGCACTGCTCGGGCCGACTGCGTTTACCGGCAACGGGGCATTCGTTGCGCGGCCGCTGGCGCCTATCGGGAGCGAATTCCCTATCCAGCACGCGACGTTTTTTGCGCCGGGCGCGCCGCGCACGTTCTGGATCGGCTTGCGCTACCAGTTCGACGCGCCGACCCGGAATCAGTGACCGGCGACTCGTGACTGGTGACTCGCGACTCGTGACAGGCGCGTCTCGCGACTCACCCGACGCGCACGGTCAGCATTGACACCGAGCCGCCGTCGAAACCTTCGATTGGAAACGCAATCTTTTCGTCGACTCTCCTCAAGGCGAGAACATAGAGCAGCGGCAGATAGTGGTCCGGCGTCGGCGCAGAGAGCAGGGCGTCCCGGCCCAGCGTCTCGTAGCGGATCAACGGCGCGACGTCGCCGGCCAGCATCAAGTCGCGGGCCTTGCGCTCGAAGCGGACTGCCCAGTCGTATGGCTCCATCGAGGGGCTGCCTCGCGTCCACGCTCGTAGATTGTGGACGATGTTCCCCGCGCCGATGACCAAGATGCCTTCGTCGCGCAGCGGCGCGAGCTTCCGCCCAAGCTCGAAGTGAAATGTGGGAGGCTGCGTTTCATCCATCGAAAGCTGTATCACCGGGATGTCGGCACTCGGGAAGACGTGACACAACACCGACCACGTACCGTGGTCGAGGCCCCACTCGTCGTCCAGTTCGACCGGCAGTGGCGCGAGCAGCACCTGGACGCGGCGGGCGAGAACCGGATCGCCCGGCGCCGGATACTGAAATTCATGCAATTCGCGCGGGAAGCCGCCGAAGTCGTGGATAGTCGGTGGATTCGGCATCGCGGTAACCGCAACTCCGGGGCGGTACCAGTGAGCGGAAACGGAGACGATCGCACGCGGGCGTGGAATGTCAGTGCCGACCGCGGCCCAGCCTTCGGTGTAGCGGTTGCGGGCAAGGGCATTCACGGGCGAGCCGTGCCCGAAGAATATCGCCGGCATGGTCTGCGTCATGAGTGCAATATACTTCATTCGCCGCGGTCAAATCTTCATCGATCGCGCCTCTATCGAACGAAAGGCGAGCACATGGCGGGCTGGGTGACGGTATTCAGAGCGATACCCTGGGTCGATCTGATCGCGGCAGCGCCGGTCGTCGCCCAAGGGGCTAAAAAACTGTGGATCGGCCTCCGGAGCAGGCCGCGACAGGGCGACACTGCCGATGAGCCGTTAGGCATGGAGGACCGGCTGACGCAACTCGAAGCTCAGGTCGCCGAGCTGAAAACGGAGCTGTCGGCATCCTCCGAGCTCATCAGGGAGCTGGCCGAGCAAAACAGCCGCCTCGTGGACGCGGTCGGTATCCTGCGCGTGCGGGTGCGCGTTCTGGTCGCGATCTCGGTAGTGCTGCTGGTATTTGGGATCGTGCTGGCTGTCCGGGTCTGGCCTGCGTAAAGTCTACCGCCTCGATCGTCGCTGGGGGCGGCATCGCGGCCTGTCAGTCCGTCGGATTCCGACAGGCTGCTAGAATTCAAATCCGCCTGCCGATGAAAACAGGCACGTCAAATTTCCCATATTCCACAGGGCTGCGATTCCATGATCACCACCGCTAGCGCGCGCATGCTGACCCGCTACAACGCCTGGGCAAACAAGCTGATTTTCGACGCCGTCAGGGAGCTGCCTGTGGGCGAAGCGGAAAAGCAGCGGCAGAGCCTGTTCAAGAACATGGTGCACACCCTGAATCACAACTATGTCATCGACCGGATCTGGCAGGCTCATCTCGAGGGGCGCGAGCATGGCTATGCGGCGCGCAACACGCCGGACCATCCGCCGCTGCCGGAATTGTGGCGCGTGCAGCAGGAAATCGACTCCTGGTACACGGCCTGGAGCGACGCGCTGTCCGATGCGGTGCTCGACGAGAAGGTGACTTTCACGCTCATCGGGGGTAACCAGGGGGTGATGACGCGTGGCGAAATCCTCCTGCACGTCGTCAATCACACGTCGTATCACCGCGGCTTCGTTGCAGACCTGTTCTATCAGGTACCCGCCCGGCCGCCGACGACGGACCTTCCCGTGTTCCTCAGGGAGGAACACTCAAGCCGGAAGGAGGACGGGGGAAGGCGGAAGTAGACTTCGTGTAGAGCTGTGGCGGTTTGGACTTTCTTCCTCCTTCATCCTTCTGCCTTGATCCTTGCTTGTATGCGTATCACGCTGGTTGAAAACTTCCGCGCGGTCTTCTATGCGCCGTTCTACGCGCCGATCGCGCTCGGCGCGTACGAGTCGGAGGGGCTGCAGGTCAGCCTCAAGATGTCCGCGGATGCGGCGCACACGGCGGCATCGCTGATCGCCGGCGACGGCGACGTGTCGTGGGGCGGGCCGTTGCGGCTGATGATCGCGCTGGAGACGAATCCGCAGGCCGCGGCGCTCGCCTTTTGCGAGGCGGTGGGCCGCGATCCGTTTTTCCTGCTGGGCCGCGCGCCGCGACCGGGCTTCCGCCTCGAGGATTTGCTCGGGGAAAAAGTGGCCGCGGTAACCGAGGTCCCTACCCCGTGGATGTGCCTGCAACAAGACTTGAGGCTCGCCGGCATCGATCCTGCGCGAGTTCATGCGGCACCCGGGCGCTCGATGCCGGACAACGTCGCAGCGCTGCGCTCCGGCGAAATCGACATCGTCCAGGCCTTCCATCCCTGCGCCGCCCTGGCGGTCCGGGAAGGGGCGGCGCACGTCTGGTACGTCGCGGCGCGGCGCGGGCTGGTCTCCTACACGACACTCAATACCACGCGGGCTTACGCCGACCGCCATCCGGAGGTGCTCCTCAGGATGTGCCGAGCGATGTACCGTACCCAAAAATGGATCGCGGCGCACAGCGCCGCCGATCTGGCGCGAGCGGTTGGCAGCTTCTTTCCTGACCTTTCCGCTGCGATCCTGACTTACTGCTTCGAAAGCTACAAGGCGATAGGTCTCTGGAACGCGCGACCGCTGCTGCAACGCGAGGGCCTCGAATGGTTGCGCGATGCGGCTCTCGCGAGCGGGCTCCTCCACCGGAAATTTGCTTACGAGGACTGCGTGGACATGCGCTACGCGGAGCAGGCGGTGAGAGAGGAGCCGCCATCCATCTAGGGATGAAGGATGAGGGATGATTGAATCGGCGTCCCGCGGTGCCGGTTCACTTTCCCAAATCACAAATCCCAAATCACAAATCCCAAATTGCAAATCTCAAATACCAAAATTCGAAACTCCAAATCCCAAGGTCGAGAGTAACTATGATGCACGCAATCGACGAAACCCACGATCCCAAACGCCGCAGCTGGGTCGGCTCGGCACAGGGCAATGCCGAATTCCCGATTCAGAATCTGCCGCTCGGAGTTTTCAGTCCGAAGGGCGCCGCGCCGCGCGGCGGTATTGCCATTGGCGATGAAATACTGGACCTGAAAGCCGCGGTCGAGGCGGGCCTGTTTTCGGGGGAGGCCGAAAAGGCGGCGATCGCGGCTGCCGGCACGACGCTCAATCCGTTGATGGCGCTGGGCAGCGCGCCGCGCGCGGCGTTGCGCAAGCGGGTGTCCGCGCTGCTGGCTGCGGATGGCGCCGACCGCGCCAAGGTGGAAGGGCTGGCCGCGAAGATATTGCACCATGCCGCGGAGTGCGCCATGCATTTGCCGGCTGCGATCGGGGACTACACCGATTTCTTCGCGGGCATCCAGCATGCCTACAACGCCGGGGTGCGCGGCGGCCGGCAACCACCGCTCCTGCCCAACTACAAGTACGTGCCGGTTGCCTATCACAGCCGGGCTTCCTCGGTGGTCGTGTCCGGTGCGCAGATACGGCGTCCCAAGGGACAGCGGGTCCTGCCCGGTGAGACCGTGCCGAGCTTCGGCCCGTGCCGCATGCTCGACATCGAGCTCGAGCTCGGCATCTGGATCGGGCCCGGTAACCCACTGGGTGAGCCTGTCGCGATCGGGGAAGCCGGCGAGCATGTAGTGGGGCTGTGCATGCTCAACGACTGGTCGGCGCGCGACATCCAGCGCTGGGAGATGCAGCCGCTCGGGCCGTTTCTCGCCAAAAACTTCGGCACCACGGTCTCGCCCTGGGTGATCACGACGGAAGCCCTCGCGCCTTTTCGCCAGGCCCAGCCGCCCCGGCCGGACGGCGATCCGCGGCCGCTTCCTTATCTGTGGCACGAAGCGGACCAGCAGCACGGAGCTTACGACGTGGAGATCGAGGCGCTGATCCTGACCGCGGCGATGCGCGCCGGGCGCATGCCGCCGCACCGGCTCGCGCTGAGCAACCTCAACCATCTCTACTGGACGATCGCGCAGATGGTTGCACACCACACGTGCAGCGGCTGCAACCTGCAGGCCGGCGATCTCTTCGGCAGCGGCACGATATCCGCGCCCGGGCGGTCCGGTTACGGCAGCCTCGCCGAGCTGTCCGAGGACGGCAAGCAGAAGATAGCCCTGCCTTCGGGCGAGACGCGGACCTTCCTCGAAGACGGCGATGAAGTGATACTGCGCGCGATCGCGCGGCGCGACGGCTACGTGTCTATCGGATTCGGGGAATGCCGCGGGAGGATCGTCTGAAGCAGCAACGCAATGGGCGCGATGGGATCGCTATGGACGCGATGCGTTTCTCCTTAGGAGACCGACCAGCCCGGATTCGCGGCCCTATTCCAATTGTGTACCTCCATTGCGACCTTCTTGATGTTCCATGGCGTCCATCGCGTCGATGCTTTTTATCGGAGAGTCGACACCAGGTAAATCGTCCAGCGGCGGTCCCCAGTCTCAAGTCCTGGCTCAGCCGAGAGCAAACTCCGGCGCGTCGGCTTTCTCGAGCATCCACATCGCGAAGCCGGGGTGCTGATCCCAGACGCGGGGCTTCCAGTCGTCGTCCATGAGATCCATGTCGGCGAAGTACTCGGTCCTTCCGCCGCACGGATTCCTGAAATACCAGAACAGGTTCGATCCCAGTATGTGCCTGCCAACCGGGGTGTCGGCCACCCAGCCGCGCCCCTTCATGAACTTGCCGCCCAGGATGATCTCGTCGATGCCGTGCACTTCGAACGCCAGATGGTCGAACGCCGCGCGGTCCGCTCGCGTGTGAAAAAACAGAGTGTGGTGATCGTTCGTGCCCGGGCAGCGCATGAAATCGCCGAGGCCGGGCACGCGATCGCTCAGCCGGAACTTCAGCCGCTCCAGGTAGAAGGCCGACGCTTTTTCGAAGTCCTTTTTGCGCACCGCGAAAACGATGTGTCCTATCCTCGCCGGCCGCGCGCGCCGCTCCGGGTCGAACGGCTTGTTCATGCGCGTAGCATCGGCGACCGCGCTGCTCGCTTGCCGAGCGGGCGCGACGCCGCGAAATCCGATCGCGAATCCCGATTCGTCGCGCGCGTGCAGCGCGCCGTCGGCGCCGGGCTTGACATCACGATCGCGGCTGAGCTCCGCGCCGATCTGTTCGAGCGTGTCTCCGCCGTCGACGCCCCAGACGACCTCGCGCACCGTGGAACCGCCCTCGGGGGCGGCGGGCAGGGCTGCATCGCCCGACGACCTGACCAGGACGGCTTGCCCGGCGGGTGTGGCGAAGTCGGCGCCGCGGTCGCCGCGCTCCAGGCACTGCAGCCCCCAGTCTTCGAAATAGCGGATACCCGCGGCCACGTCCTCAACGCCGTACACCACCGATTCGATGCGCGAGATGGTCATAATTTCTCCGGCAAGAAACGCCGGGTAAATTATATATTGGAGATCAGGAGGCGTGACCGTCCAGCGTTTATGATGCGGCAATGAAAGATGCTCGTATTTTGCTGTTACTCCTCGTCGGGACAGCTATGCTCTCGATGAGTTCTGCTGCGCAGCAGCAGAACTGGCCGAACCGCGTGGTGCGCATCATTGCCACCAGCTCGCCTGGCGGCTCGATCGATCTGCTCGCCCGCATCATTGCCGAAGACTTTAACAAGGCGTTGGGCCAGCCATTCATAGTCGAAAACCGGTTGGGCGCGAACGGCAACCTCGGCGTCGATCTGGTGCTGAAAGCGCCGGCGGACGGCCACATGCTGTTCGTCACCGCGCCGGGACCGTTCAGTATCAACGTCAATCTCTACGACTCCATGCCGTTCAATCCCGCCACGGACGTCGCGCCGATCGCGTTGCTGGGAATTTCACCGCTCCTGCTGGTCGTCCATCCATCCCTGCCGGCGCACAGTTTCAAGGAGCTGCTGGCATTCATGCGCGCGCACGGCGGTAAAGTAAATTACGCGTCGCAGGCCATCGGCTCGACCGGACATCTCGCGATGGAGCTCATGAAGGCGCGCGCGGGGGTCGGGGCGACGCACGTGCCGTACAAGAGCTCCGCCGCTGCGGCGACCGTCGCGGTGCTCGCGGGAGAGGCGGCCATGAGCTTCGTCAATACCAGCACCAGCCTGCCACACGTCAGGACCGGACGCCTGCGCGCGATTGCGGTCGCGGAACGGAAACGCATCGCCGCGGCGCCCGAGATTCCGACCCTCGACGAGTCCGGCCTGGGCGGTTTCGAAGCGACACCCTGGCTCGGCCTGGGCGCGCGTGCCGGCACTTCCCGGGACATCGTCAACCGGCTGAGCGAGATCGCAACGCGGGCGCTCGCGCGCCCGGACGCCGTCAATCGCATGAGCGCAATGGGGATCGAAACGCGGCCGATGACTCCCGAGCAATTCACCGAGTTCGTACGCGCCGAAACCAGCAAGTGGGGAGAGATCATCCGCCGATCTGGAGCAAAAGCTGAGTAATGAGCCGAAGATACACGCGGATAAACGCAGATCGCTTCTGCCTTGGCGCGCCGCACTCTTGTTTTCATGAGAGATTGCCATCCGCGTTCATCTGCGTTTCTCTGCGGCTCTCATTCGTTTTTTTAAGCAGCCTTTCTGCTATATTTCCCGTGTGATGCAGAGAAAAGCGCCGGCCCTGATATTTTTGGCTGCGGTACTCGGTGTTGTGGCGAGTCCGTGCTGGAGCCAGAGCTACCCGAGCCGGCCGGTGCGCATCGTGGTCGGCTTCGGCGCGGGCGGCCCGGACACGACCGCACGCATCGTCGCGCAGCAGCTTACGCTCCAGACCGGCCAGAATTTCGTGGTAGATAACCGACCGGGAGCGAACGGCATCATCGGCGCCGATCTCGTGGCGAAGTCGGCGCCCGACGGCTACACGTTGCTGCATACATCGTCGTCTTTCGCCGTCAATCCGAGCATCTACCGGAAGCTGCCGTTCGACGTCCTCAGGGATTTCGTACCGCTCTACGAGATCTGCGCCTCCGACGGCCACATCCTGGCGGTCAACCCGTCGTTTCCCGCGCACTCGGTGAAGGAGCTGATCGCCATTGCCCGCAAGCCCGACAGCCGCGTCTCTTACGGGTCGGCCGGCGTGGGCAATACGACCCATCTCGTGAGCGCGTTTTTCAATTCGCGCGCAGGCACGCACATGGTGCACGTGCCCTACAAGGGCGCCGGTCTCGCCATCGCGGCGCTCATGGCCGGGGAGATTCAGGTCATGTTCGTCACGACGACGCTCGGCCTGCCCCAGATCAAGGCCGGCAAGCTGCGGCCCCTGGCCTACGACCACGAGACGCGGGCTCCTTTCCTGCCGGAGGTTCCAACGATGGCGGAAGCCGGCGGCTTCCCCACGGGGATGGAGGTAAGCTGGCACGCCGTTTTTGCGCCTGCCAGGACGCCGCCCGCCGTCCTGGTGCGGCTCGAAGGCGAGCTGCACAAAGTCCTCGCGCTGCCGCAGGTGCAGGAGCGCTTCGTGAAGCTCGCCTTGCGTCCGCTCGGCACGCCTTCTGCGGAATTCAAGCCGTTATTTGCCGAAGCCGTGAAGAAGTTTGGCGAGGCAGTGCGGCTGGCCGGCATTCAGCCGGAGTGAGCGTACTAAAAGATAAGTGACAAGTGATCGGTGCAAGGTTTCTGCCTGGCGCCTCACCGTTCACTACTCACGCATTAGAATGATCGGGAGGAACAGATGTCGTTCTGCCGTGGGACTGTTGCACTCCTTCTTCTCGCCGCGGTGACGCCGGCTTCTTGTCCGGTGCAGGCGCAGCAAGCCAAGCCTGTCGGGTTCCCCGACGGCCCCGGGAGGGACGTGCTGCTTGGGCGCTGCTTCCAGTGTCACGGTGACGGCATGTGGCGCGACCACCGCCAGGACAAACGCGGCTGGGAGGCCGTCCTTTACCGCATGGTAGGGCGCGGTGCGCTCTGGAGCGAAGATGAGATCAACACGATGGCCGGTTACCTCGCCACGGCGTACGGCCGACCGGCAAGCGCTGCGAAATGAGTGGACCGCGCATTGATTGATGGGAGACAACGATGAGAGAACTGGTCGCGCGATACCTGTCGCACTCGATTTCGCGGCGCAATTTCCTGAAAGGGCTGACCGCGGCCGGCGTGTCGCTCGCGGCGGCGGAATCCATACTCCAGTCGCTCGTCCCGCTTGCGCAAGCTCAGGAAGCCGGTGGCGCGGCGCTCGCGGGGGTCAAGGTATTCGAAGGCACCGGTGGAGCGTGTTTTGCCGAGCAGCTCATCGCATCCGGCGTGAAGTACGTCTTCGGAAATTCCGCGAGCGAAGATGCGCAGTTCTATGAGGCGCTCGTCGACCGGCCCCAGCTCAAGTACATCCTGACGCCGCACGAAGGCCCGGGCGCCGCCATGGCCGCGGGTTACGTGAAAGCTTCCGGCGAGCCGACCATCGTGATGCAGGCGGCGGTCGTGGGCCTGGTGAACGCCATGGGGCAGATGTTCAACGCCTTCAAGGAACAGACGCCATTGGTGTTCTACAGCTACCGCACGGACCAGACCCGCCGCGCCGGACGCGACGGTTTCGAGGAGGTCGCCAACCAGGAACAGATAGTCGCCCCGCTCACCAAGTACGCCTGGCTCGCGCGCCGGGCGGACATGATCCCGGAAACGCTGCGCCGCGCCTTCAAGGCGGCGTGGACGCCGCCCTACGGCCCTACGTACGCTTCGTGGCATTCGGATTTCAACGACGAAAGAATACGCACCGAAGTCATCGTGCAGGAAAAGATCGACCCGCGCATGCGCGTGCGGCCCAACCCGGCGGAGGTGGAGCGGGCGGCGAAGCTGCTCGTCGAGGCGCGGATGCCGCTCATGCTGGTCGGCGACGAGCTCTACAACACCAAGGCGGTGGGCAAGGCCGTGAAACTGGCTGAGCTGCTCGGCATGCCGGTGACCCAGCCGCGTCAGATGTACGCCAATTTTCCCCAGGCCCACCACCTGTGGGTGGGCGCACCGGGCGCGGGCACTCTGGGCTCGCTCACGTTCCCCAAGGAGCCGGACGTCGTCATCAACGTCGGCAACAAGCTGCAGCACAACAGCGCTTCGCCGGTCGTGTCCCGCAACGCGAAGTTCATCGACCTGCGCATCGACAGCTGGAGCATGGGCAACGTGATCACGACTGAAGTGCCGCTCGTCGCCGACGTGGCGTATGGCCTGGACGACCTCACCATGGCCGTCGAGGGCCTCATGAGCGCGGCGCTCGGCAGGAAGGTCGAGGAACGGGCGCAGGAAGTCCGGCGGTTCAGCGAGCAGGCGAGATCCATGAGAGCGCTGGTCGCAAAGAATCCCGACTGGAACCGCAATCCGATGCTCGCCGACCGGGTTACCTACGAGATCGCGCAGTTCGCCGACAAGGACGCGATCGTCGTCCACGAAGCGGGGTCGATCGGTTTGCACAGCTTCGGGTTCAATCCCCTGGGTGGACGCGAGCTCTTCTTCTACTACGGCGCCCACCTGGGGTCGGGCGTCGGCACGGCGGCGGGCGTGAAGCTCGCCCGCCCGAACCGGCAGGTGATCTGTCTCGTCGGCGACGGATCGTTCGTCTTCGGCCCCACGGCGCTGTGGAACATGGCGCGCTTGCACCTTCCCGTGATTATCGTGGTCTACAACAATCATGCCTATTCCGGCCCGCACAGCCGAGTCGTCGAAAAGGTCGCAGGCGGGCGCATGGTCAACACCGGGCAATTCGTGCACGACTATCTCGGCGATCCGGACATGAACATGGCGTACATCGCAAAAGGTTTCGGGGTCGACGGAGAAGTCGTCGCGGCGCCGGCGCAGCTCAAGGAAGCGCTGAATCGGGCGCGCAAAGCGACCATGGACGGCAAGCCGTACCTCATCGATGCGCAGGTGGCCCGAACGGGCGTTGCGTGGGCGGAGAATCCCTGGGTGCCGCCGATCCGCATCGCCCAGGAACGCACGAGGAAAGTCTAGGGAAGAGGGATGAAGGATGAGGGATGAGGGACGTTCATCTTCGCTGCACCGCCTTCGTCGGTCGTCACCCGTCACCCGTCACCCGTCACTCAGGCATGTGCGGCCGCTACGCCACCTACGGACCGGTCTCCCGCAAGAACCGGGAGCGGATCGAGTTCCGAATTCTGGCCGGGCAAGGGCGGCGCTGCGCCGATCGAAAACTTTACGATCATCACGACTGAAGCAAACGAGCTTGTGCGCAACCTCTACGACCGCATGACGGTAATACTCCACGCGATCGGCTACGACGCCTGGCTCGATCCCAGGAATTCAGACACGGCCGCGCTCGGACAACTGCTCAAGCCCTATCCGGCGGAGGAGATGAGGGCATATCCGGTCGGCTTGCGCGTCAACAGCGCGAAAAATGATGGTCCGGAGCTCATCGCGCCGGCGGGCGACGATAGACTCTTCGCGTGAACAAAGCCCGCTTACCCTCAGGCGGCGAGAAGGAGGGCGCGGCCTCGCGCGCCGAACCGGCCGGGGCGCCGCTGCGCTCCTTCGCGGCGCTGCGCCATCCGGGCTTCCGCGGCTACCTCCTGACCTCGGCCGCCGCGATGATGGCCGACAACATCGAGCATGTCATCAGCTACTGGGTCATGTTCGAGAAATTCCACTCTCCGGCTCTGGCGGGATTCGCGGTGCTGAGCCATTGGCTGCCGTTCCTGCTGTTCGCGGTCTATTTCGGTGCCCTGGCGGATCGCTACGACTCCCGGCGCATCATTCAGCTCGCGCAATTCCTGTTCATGGCGGTCTCGATCGCGTGGGCGCTGCTGTTTCTCACGGACACGATACAGATGTGGCACGCGGCGGTCCTCCTGATCGTGCACGGAATGGCCGGGGTGCTGTGGTCTCCGGCGAGCCAGTTGCTGCTGCACGACATCGTCGGCCGGGAGCACATCGTGAGCGCGGTGCGGCTCAACGCCACGAGCCGCCAGCTCGGAATACTGCTGGGCCCGGCGGTTGGCGGCGGCCTCATGCTACTGCTCGGCCCCGCGATGGGCCTGCTGGCAAACGCTCTCATCTACCTGCCGCTGGTGTTGTGGCTGTGGAAAGCGCCGTATGGCGCCGCGAGGAGGCAATCGAGCGCGCCGGCGCGCGCGACCGGGCTCGCGGACACGCTTGCCGTGCTGCGCGAAGCTTCCGGAAACCGCACGATCTTTTCGATGATACTTCTGGCGGGCGCGGCCTCGCTCCTGGTCGGCAACGCGTTTCAGGCTCAGATGCCGGAGTATGCGCATGACCTCGGTACCGAGAAAGCCGATTTTTCCTATGCCGTCCTGCTGGCTGCCAACGCCGCGGGAGCGCTCACGGCAGGCTTGTCGCTCGAGGCGAAGGGCGGCCTGCTCGAGCCCAGTCCGCGCACTGCGATCGTGCTCGTCATACTCTGGTGCATCAGCATCGCCGGATTCGCCGTCGCGACGAGCTATCCGATCGCAGTCGCGCTCATGTTCGTGTCGGGTTTTCTGTTCCTGGCGTATGGAGCGATGATCCAGGCATTGATACAGCTCGAGGCGCCGCCCCAGCTGCGGGGCCGGCTGATCGGGCTCTACTATCTCTCCAACAACGGATTGCGCGCGTTCAGCGGCATCACGGTCGGCGTTGTCGGTGCCCTGATCGGCATACACTGGTCGCTCGCTTTGAGCGCGCTCGTGCTGCTCGCCGTCACCATCGCCTTACTCGCTTTTTCCATGCGGGCGCGGGAGAGATAATGCGGGGACGAGCACTGCCGGATACGGTTAGAGGGGCATGAACGATCGTCAGCGAGCACGAATCGGGCGCGGCCGGCTTGGCCTCGCTCTTGCGCTTTGTCTGCTCGTTGCGGGGTGCGGCATTCTATCGGTCGGCGTTTCGAACAGCCCTGATTGGTGCCCGAACCCGGGTTCGAAGGCATGCCCGTGAGCCATACAGCGTCTCAGATACAGCGTCTCAGGTAAATCGTCTCAGGTGCAACGTCCCGGATGGGGCGTGCTTGCAGCGGTTCTGGAGGCGGACGCCGTGTATGGGACGCACTATCGGGACGCTTTATCTGAAACGCATCAGCTGGGACGCACTATCTGAGACGCTATTTAACGGCAAGCCAGATGCGCCGCGCGAGATTGGGCGAGCCGGGGGCGTGGATGAGGTTCTTCACGGCCCGCTTCGACCAGGCCTCCATCTCCGGGTGGCCGCGCTCGTAGTAGATGAAGTGCTCGTTGCGGGCTTCCACCGAGGTAAATTCGTAACAACACGCGTGCTTGGCCCAGCCGGAAATCGAAACCAGCTTCCGGACCCGCACCACCCCTTGGCAAGGTTCTGAGTGACGGCAGCCGCCATTGCGCGTACCAGGCAGCGAGCTCATCCTCGTCTTCGTACGAGCCGGAATTGAAGCTGCCGAGCTGTATGCACGGGGCGGGCGCGCCGTCGGATTCGGGCAGTCTCGCCTCGGGTCCGTATACGCGTGTTTCCTCGAGCATGACGTTGACGCGCTCGCCGGTTCTCAACGCAAGCATCGCCTGATCTCCTTCCGGCAGCTGCGCGTGAAACCGGCGCGGGCTCGGACTGGCGAAGGCGTCGGCGTTCTCCGCGCCAAAGATCAAAATATAGCGGTCCCCGCCCGGGATCGAATCGGGTTTGACATGGCTGACGCGGCCCTTGCCGCCACCCAACGGCACGACGTTCTCTTCGGATGCGTAGTGGGCGCCCCACAGCACACCTGGTCGTTCCACGACTTTCGGGATGTATGCGCCGTGAACCCATGCGAGGTAGGCCGCCCGATCGGAGTCGGGAAGGTCGTACCACGTAACCCAGAGCGCTTGGTCCATGGAACCCCTCTCGATCGGGCCTGCCGAATCTACCACGGAGCAGGGCCATGGTTGCGGTGTTGTCCACCGCATTCAGGCAGGCGACAATTCAGGAGTGCCGGAAACACGATCGCAGGACCAATGAATCGATGAAGCGCGCCTCGCTCTTTTCGTTGGCGTTCCTGTTGACGGTCTTGAGTCCAGGCTTACCGGCTCAAGACTATCCGGCGCGGCCGATCAGGGTACTCGTCGCTTCGGGGACGGGAGGTGGCCTCGACTTCGTCGCGCGGTTGATCGCTCCCAGGCTCGGCGAGTACCTCGGCCAGAGCGTCGTCGTGGACAACCGGCCGGGGGCCAGCGGTTCGATCGCCGTGGAGCTCACGGTGAATGCCGCGCCGGACGGCTACACCCTGGTTTTCATGAGCGCGACTTCGCTGGTGCACTCCATGCTGGTCAAGGTGCCGTACGACATTCTCCGCGACCTTACGCCGGTTTCGCAGGTCGCCGCGGGACCCTACGTGCTGCTCGTCAACCCTGCGCTGCCGGTGAAATCGGTGGCCGAGCTGATCGCCTATACAAAAGCCAATCCCGGCAAGCTCAACTATGCTTCGACCGGCAACGGCTCGCTGATACACCTTGCGACCGAGCTGCTGCGGACGATGACCGGCACGGACATGGTCCACGTGCCGTTCAAGGGCATGGGGGCCGCGTACCCGGAGATGCTGGCCGGCCGCGTGCAAATGACGCTGGTCATACTCGCATCCGGATTTCCCTTGATGCGAGCGCAGCGGCTGCGCGCCCTGGCCGTGACGAGCGCGGTGCGAGCCAAGTCCGCGCCCGAGATCCCGACGATGATCGAAGCGGGCATCCCCGGTTTCGTAGTAACGCAGTGGCATGCCATGCTGGCACCGCGCGGCGTGCAGCAGGCTGTCGTCGAGCGGCTATACCGCGAGATCGTGAGGACGCTGAATCAACCTGACATCGCATCGCGCCTCGCGACCGACGGCACCGACGCGATCGGCAGCACGCCGCGGGAGCTGGCGGTTCACCTCAAGAGCGAGCGCGAAAAATGGGGCCGTGCGATCAAGCAGTCGGGAATCAAGGTCGAGTGACGGGTGACGAGTGACGGGTGACGAGTGATGCACCTCGGTTATCTGAAAACGGAGCTCAAGTTATTCGGCAGCTGAACCGTGCAGGTCAACAAAAACCCCGCTTCTGCGGGGTTTTTTTGATCAGGCCGGAACGGGTTGTTCCTTGGTGCGTGGCGACTCCGCCGGTTTGGGCGGCGCTGGGTTGTTCTGCTTTGTCAGTTCGTCGGCCTTTTCCTTGATTCTGCGCGTTGCCTCGTCTGCTTGTGGTTTTTGCATCCAGTCATACTCGTAGCACATTACAACCTCCTTTCCATGTCCAGAAGGTAGACAGTTTCCCTTGCTGCCGTACTTGGAGTTGCAGATTCATGCTACGCCCGGACCCGACGAATATCAATCTGCGTGCCAGCGGGTGACGGGCGAACGGCTGAACGCCGGAGTGGATCTGTCATCGCACTGATTTGTCAGGAATAAAAGCTGGCGGAGGCAAAGGTTTTTTTGATGTTAGGATGGGCCATGGCCATGGGTTCCTCGTTCGCGTCGCCAGCAAAGGGCGACATCCACCACCTTGCGCGCCTCGGCCGCTTCCTGCTGCCCTATCGCGGTCGGATAGGCGTCGCGCTCGCCGCACTCATGGTTGCGGCCGGCTGCGTGCTCGCGCTGGGACAAGGGCTGCGGCACGTGGTGGATGCCGGACTGGGCGGCGGTGATCCCCGCCTCCTGAACGCCGCACTCGCGGCCGTGGTCGCGGTGTCCGTCGTGCTGGCGGGCGCGACCTGGGTGCGCTTCTACCTGATGATGAGCGTCGGTGAGCGGATCGTCGCGGATTTGCGCTCGGCGGTCTTCGGCCACGTCCTCACGCTGTCGCCCGCGTTCTTCGATTCCGCTCGCACCGGCGAGGTCGCCTCGCGTCTCACCAATGACACCGAGCAGATCCGGCAGGTGATCGGGTTCGGTTTCTCGATGTTCCTGCGCAATTCGCTGATGATGCTGGGCGCGCTGGTGCTGCTGTTCATGACCAGCTCCAAGCTCGCCGCGCTCATCGTGCTCGGCATACCGGCGACGGTCGTGCCGATCCTCGTGATGGGGCGGCGCGTGCGACGCCTCTCGCGCGTCAGCCAGGACCGCGTGGCCGACGTGTCGTCGCTCGTCGACGAGTCGCTGCACGAAATCCGGACCGTCCAGGCTTATGGCCACGAAACGCGCACCCGGGCGCAGTTTTCCGCGGCGGTCGATGCGGCGCGTGCCGCGGGTGTGCATCGCGTGCGCGTGAAAGCGTGGCTCATTTCCTCCGTGATGCTGATCGGATTCTGCGCGGTCGGCGTGATCCTGTGGATAGGCGGCCACGACGTGTTCGCGGGTCGGCTCACAGCCGGGCAGCTCTCGGCTTTCGTGTTCTACGCCGCCGTGGTGGCGAGCGGGGCCGGCACGGTTTCGGAAGTGTGGGGCGAGATCCAGCGCGCGGCGGGCTCGACCGAGCGCCTGATGGAGCTGCTCGACATTCGACCCGAGCTCGAGGTCGCCGCGCCGCCGATACGGCTGCCGTCGCGCGTGACCGGGGCAATCCGGTTCGACGAGGTCGTCTTCGCCTATCCCGCGCGCCCGGAGGTGACCGCGCTCGGGCCCGTCTCTTTCACGATAGATCCCGGAGAGCGGATCGCGCTGGTCGGCCCGTCGGGAGCGGGCAAGTCGACGATCTTCGCGCTGATCCTGCGGTTCTATGATCCGTCGCACGGCAGAGTCCTGCTGGACGGCGCGGACCTCCGGCATTGCGATCCGCACGACCTGCGCCGTGCGATCGCGCTGGTGCCGCAGGATCCCGTGATCTTTGCCGGGAGTATCACGGAGAACGTGCGGTTCGGCCGCCCGGATGCCTCGGACAGCATGGTGCGGGACGCGTGCGCGGCGGCGCACGCCCTGGAATTCATCGAGCGCCTGCCGCATGGGTTCGATACCGATCTCGGCGAGCGTGGCGTCAAGCTCTCCGGCGGACAGCGCCAGCGCATCTCGATCGCGCGGGCGCTGCTCGCGGACCGCCCCGTCCTGTTGCTCGACGAGGCGACGAGCTCGCTCGACGCGGAGAGAGAGCGCCAGATTGCCCAGGCCCTGGAGCGGCTCGCGCGCGGGCGCACGACGATCGTGATCGCGCACCGCCTGGCGACCGTGCGCAACGCCGACCGCATCATCGTCCTGGATCGCGGACGCATCCATGCCGTCGGCAACCACCAGGAGTTGCTCAACGCGGACGGGCTTTACGCCCATCTCGCCAGGCTGCAGTTTGCCGCATAGCCGCAATCTGGAAGGATGAGGGATGAAGGATGAGGGATGACCCGTTCGGACGGATGAGAGCGCTGTTGAAAATCGTCGCAGCCCTGCTTTGTGCTGCATTGTTTCCTTCATACATTTCCGCTCAAGGTTTGAGCGGAAATCGGCCGATCCGCATCATCGTTCCGGTCCCGCCGGGCGGTCCGTCCGATACGGCGGTGCGGCTGATCCTGCCGCGGCTTACCGAAGGGCTCAAGCAGGCCATGGTAGCGGACAATCGGGGCAGCTCGAACGGGGTCGCGGGAACGGACATCGCGGCCAAGGCAGCCCCGGACGGCTACACGCTGGCCGTGGGCAACAGCGGCACGCACGCGATCAATCCGAGCCTCTACCGCAACCTGCCGTACGATCCCGTGCGCGACTTCGTTCCGATCACGCAACTGGTGACGAGCGGCATGGTCGTCGTGGCGAATCCCAAAGTGCCCGGGAATTCGCTCACGGACTTCGTCAACGCCGCGAAGAGGCAGCCCGGCAAGTTCAACGTCGGGGTGGCAGGAGCAACCGGCGAGCTTGCAGGCGATGCGCTGTGGGCGCAGACGCAGCTCAAGATGAACAACGTGCGCTACAAGGGAAGCTCGCCCACGGAGATCGCGATCCTGTCGGGAGAGGTGGACGTATCGGTCCTTACGCCGCTCGCCAGCAAGCAGCACATCGACGCGGGTAAGCTCAAGGCCTACGGTATCACCAGCGCGCAGCGCTCGCCGGTGCTCCCCAACGTGCCGACCATCGCCGAACAGGGCATGCAGGGCTATGACTTCCAGATCTGGCACGGCCTGTTCGCGCCCCGCGGCACGCCGGACAAAGTGGTGCGTGCCGTGAACCGCGAGGCGGTCGCCGCGCTCGAGGCTCCCGACGTCAAGGGGCGCTTCAGCTCGCTCGGCTTCGTTACCATCGGCAACACGCCGGAGCAGTTCGCAGCCGTCATCAAGAGCGAGATCGCGAAGTTCAGGAAGGTCGTGGCCGATTCGGGTATCAAGGTCGAGTGACGAGTGACGGGTGACGGGCCGCGCATGATGCGCGGCCTTTTTTGTTAACGCCAAAGCTTTACACGAAGGATGCGAATCCGCGAAGGAAGGCGAACAGCGTTGAGGCTTTTCTTGCTCTCCCGACATCAGCGCGCCGAGTGAGATGAATACGAGACGGGCTGCGTACGGGATCGTTTTTGTGCTTGCCGCGACGCCGGGCTGGTGTCCCGCTCAGCAGTATCCCGGCCGGCCGATACGCATCATCGTTCCGACCGTGCCCGGCGGCGGGGGCGATACCGTTGCGCGGGCCATCGGACAGAAGCTCACCGATTCGTGGGGCCAGCAGGTCGTCGTGGACAACCGCACCGGGATGATAGGCGCGGAAATCGCGGCCCGGGCCATCCCGGACGGCTATACGGTCATGGTGACGACTTCCTCGCTGGTGCTGCGCGAGGCCGTGTACCAGAAGCTGTCGGTCGCAACCTTGCGCGATTTCGTCCCGGTAACCCAGGTCGTCTCGCAGGCGCTGGTGCTGACGAGCAATCCCTCGGTACCGGCGAAGTCGGTGCAGGAGCTGGTGGCGCTCGCGAAGGCGCGTCCCGGCCAGTTGAATTACGGCACCGGGGGCAACGGCTCGGCTAGCCATCTGGCGGGGGAGCTGTTCCGCCTCACGGCCGGCATACGCGTGGTCCACGTGCAGTACAAGGGACTTCCCCAGGCGATGCCCGATCTGCTCGGCGGCCGCCTCCAGTATGTGTACGGCACGCCCGAATCCATGCTCCCGCTGGTGAAGGACGGCAAGCTGAGGCTCCTCGCGGTGACGACGATGAAGCGCTCGCCGGCGCTGCCCGATACGCCGACCATCGCCGAATCCGGGATTCCCGGGTACGAATTCGCCGGATGGATAGGCGTGCTCGTGCCGGCGGGGACGCCGCGGGAGATCGTGCGCAGGCTGTACGAAGAAACGGTGCGTATCGTCCACCTGCCGGACGTCAGGCAGAAATTCGAGCTGCACGCCTCGGAGGTCGTCGGCAGCACTCCTGAAGCATTCACCGCGTATCTCAAATCCGAGCTCGCGCGCTGGAAGAAAGTCGCCGCGGCGGCCGGGATTCGCGTCGACTGACGCGAATGAGAGACTGGAGACTAGGGACTAGAGACCGGGGTTGCTTCGCTTCTTAATTGACTTGCGCAAGCCATTGACGAGCTTTCCAACGAAGTTTGCTTGATTCGCAACTTGATTGCTTGCCTCGAGGTATCCCAGCCTTGTTGCAAGCTCAAGTTGAGTCTCGAGCTCTGCAAGAGAACCGCAGGTAAAGCCGAGAAACTGAAAGAGTTCTCTGGACGAGTTCCTTCCCGAACCCTCGGCAATGTTCGATGGGATTGACACCGCGGCACGTCTCAGCTGCGCCGCAAGGCCATGGCGTTCCATCTTTGGAAAACTCTCGGTGTCCCGATACACCATTTCAGCGAGCTTCATTGCTTCGCGCCACGCCACAAGGTCTCGATGTGTCCAATTCCCCATGCAGGCATTAACGATGCTAGGGACATTAAGGTGTACAAGCAGGTCAATCTCCAGCCCTTATCCCTAGTCTCAAGTCCCTAGTCTCTAGTCACCAGGGGAGTCGCCCTGAGTGGCAGTGCCGGCAGCGGAAGAGACGGGCCTTCCGGCACCGCCGTGCGCGCGACGTTCATCACCATCGCGAGCAATGTGTAATAACCGACGACGCTGGTGAGGTCGATCACACCCTGCTCGCCGAACTTGGCGACCGCGCGCGCGTACGTCGTGTCGCTCACGCCCTTGGTATTGATGAGCTCGGTCAGAAAGTCGTAGAGGATCTCTTCATCTTCTGCCATGCCTGCCGGACGCCGGCCTTCGGCCACGGCGTCGGCGATCTCGCGCTTCAAGCCCGCCGCTACCGCCTGCCGGTAGTGCGCCCACCACTCGAACTGCTGCGACCACGCGCGGGCCCCTATGATCGCCGCGAACTCGCCCAGGCGCTTGTCGATCGGGCACATGAAGCGGAGGTACTCGCCGACCTTCTGCACGCGGCGCATCAGCTCCGGGCTGCGCAGAAACGCGACGAACGGTCCTTTCACCTCGCCGCGCGGGCCGGCGCTGATTTCGGCGACTGCCTGCTTCTGCGCTTCGGTCATCTTTGCAGCCGGGATTTCCGGCATGCGCTCCGGCGCGACCACGAAACGTGCTTCCTTGCCTGTGCTCATCGATCGTCTCCTGTGCTAACACGTGACTGATAAAACGTGACTGATGGAAGTCACTCGGGCTTGATGCCCGCCGCGCTCACGACCTTTTTCCACTTGGCGATGTCGTTGTGGATGAGCGCCGCGAACTCTTCGGCGGTGTTAAGCGCAGGGGTAATTCCCTGTCTCTCTATCGCCTCGCGCGTGGCCGAATCGGACAGCACCTGCCGCAGCCCGGTGCTGAGGCGGGTCACCGTCGCGCGCGGGGTATTGCCCGTCGTCAGGATTCCGTACCAGCCGTCCACCTCGGCGCCGGTGATGCCGGACTCGCCGAGGGTCGGAACATCGGGAATGAACGGCGAGCGCCTGGCAGTGGTCACCGCGATGGACTTGAGCCTTCCCGCCTGAACGTGCGCCTGGGCGGTGGTGATCGACGAGAAAAACGCCGATACGCGGCCGCCGATCAGGTCGGGCAGTACCGCGGCACCGCCTTTGTACGGAATGTGCCGCATGTCGGTGCCGGTGGCCATGTTGAAGAGCTCGGCCGCGAGATGCGTGGGATTGCCGACGCCCGCCGAAGCGCAATTCACCTGGCCGGGCCGCGACCTCACCCAGGCCACGAACTCCCTCGCCGTCTTTGCGGGGACGGAGGGATGCACGACCAGCCAGTAGGGACCGCCGCCGACGAGACCCACGGGAGCGAAATCGCGCTCGGTTTCGTACGGCAACGAGCTCTGGAGAGCCGGATTGATGGCGTGCCCTGCACCCGTAATGAGCAAGGTGCGTCCGTCGGGCACGGCCCGCGCGACGATGGTAGAGCCGATCTGGCTGTTTCCCCCGGCGCGGTTATCGACCACGACCTGCTGGCCGAGGCGCTCCGCGAGCCTGTCGGCGACGATGCGGCCCAGGGTGTCGTTGGTGCCCCCGGGCGCTTGCGGGACGACCAGCCGGATCGAGCGACCCGGTTGATTCTGCGCGCAAAGGGGAGCGGCCAGACCGGCCAGAGCGACGGCCGCAACTATCGCATGCCACATACGCATCCGTCCTCCATCCTCGGGGGGTGCTCGATCTCTACGGGCGTCGAGTTGCCGGCGGAAGCCGCATTTTCTTCCAGCCGCGCGACTGGAGTCCACCGACGCGTGTCGGGGCCCTGCGGCGCAGCACCGAATTTCCGCAATGCGGACGGCGGACGATTCTCGACACAGGTTGGACTTGGGGAGTAACCTCATTCCTGCGGCAGCACGCAACACTTACCCACGGGAGCAAAGCATGGAACTTACGTCGCGACGCCATACCGCGGCCGACCTGGCCGGCGCAATGGAACTCTGCTACACGAACGGCTGGACCGACGGTTTTCCCGTCGTGCCCGCGACCGAGGAGCGCGTCGTCGGCATGCTGGCGGCGGCTGGGGTGGAGCCTCAGCTCCAGGTCGCTTTCATCGAGAACCGCCAGCTCTCGGTGACCGCGGAGAAAGTGGCGATCAACGCGGTGATGGCCGGGTGCAAGGCCGAGTACATGCCGATCGTCATGGCGGCGGTCGAGGCACTGGGAGATCCGCTCTACGGCTACCACGGCCCGGCGACCAGCACGGGCGGCTCGGCCGTATTCATGCTGGTAAACGGGCCGATCGCGCGCGAGCTCGACATCAACAGCGGGCACAACCTGTTCTCTCCCGGATGGCGCGCGAACGCGACGATCGGGCGCGCGGTGCGGCTCACCATGCGCAACGCGATCGGCACGCTGCCGGGCGAGCTCGACCGCAGCAACCTCGGCCACGGCGGGAAATACACGTACTGCATCGCCGAGAACGAAGTCGACAGCCCGTGGCCGCCTTTTCATACGACCCGCGGCTTCCGCCGCGACCAGAACGCGGTCACGATTTTCGCGGCGCTGGCGCCGCACCAGTACAACAACGGCCTGAGCGCGTCTCCCGAAGGCATACTGACCACGGCGTGCGCGCACATGAAGATCTCCGCCGGCGCGACGCGCCAGCCGCAGTACGCGATGGTCTTCGGCGGCGAGCACCAGGTGACCTTCAAGAAGGCCGGGTGGAGCCGCGAGCAGGTCCAGAAATACGTATTCGAGAACGCCCGGTCCAGCATGGCGGAGTTCAAGCGCTTCAACATGATGAAGGGGGACGTGAAGCCCGGAGACGAGCGTGAGATGTCTCCTATCGTCGAGCGCCCGGAAGATCTGCTGGTGATCGCGGCGGGCGGCAATGCCGGCTCGCAGTCCGCGTTCATACCCGGCTGGGGCAGCAAGAAGGGGTCGCAAAGCGTCACCAAGGAAATCAAGAATCATTGAAAAAGTGAAGCGGCAAAGGGTGAAGCAGTGAAGAAGTGATGAAGCAACCAGAAAGGAGCGCAACATGCCTATACAGATCTTCGATCCTACGACGGAGGCCACGCCGCGCACCATCAAGTACGCGCCGCGGCCGAAGTCGCTCTCCGGCCTGCGGCTCGGGCTGGTGGACAACACCAAGCACAACTCGGACCAGCTGCTGCTGCGCATCGCCTCGATACTCGAGAAAGAGCACGGCGCGAAGGCGCACATCATCCGCAAGAAGCACAGCTCGGGCGTCGCGCCGCACACCGAGATCATCGACGAGTACAAAGCCAGCTGCGACGTCGTCGTCGCGGGGGTAGGCGACTGAGGGTCGTGCTCGTCGGGCAGTGTGCTCGACAGTATCGTTTTCGAACAGCACGGGATTCCCTCGGCGTCCATCATCACGCAGCCGTTCCGGCCGACGGGCCGCGCCATGGCCAAGACCTGGGGTCTTCCCGAGTTTCGTTTCCTCGAGATGCCTCATCCGATCGCGAACCTGAGCGATGCGGAGCTCGATCAGCGCGCGAAGGCGATCGTGCCCGAGGTGGTGAAGCTGTTGCTGGAAGGGCAGAAAGCGTAATGAGTAATGATTGAGGGGTGAGGGGTTGTCCGTTCATCCCTCATCCCTCATCCCTCATCCCTCATCCCTCATCCCTCATAAGTCAGGCCGGCTCCAGTCCTTTCTTCCTGATGACGGGAGCGGCGGCCGGCTCCCTGAAGAACTTGACCAGGGCCTTCGCCGCGTCAGGTTCTTTTGCGTCCGCATGGAGCCCGGCGGAAACGACGGTGATCTCCTGTACTTCTGGCGGCAGCGGGCCGATCAGGTCTATTCCAGGTACGGGAAGCAGCTCGCTTACTTGCTGAAACCCCAGCTCCGCTTCACCGCGCGCAACCGACGCGCCCGCCGGCTCGCCTTGCACCTGCTTCACCTTGCCCTTGATCGCATCGGCGATGCCCATGCGCTGAAACAGCCCGACGAGGTAGATCCCGCTCGGGCCGGTTGAGTACACGATGGACCGGGCCGCGAGCACCGCCCGCTTGAGCGCCTCGCTCGAGCTGATGTCCGGTCGCGGCGCGCCCGCTTTCACGGCGACGCCGATGCCCGATCTGGCGAGATCGGCCCGGTCGACGATGCGGCCGAGCCCGATGAGGTCGTCGAGCATGGCGGCGGGCAGGATGACCAGGTCGACTGCCTCGCCGCCTTTCAGGCGGCTCATCATCTCCACGGTCGGTATCCACATCGTCATGACCTTGTGACCGGTGGCGCGCTCGAACTGCGGAACAAGTTCGAGGTAAGCCTCTTTGAACGCTGCCGATGCCATAACCCTGATTTCAGCCACGGGGTATCTCTAATTGAGTTTTGAAGTTCATCCTACATCAGGGCAGCTCCCTCACAGCCAACGTCAAGGCCGAACAGCCGACCGGCTGGGCTTGGCGTCTTTCGCGAACAGATAGACGGCGAGACCGACGGAGAGCGCCAGTGCGATGCTGCCGAAGACGTGGCGGTACGCGGCCTCGGGCCGCGCTACGCCCTCGGCTGGAAATGCGCCGACGATCTCGCCGGTGACTGCCGACAAGACCGTGAGGCCCACGACCTGCGCGATGTTGACGGTCGTGATGCCCCGGCCCATCAGGCGATCCGGAAACAGGCTGCGCCCGTGCGACATGATCACGACGGCATAGGCGGTCACGCCGCAGAACAGCACGAGCAGGGCGACGGCCACGCCGAGCGGAGGCCCGGGGATCATCGCGAGGGCGGCGAGCGAGGCTATGGTTCCGACGGCGCCTGTGACGATCACCCATTTACGAGTGTCGAACAGACGGTCGAGCGGACCGTACGCAAGAATACCAGTGACCTGCGCGACGGCCATCGCCAGGAGCACGTTACCGCGCGCCGGGCCGTCGAGGCCGTGCACGTCGGCCAGGTAGGGACCGGCCCACAGTCCCAGCACGATCGCCATGCCGGGATAGGCAAAGGTGTGAATCGCCAGCACCGGGAACAGTCCTTCCGTGCGCCACACCGTAGCGAGGCCCTGCACGACGGCGCGGAGCGACTCCGGCGGCTGAGCCGCGGAGGAGGGGTGCGCGGGACGGTCCTCGACCCAGGCATAGAAGAGCACGCCCACCGCCGCGGTAACCACCGCCATGCCGGCAAATGCGCCGCGCCACCCGACGGTCGTACTCGCCAACGCAAGCGGCGTGGCGGCGAGGAAGATCCCGGTCTGACCGAGCGCGAGCACCCGGCTCAGCATCGTGCTCATGCGTTCGCGCGAGTACCACAGGGCGCACAACGTGACCGCGCCCATGATGCTCCCGGCGCAACCCAGGCCCAGGAAAAAACGCGCGGCGATCAGCTGGCTTCCGGTCGCCGCGGCGGCCTGCCACAGCGCGGCGGCAACTGCGACAGCGGTCAAGGCGGTAACCGTTCGGCGCGGCCCGATCCGGTCGAAGAGCATGCCGACCGGCACCTGCGCCAGGGCGATCGCGAGAAAGAAAGCGCCGCTGGCTCTTCCCAGCTGCTCGGGCGACATGGCGAGGTCGCGCGTCAGCTCCGGCGCGACCACGCCCAGGCAGGCGCGGTGGAACTGGCTCAACGCGGTGATCATGACGAGCATCACGAACGGGCGCATCGCACTCCCGTGCAAGGATATGGACAGCCATTATCCGCACGGTGTAACCTGCACGTTTCATGGTAAGGTGAAATATGGATGACGAGCCGAACATCCCGCGCATCGCCAACCTACTGGCAGATCCGGCGCGCGCCAGGATATTGAGAGCGCTGATCGACGGCACGATGCGCCCGGCAGGCGAGCTCGCCTATACCGCCAATATCTCAGCGCAGTCGGCGAGCGCGCACCTCGGGAAGCTCGTGGACGGCGGCCTGCTCACTTCGGAAGCCCAGGGGCGGCATCGCTATTTCCGGATCGCGAGCGCCCAGGTGGCGGATGCGATCGAAAGCCTCGCCTCGCTCAGCGTGGCGATCCTGCCCCGGGCGCCGCGCGGTCCGCTGCCTTCGAAGTCGGTGTCCATCCAGTTTCTGCGCGCGCGGACCTGCTACGATCATCTGGCGGGCGAGGCGGCGGTGCAGATATGCGAGGGGATGCTGAAGGCGCGCTGGCTTATAGCCGAGAGACGGGACTACTGCGTGACCCGGCTCGGCGAGAAAAAGCTCGCCGCGCTCGATGTCGATCTCGCGGCGGCGCGCGGGACGCGGCGCGTGTTGGCGCGTGCGTGCGTCGACCTGACCCAGCGGCGCCCGCACCTTGGCGGGGCCCTGGGCGCCGCACTGCTCGACCTTTACGTTGCTCGCGGCTGGATCCTGCGCACGCGGCGCTCGCGTGCGGTCACCATCACGCCCAGGGGAAATGAGGCTTTCGGCAAGCTTTTTTGTAGCCAACAATAGCAGGATTGGCCGCAGATAAACGCAGATGAACGCGGATGAAATTCCTTGTTGACTGAAAAGAGGTTCAGTACACCAACCCTATTTGTTCTTGCCAGGGCATTCGAGTCTGACCCTTCAGGTTTTCAATCGAGTCTGACCTTTTTTCGTTCATTGTTCAAAATTACTTCACCAAGGGCGCAACTGGAACATCCGGTGCTGGCGAGAGAAGAGAGTTTGAGTCGATCTTGGATCCTTACGGTCTGGGCAATACAGTGCACAAATGACATCTGCAAATATACCGGCCGCGGTGGCGGGGCTGGTCAACAAGGTTCCCCGGGCAAATAAGAATGACTCTCGGTCTTTCCAGGCAATTCGTTGCGGTCGTCGGTCTTGGTGCCCTGTTTATTCTAGCGGGGTGCGAAGAGACATTTGACGTTTCGGTGGACTTGACGAGTCGCAATGTTCCGCTATTTGTTCTTGGCTCGCAGTCAACTGTTTCTAGTGGTGGTACGGCGATTTCTGAGCTTTTCGTCCTAGAGCACTTCGAAGAAGGGCAACGCAATGCGGAAGCACGCGAGGAAGGACAGCGTGCGCGAGTCGTTTGGCAAATCACAGCAAGCGGTAAGACTGTCAGCGTAATAAAAATCCCCTATGGGGAATCACCACCGGGGTTTGCCGTAAAGGTGCCTGCCGCAACGCTGGAGGTTGGCCGTCGATACGAGATCATCGCGCGGACTCCAGACGGAAGCGGTTCTGCTGTTTTTAGAGTGCCTGCACATAGCAAGTAGGTAAGCGCTCAACATGGTCTTCGACGACCAGCGACAGCAACGTCATTTTTTCACATACTTCCTCAGATTCCTCGTGCCGGTCTCGCCCGCGTAGAGGTTGCCCGCGGCGTCGGCCGCGATGCCTTCGGTCGCGCTGGTGGGCTTCTCCGCCGGGCCCAGAGCCGGGACGAACGCGATGACTTTTCCGTCCTTGACGCTGCCGATGCGTATGCCCGGTCTCACGCCCGGGTTGTTCTTTGCGTCGGACTGATGGTCGGCCACGTAGAGGATGTCGTTGCGGTCGATGAAGAGGCCACTCGGGCGCCCGAACTGCTTCCATTCTTGGAGAAATTTCCCGTCCTGGTCGAAGATCTGGATGCGGTTGTTGGCGCGGTCGCCGACGAAGATGCTGCCCTTGGAGTCGATGGCAATCGCGTGCGGCGTGTCGAACTCTCCGGGCGCCGAGCCTTTCTTGCCCCACGCCTTGATGAACTTCCCGTCCTTCGAGAACTTGACGATGCGCGCGTTGGAATCCCCGCCGTGCCCGTCCGCGACGAAGATGTCGCCGTTTGGCGCGGTCACGACGTCGCAGGGGCGGTTGAACGTGTCCGGCCCGTCGCCGGCGACGCCCGCCTTGCCCAGGGTCATCAGCACCTTGCCTTCCGGGCTGAATTTGAAGACCTGGTGGCCTTTGCCGTCCTTACCCGTCGCATCGCTCGCCCAGACGTTGCCGTCCCGGTCGACGTGGAAGCCGTGCGGCTGATTGAACATTCCCGCGCCGAACATCCTCAATACCTTGCCCGACGGATCGAGCTGGATGATGGGCGGCAGGCTCGAGCCTTCGCAGTTGGACGCGCCGCAGCGCTCGAAGACCCAGATGTTGCTGTTGCGGTCGATATCGACTCCGATCGTCCCGCCCCATTTCCTGCCGTCGGGGAGCGTTCCCCAGCCCTCTTCGATGCGATACGGATTGTCCTGTGCGTATGCGTGCTGCGAGAGCATCGCCGCGACGACGGTCGCCGCCGCAAGGCCGACGATCATTCGATATACATGGCGCATGATGGCTCCTCCTTGTTGGTCGTGATGAGTGGTTACCTTCGCGTGCAAGCTACCGGTCCGCGTCCAATCGTGCGGGCGCCCGAGGCGAGCTATTGCCCCGATGTCGCGCGAAACCCCGCCTGCCACTTGGCCGCGAGCGCTGCACGCTGAACCTCCTGGCCCCGCAGGTAGACTTTGTTGATCCGGCGCGAGTTGGAGATGTTTTCGAGGGGATTCGCGTCGAGGACGATGAAGTCGGCGCTTCTCCCCGGCGCGACGAGCCCGGTATTGAGCCGCATGATGTCGGCCCCGTCGCGGGTCGCTGCGACGATCGCCTCGGACGGCGTCAGCCCCATAGCCACGAGACTCTCCAGCTCCATGTGGTTGAAATAGCCGATCCAGAAGCGGGTCTGCCCGGTGTCGGTTCCCATGACGACCCGGATGCCCGCGGCCCTGAGCCTCATCGCATTGCGTGCGTCGTGCTCGAAATTCCGGCGCGCGCGCGCAACCTGTTCCGGCGTCATCTTCGCCAGCGCGCCGCCCCAATGCTCCTGGATTTGCTGCGGAGAGTAAGTTGCGCGCAACAGCGCGTCGTCGAGCCACGCCGGACGGCCGCCGCCCTGAGTGCTCATCCACGCCGACCTGAGGTTCGGCGTCATCCAGATGTTGGGCCGGAAATTCCTGGCGATCCGCTCCCTGACTATAGTGATCAACTCATCGTCGGGCTCCTCGCCCTGGCGCACCGGCACGTGCAGCCAGCCCTCGACGCCCGCCCGCATCAGCTCCTTGGCGTCCGCCAGGGTGACGTTGTGGACGCCGACAGGGACATTGTGCTTGTGCGCCTCGTCGATAATCGCCCGATAGAGCGGCGGCGTCAGCGTCTTCACTCTGCCGTTCCTGTCGTCCACCCAGATCTTGATGAACTCGGGTTTCATGACCACGTAGTCTCGAACCGCCGCCCTGGCTTCCTCGGCGGTGGTGACGGGGTACATGATGTCCACGCGCGACGGATGACCTTGGGCCCCGGCGCCCGGCCACGCCATACCCGCGCCGGTCGTGCGAAACAACGCCGCATCCGGAACGACTTCCTCCCGCACTCGCAACGGCACGTCGCCCCAGGGAGTCCGGCCGCCGCGTCCATCCGCGCGGCTTACCAGATCGCCGACACCGACGATGGCGCCGACCCCGTGATACGCGAGACGCTGCAGGTGGTCGATGAGATTGTCGCGGGTGAACATCTCTTTCGACATGGTGCCCGCGGCGACATCCTGGTACCCGATGTGGCCGTGAAGATCGACCATCGTCGGCATTACGGTCTTGCCCGTGAGATCGACGCGCGCGGCGCCGGCTGGAACCTGCACCTCGCCCCGCCGGCCGACACGGGTGAAAAGATCGTTCTCGACCACAAATGCGGAATTCTCGATGACCGGGCTGCCGTCGCCCGTGATGAGCCGTGCCCCTTCGTAAACTGTTGTGCCAGTCGCCCGAGCGCCCGGGCTTTGTACCTGGGAGTGGCTCCCGGGCGCCACTAGGAGGCACGCAGCGAGCAGCAAAAGAGACCGACTTGTCATCCGGTACATAGGATCCCCTCTCTGACGTGACCGGTCAGCGGGAGGTGGTATCACCCGCTGACTGCATTCCTCGGATGACCTGCTTTTTTTCATCAGGATGCGTCTTTCCTCGCCCGATGGCAACCCCGCAGCCACCAGATTCTTAACCGCGAGATGGCGCGCTTGATCCATCGTGGTCCCGCATTGCAGCGCCACTATCGCGGGCCTATGATGAGCGGATAACAAAGTTGAGAAAGCTGTTGCAGGTCGACTGCGGCAGCGCTGCCTCCCTGGAGACGAATTGAAAGGTGCGCGCGGCCTACTACCGGCCGCAAGTCGTTATTTCTGCAAGGAGGTCGGCATGGACCACGATCCACCCGGACGCAGGGGCTTTCTCAAGAAGATGACGGCGCTGGGAGCGGCCGGAGTGCCTGCCGCGCTGGGCGCGAACGAAGTCGCCGCGCAGCACACTCACCACGTTGCCCAGTCTCCAGGAGTTGCCCGCCCGGCGCAGACGGTAGGCCAGACCCGGCACTTCCTCTCGCAGGCGGAATTCGACTTCATCGAAGCGGCGGCCGCGCGCCTCATACCCGCCGACGAACTGGGGCCGGGCGCGAAGGAAGCCGGCGCCGCCTACTTCATCGACGGGCAGCTCGCCAGCTCCTGGGGAACCATGGGCCGGCAGTATCGCCAGGGACCCTGGCCCGAGGCAATGCCGCAGCAGGGTTACCAGCTGCCCCATACGCCGCAGGAGGTCTACCGCGCCGGCATACGTGACACGAATGCGTACTGCAGTCAGCGCTACGGCATGACTTTCGACAAGCTCGCCGGAGCCGAACAGGACGAGGTGCTGCACGCCCTGGAAGCGGGAAAGGTGGAGCTTCCCGGCGTCCCCTCGCGCTCGTTCTTCGCCATGCTGCACTCCAATACGATCGAAAGCTTCTTCGCGGATCCCATGTACGGGGGCAATCGCGACAAAGTGGGCTGGAAGCTGGTGGGATTTCCCGGCGTCGCAGCGGTGTACACGGGCTATATCGCCCGCCACAACACCCCGTACCGCGTCGAGCCCGTCTCCATCCTCGATGTCGAGAACCGGGTCGCCGAGCTCGACGAGCACGGTCATCCGATACACGTGAAATTGAGCGCAAAGGATTGAGCCATGGCCATCACCAGACTCAAGCCGACCGACGTCGTGATCGTCGGCGCTGGACTGACGGGCACGATCGCGGCGAAGGAGCTGTGCGATGCCGGGGTCAAGGTCGTGGCGCTCGAGCGCGGCGAGTACCGGGATACCGCGAGCGCCGCGATGCCGCATGCGCACGACGGGCTCAAGTATGGCCGGCGCAACGCGTTGATGCAGGATCTGTCGCGCGAAACGCTGACGTTTCGCAACCGGCCGAACGAGACGGCGCTGCCGATGCGCCAGCTGGGCTCGTTCAAGCCCGGGGAGGGCGTGGGCGGGGCGGCCGTGCACTGGGGCGGGGCGACGTGGCGCTTTCTGCCGTGGGATTTCGAGATGCGCAGCCGCTCCGAGGCGCGCTACGGCAAGGAGGCATTCGCCACGGACTGCACGAGCCGGGACTGGGGCGTCACCTACGGCGACCTGGAGCCCTATTACGACCGGTTCGAGTACTGCTACGGCATCAGCGGCAAGGCGGGCAACCTCAAGGGCAAGATTCAGCCGGGCGGCAACCCCTTCGAGGGCCCCCGCTCGCGCGAGTATCCGAATCCCCCGCATCCGGTTTCACACGCCGGGCACGTCTATCAGGAAGCGGCGAATTCGCTGGGCTACCACACGTTCCCGGTGCCCTCGGCGACCGCGACGCGCGCCTACAAGAACATCTATGGGGCCACGATCAATGCGTGCGTGCACTGCGGGTTCTGCAGCTCGTACGCGTGCGAGGTCGGCGCGAAGGGCAACGTGCAGAGCGCGGTGCTGCCGGTGCTGATGGGCGACAAGAATTTCGAGTTGCGCACGCACGCGCGGGTCATGAAGGTGAACCTCGACTCGACGCGCAAGCGCGCAACCGGCGTGACCTACGTGGATGCGCAGGGGCGCGAGCTCGAGCAGCCGGCGGACCTGGTGCTCCTCATGGGCTACGTGTTCGGCAACGTGCGCCTGATGATGCTCTCGGGTATCGGAGAGCCATACGATCCCGTCGCGAACCGCGGCATCGTCGGCCGCAACTACGCTTATCAGGTCGTGACCCACGTCGCCCTCAATTTCGAGGACAGGATATTCAACCAGTTCATGGGCGCCGGCGGGATGGGCATCGCGATCGACGACTTCAATGGGGACAACTACGATCACTCGGGGCTGGGCTTCGTGGGCGGCGGCCGCACGGTCGTCGGCACTGGCGGATCGAACCCCATCGAAAGCCGGCCCGTGCCCCACGGCACGCCTCGCTGGGGACCAGCCTGGAAAAAGGCGGTCGCCCAGTACTGGAACCGCTCCTTCACCATCCAGAACGAGACCGGCTGCAACAGCTACCGCACCAACTATCTGGACCTCGATCCCACCTATCGCGACGCGTGGGGCCTGCCGCTGCTGCGGATGACGTTCGACTGGCGCGAGAACGAGCATCGGGCTTCGGCCTTCATCGCGGGCAAGATGGAGCAGATCGCCAAGGCGACCGGCGCCCAGCACGTGCACGCGGAGCCGCGCGCCGGCCACTACACGATCGTGCCGTACCAAAGCACTCACAACACCGGCGGTGCCGCCATGGGCCTCGATCCTGGCACGAGCGCCGTCAACAAGTATCTGCAGAGCTGGGACGTATCCAACGTTTTCGTGATCGGGGCCAACGCGTTTCCGCAGAACGCGGGATACAACCCGACCAATACCGTCGGCGCGCTGACCTATTGGGCGCTCGACGCGATCAAGAATCGCTACCTCAAGCAGCCGGGCGCGCTCGTTTGAAGAGGAGGGCGGAAGGAGGAAGCAAAAACCATCCCTCGGGGAGGATCGACATGGACGGTATCAAACGACGAGACTTCATGCGGGGCGCGGCGCTCGGTGCACTCGCGTTTACCGTCGGTGGCGCGCAGGTCCTCCTCACCGCCCGGGAAGCCCGAGCGCAGGGTGTGCCGTTTCGCCTGCTCAAGGCGGGCGAAGCCGAGACGATAGAAGCACTGGGAGAGACGCTCGTTCCCGGCGCGCGCGCGGCGGGAATTTCACACTTCATCGATCACCAGCTCTCCGTGCCGCCGGAGGAGGCGCTGCTCGAGGCGCGCACCCTCAACGTCAAGCCGCCCTATGTGAATTTCTACCGGGCCGTGATCGCCGCGATCGACCAGTCGAGCGAAGCGCGCCACGGGCGCTTCTTCGCACGGCTCAGCGCGACCGAGCAGCGCGAGTTCGTCGACCAGATGCGCGTGAACAAGCTCGAAGGGTGGCAGGGACCTCCGGCCCCGTTCGCGTATTTCGTGACGCGCAGCGACGCCGTCGACGTGGTCTTCGGCACCATGGAAGGGTACGAGGCTCTCGGCATCCCCTACATGGCGCACATCGCACCCGAGAGGAGATGGTGAGATGGCCAGGACCGAGAAAGTGGATGCGGTCATCGTCGGCGCGGGCGCGTCGGGCTCGGTCTATGCCGCGGTGCTGGCGAAAGCCGGGAAGAAGGTGATCATTCTGGAACAGGGTCCGGACTGGAAATCCGGAGATCTCATCAGCTCGGATGCCTGGGGGCGGCGCCTCAAGCACGCCGGCGGCCCATTCATTCTCGAGGGCCGGCATCCCGTCGCCTATGGCAATCAGTCCGGCTGGGGAGTCGGCGGCGCCGCGCTGCATTACTTCGCAAATTTCCCGCGCCTGCTGCCGAACGATTTCAAGGTCAAGAGCGAGCATGGCCGCGCGCTGGACTGGCCAATCTCCTACCAGGACCTGGCGCCGTACTACGACAAAGTCGCGCGCGACGTCGGGGTATCGGGTGATGCGAAGGCCGAGGAGATCTGGCGGCCGGCGGGCGCGCCGTATCCGATGCCGCCGATGAAGACCTTTCGTAACGGCGACATCTGGCTGAAGGGCTTCGAGGCGGTCGGCATTCGCATGGTCCCGGCGGCAGTCGGCATGAATTCGACCGACTACAAAGGGCGGCCGGCATGCATTTACGACGGCTGGTGCCACGTCGGCTGTCCAACGGGGGCGCTCTCCAATCCTCTTGTTACCTATCTGGGCGATGCGAGGAAGGCCGGCGCCGAGGTGCGACCGTGGAGCACGGTCACGCGCGTGCTGGCCAACGCCGCCGGCAACCGCGTCAGTGGTGTCGAGTATCACGACCGGAACGGCGAGAAGCGATTCCAGCCGGCAAACGTCGTGGTGCTCGCGGCGTGGGCGGCGCAGAACCCGCGCATCATGCTTAACTCGGCCAATGGCAAGCACCCGAAGGGGCTCGCGAATTCGAGCGGCCTCGTGGGCAAATACATGATGACGCATTTCGCGTCGGGCACGTGGGCGATCTTCGACGAGAACGTCGAAAGCCACATGGGCACCACCGGCGCGCAGTACATGTCGTATGACCGCTACGGCAAAACCAGCCACAAGGACGCGTTCGGCAGCACGTTCATCGTCTGCGGCTCCGCGCTGAAGCCAAGCGCCTTGGGCGGCATAGCCAACGCGCGGCTCGACTTGTTCGGCCCGGAGCTGTGGGCGTTCATGAAGCGCGCGGTGCGCGGCCTGACCCGCATCAACGCTTTCGGCGAGGAATTGCCCAACGTCGAGAACCGGGTCGAGCTGACGACCGACAAGGACGAGTTCGGCATGCCGCGCGCGCGGATCACCCACAGCTACGACAAGGACGTCGAGGGTGTGTGGAACGCCAATTTCGAGGAGGGACTGCGGGTCGCCAAGGCGGCGGGCGCGAAAGAATCCTGGTCCGGCCGCGGCAATATCCCGACTGTCCACTTGATGGGTGGCACCATTATGGGGACGAACGCCGGCAATTCAGTGGTCAACAGCTTCGGGCAGACCCACGAGATACCGAATCTCTACGTCGCCGGGCCGGGCATCTTCCCGACGGGCGGCGCCGCCAACCCGACCTATACCATTTACGCGCTGTCGCTGCGCGGCGCCGAGCGGCTAGCTGCCACGTGGCGCACGATCGCTGCCTGATCGATACTAAATTCGACACATCCTCGCAAAAAAAGTGAGCGTGGCCGCGGACTCGGATCATTCGGGCTTGACGCCCGACAGTCTCACGACCCGCGCCCATTTTTCCCGCTCGCTCGTGAGGAGCGAGCCGAACTGGGATGCCGTGCCGCCGGCCAGATCCATCGCGAGACTAGCGTAGCGGTCCTGCAACTCGGGCAGCACGCGGTTCATGGTGACGTTGAGATGCTCGAGGATCGCCTTGGGCGTTCTGGCCGGCGCGGCAAGTCCGTACCACCCCGTTACTTCGTAGCCCGGGAGGCCGGCTTCGGCGACCGTCGGAATATCCGGTGCCAGTGGAGTGCGCTTGCCCCCGGTCACGGCGAGCGTCTTGAGTCGTCCTGCCTTGGCGTGAGGAAGAACGACCCCACTGGTAAACGAAACGTGCACCTCGCCCGAAATGAGCGCATTCAACGTGGGGGCACCGCCCTTGTAAGGCACGTGGACCATCTCGATGCCCGCCATGCTCTTGAAGAGCTCGCCCGCGAGGTGATTCGTGCCTCCGATGCCGGGCGAGCCGTACATAAGACGCTGGGTTTTCGCGAGGGCAATGAGGTCCTTCAGTGTCGCCGCGGGCACCGCGTTAGCCGCGGACAGATAGTACTGAGCGTAGGCAATGAGACCAATCGGCGCGAAATCCTTGATGGCGTCGTAGCGCACGTCACGGTAGATGCTGGGATTGATGATATGCGTCGGCGTGACTGCTATGAGCGTGTAGCCATCCGGTGCCGCGCGCGCGGTCAACTCGCCCGCTACGTTGCCGCCGGCGCCGGGACGGTTGTCCACCACGAACGACTGCCCGAATACGTCGGAAAGCTTTTGCGCCATGATACGGGCGACACTGTCGGTGCCGCCGCCTGCTGCGAGGCCCACGAAGATCCGTACCGGCCTCTCCGGATAGGATTGCCCCGCCGCGCCGGCTACCGGCGACGCACTTCCGGCCAGGATTACCGCTGCGGCGCAATAGAAGCGGAAATTCTGGAACGGATGCCGCGCAATCCGGAATTCAGCCGGGTCAACCAGCACGTCAAGGACACGCAGATATAAGAAGCCCGGATTCTACGCTTGGGCCAAGCCGTTATGGCCGGCATCCACATTGCGAGCGTGGGGTGGCGGGCCTATGATGGGGTCACATCGCACTGGCACGAACGGAATGCAGGACGACCGCCGTCGCCCGACACGATACGTTGGCCTGTCATCGATTGTCCCAAGGGGGGACAATAGAATGAAGCTCGCGCATTGGATAGCCGGCCTTGCGCTGGCCACGGCCACGGGCGCCGCGTTCGCGCAGGCCAAATATCCTGTGAGGCCGGTACGGATGGTCGTCGGCTTTTCCCCGGGCGGAGCGACTGACATCATCGCGCGCAACCTAGCGCAGCCGCTGACAGAAAGCCTCGGGCAATCGGTGGTCGTGGAGAACCGGCCGGGCGCAAGCAGCCAGATCGCCGGCGACCTCGTCGCGAAGAGTCCCCCTGACGGCCACGTGCTCATGATGACGACGCAGACGCTGATGACTTCGGCGATGATCGAGAAGAAGACCTATCCCGATCTCGTGAAAGACTTCGCGGCGGTCTCGCTGACCGCGACGAGCCCGTTGATTCTGGCCGTCAATCCTGCCCTGCCGGTCCGCTCGGTAAAGGAGCTCATCGCACTCGCGCGCGCGCGGCCGGGCGAGTTGAACTACGCCTCCGGCGGTATCGGCACGACGCTGCACCTGGGGGGCGAGCTGCTCAAGAACATGGCCAAGATCAATATCGTGCATGTGCCGTATAAGGGAGAAGCACCGGCGATCATCGACGTCATCGCCGGGCACATGCCGATCAGTTTCTGCAACGTGACGGCATGCAACACTTTCGTGCAAACCGGCAAGATGCGGGCGCTCGCCGTGACCGGCTTGCAACGAATTCCCGTCGTGCCCGGCGTGCCCACGGTGGCGGAAGCGGGGCTGCCCGGCTTCGAGGTCGTGGGGTTTTTCGGCCTGATCGCGCCGGCGGCGACGCCGCGCGAGATCGTGACGCGCCTGAACGGCGAGATCGGGAAAGCGCTCGCCCGCCCCGATATCAGGAAGAACTTTGCGTCCCAGGCGCTGGAGCCCGGAAACCTGACTGCGGAGCAGTTCAGCGACTACATCAAGTCCGCGGCCACCAAGTGGGGGAAGCTGATCAAGGAAGCGGGAATTGAGTAACGCCGAAGAGAGGCACGTGCCAACCGGCCAAGCATCGGCTCCCACAAAATGGGATTAGAGCCGATTCACAGCCTATTTTGTCTTCGGTCTTGTGTGAACGTCGTGGCCCGACCACACGTGATTCTTCATGGTCTCGTCGTCGGCGATTTTGGCCATGAGCCTGCGGTGGTTCCAGTTCTCATAAGCCTTTGCGAGCTTGCGCCCAATCCACCAGATAGCGATCAAGATGACGAGCGCCGCCGCCCCGAGCGCCCACCATTTGACGTCCTGGCAGAAAGCCTTGCCGATGTTTTTCCCCGCGCAATATCGCGCGAGGAAGGAAAGCCACTCCCAATCCTTCGTGAGCTGCTCAACCAGCTTGCCGAAATCCACGATGTCTCACTCCGGTCCGGGGTGTCGAAATAAATAGGCTAAGTGTAACTTTTCCATCGACTTGGAAGCTCATGTCGAAAGAACTATTGAGATAGGTTCTAGCCTAATCAGCGCGAATGCCTGCGACCTTGATGAGCTTGCCCATCCGCGCCATATCGGCCTTCATGGCCAAGGCAAGCTCCGCGGGCGAGCTGCCGACGACTTCCATGCTGGCGTTGTGGTAGCGTTCCTTCACGTCGGCTCTGCCCAGTACCTGCACGATTTCCCGATTCAGCAGAGCGACGAGGCTTGCGGGTATTTTGGCCGGCGCAAACACGCCCATCAGCTGCTCGACTTCGTAGCCGGGAATACCCGACGCCGCCACCGTTGGCACGTCCGGAAACAGGGAAGAGGGCTGCGGACCACTGACCGCCAGCGCTCTCAACCTGCCCGATTTCACATGCGGCATCACGGACGGCGCCGATAGGAACCCCAGCTGCACCTGATTGCCGAGCAGCGCGTTCAGAGCCGGGCCACCACCCTTGTAATGTACGCGCACGATGTCCACTTCGGCCATGGACTTGAACAGCTCCGCCGACAGATGTCCCGCGCCGCCGGTGCCGCCGGAGCCGTAGTTGAGCGCCCCGGGTCTCGCTTTGGCGTAGGCGATGAGCTCGGGCACGGACTTGATCGGCAGCGACGGATGCACCACCAGTACGCTCAACGATTTTACGGTCAGCGAGATCGGCGCGAAGTCCCTGACCGGATCGTAGGGCGCGCGCTGCATGAGCGGCAGTGTCCAGGTGCTGTTGGTGAAGTGCAGCAACGTGTAGCCGTCGGGGGGTGCCTTGGCCACGACGTCGCAGGGGATGGCCCCGCTCGGGCGGTTGTCGACGATGACGTTCTGACCCAGCGTGCCTGACAAAGCCTGAGCGAGCACGCGCGTTGCGAAATCACCGGCGGCGCCCGCTTCCGCGGTAACGATGCGAATAGGTTTGGTCGGATAGGACAGCGCCGGCGCGGCGCCCCAGCCGGGACCGAGCATCCCGGCCGCGACCATGGACACCGCAAATCGTCGCATCACGTCCCGACATCCTGGAAAAATGGTACGGTCCGGCAACCGGCAATCGCGGACCGGGAGGAACGTCCGCCGCCGCCCTCGGTGCATGGTAGTCAGCCGATTTTCGCGAGGTCAAGCGGGTGTGAGAAACTTCCGCAACCTACGTTCAAGGAGCAGGCAATGTCCGCTCGCGACTCCAACGTCCGTCCGGCGCCCGATCGGGCGCTCACGGAGATGGCCGACTACGTGCACGACTATCCGATCGCGAGCACGGAGGCCTACCGCATGGCCCGCTACTGCCTGCTCGATTCGCTCGGCTGCGCCATGGAGGCTTTGCGTTTTCCCGAGTGCACGAAGCTGCTGGGGCCCATACTGCCGGGGACTTTCTATCCAAACGGCGTCAAAGTGCCCGGCACTCGCTACGAGCTCGATCCCGTGAGCGCGGCGTTCAACATCAGCACGATGATCCGCTGGCTCGACTTCAGCGACGGCTTTACGGCGGCCCAGGGCGGCCACCCCTCGGACAATATCGGCGGCCTGCTTGCCACGGCCGACTACTTGAGCCGCAAGCGCATGAGCGAAGGCGATTCCCCGCTCGTCATGCGCGAAGTCCTTACCGCGATGATCAAGGCCTACGAGATCCAGGGCATCCTGTCGATGGAAAACGACCTCACCCGCCTGGGCTTCGACACCACCACGGGCGTAAGGATCGCGTCCACTGCTGTCGTGACCGGCATGCTCGGCGGCAGCCGCGAAGAGATCGTCAACGCCATTTCCAACGCCTGGACCGATGGCGGACACCTTACGCTCTTTCGCCAGGGGAACAACACCGGCTGGCGCAAGAGCTGGGCGGGGGGAGACGCCACGAGCCGCGGCGTATGGCTCGCGCTGATGGCGCTCAAGGGCGAGATGGGCTATCCGTCGGCGCTGACAATGAAGACCTACGGATTCCACGACGCCGTGCTGCGGGGCCAGCCGCTGCGGTTCCAGCGCCCCTACGGCAGCTACGTGATCGAGAACGTGAAGTTCAAGCTCGTTGCCGCGGGCATGCACGGGCAGAGTGCAGTGGAGTGCGCATTCAGGCTGCATCCACTAGTCAAGGACCGCCTCGACGAGATCGAGACCATCACGATCCACAGCCAGAAGGAGCTGATGAGGATCATGGACAAGCACGGCCCGCTCAACAATCCGGCGGACCGCGACCACTGCGCCCAGTACGTCGTCGCCGTCGGGCTCCTCCACGGCAAGCTCGAGGCGTCGGATTTCGAGGACGAGTTTGCCGCCGATCCGCGGATCGACCGGCTGCGCGAGAAGATGACCGTGGTCGAGGAGCCCCGTTACTCGCGCGAATTCGTCGATCCCGAGAAGCGCTCGAGCGCGAACGCGATCGAATTGCGATTTCGAGACGGCTCGGGCCCATCCAGAGTCGAGGTCGAATATCCGGTCGGGCACCCGCGCCGCCGCGCCGAAGCCATCCCGCTGCTGGAAGCGAAATTCAGAAAACACCTCGCCGGCCGCTTTCCGCCCAGGCAGCAGGCCGCGATCCTCGATCTTTTCCTGGATCAGGCACGTCTCGAATCTACGCCGGTGAACCAGTTCGTCGACCGCTTCGTCATCTAGCCAGCACGAGAGACCAGGGACCGGCGACTGAGACCAAGGATTGGGGACCAGGTCCCGAGTCTCCAGTCTCTGGCCCGAGGCCGACTATGCCGCAGTGCGGGTTTTCCGGCGGGTGCTTTCCTTCAGCCACTCCCATGCGGCGCTTTCGTGTCCATGATCGAAGTGCCGCAGTTCCGCGTGTATGAAATGGCTGGCAATCTGCGGCATGACGGTCGCAAAACCGTCGTCTGCGACGACCGCGACCTTCTCGATCTTCCGATGATGGCGCTTGACGAACTTCAGATGGGCGAGCAGCGCGGCAAAGTTCTTCCAGCCCGGAAACGCCTTCGCCTCGATCAGCACGCCGTGCAGCGTTCCGTTCTGCTCGAGGTAAGCGTCGACGTGCGCGGCCAGCGTATCGAAATCGGTCGCCTCGAGCGGGCCTTCGGGTCGTAACACCAGTATTCCCTCGTCTCGTTGCAGATCGTGATTGAGCATGGGGATATCCTCCGGTCAGTTGGATATCCATTTGACCTGCCTGGTGAGGGTGGGTTCAGGTGCGGAACTGGACCCGATGCGACGGTTCTCGCTGCTCATCGGATGCCCGTCACCCGTCACTCGTCACTCGCCTTTCAGGCACGCACGTATTTGTTGAAGAAATCGACCGTCCGCTGCCACGCCAGCTTGGCGGCAGCTTCGTCGTAGCGGGGCGTCGTGTCGTTGTGGAAGCCGTGCTGGGTGCCGGGATACGTGTGCATCTCGTACCTGACCTTGTTCGCCTTGAGCGCGGCTTCATAGGCCGGCCAGCCCTTGTTGATGCCTTCGTCGTTCTCGGCGTAATGGATCAGGAGCGGCGCCTTGATCCTTGCGGTTTCCTCGGCGCTGACTTGTCGCCCATAGAAGGGCACCCCCGCTGCCAGGTCCGGCATGCGCGCCGCGAACACGTTGACGATACCGCCGCCGAAGCAGAAACCCACGGCGCCGACCTTGCCCACTTCCGGGCGCGATTTCAGAAACTCGGCGCCGGTGACCAGATCCTCGGTCCTCTTTGCGGCGTCCTGCTTGGCGAACAGGTCTCGCGCCTTGTCTTCGTCGCCCGGGTAGCCGCCGACGGGCGTGAGGGCGTCAGGCGCGAAGGCGACGAAGTTCGCCGCCGCGAGGCGCCGCGCGACGTCCTCGATATACGGATTGAGACCGCGATTCTCGTGGATGACCACGATGCCGGGCAATTTGCCGCCGGATTTTGCAGGCCGCGCCAGGTAGCCGCGCATGTTTCCCGAGCCCTGGGGCGACGGGTAGGTCTGGTACTCGACCCGGATACGGGAATCGTCCTTGGCAACCTGCTGTGCCCACGCGAAGTTGGGCTTGAGGCTTTCCAGCATGGCTGCGGCGGTGAAACCGCCCACCGCGAATTTTGCCGCGCGGTCCAGGAACTCGCGGCGGCTAATCGCGCCGTGAACGTAACCGTCGAACAGCTTGAGAACCTCCGGGGGAAAATCGCTCGCTTTCTTTCGTTCCATGGCAGTGGCTCCTTCGATTGGCAGAGTGCGGGTCACAGTCGGGCCGCAAGAGCTTCCACCTTGCCGCTGCCACAGTCAAGATTGAGGAGGCTACGGGGTGATTCGCTGCACTCCCGCCCGTTCGTAGGGATTGACGGCGCCGCCGTCCGTGATCGGCGTGAAGATGCTCGAAAACCGGGCGTCGACCATGGCTCGCTGCGGTGGCGTGAGCTGCTGGTACAGCGTCTTCGCGGCAACGGCGACGTCCTCCCACGCCGTCAGGCGATTGCGCGCCACGTCGACGGCATGATCGACCTGCTGGAGGGCATTCATGGACATGCCCGACTGCAGCCGGCGCCGCTCCCTGGTTATGTCGGAAAGGAGGAAGTGCACCTTGTCCGAATAGGAACGCCACACGCCTTCCTGATCGGCCGAGAGCTTGAGGTCTTCCTGGAGCAGCGAGAGCCGATAGTCGATCATGTTCTCCATATCCTCCTCCGTGGCCGGGCGCTGAGTCCTGGGCGGTTCTCCGCGCTGCATCCGTTGACCGCGGATACCGCCTCCCGGCATGCCGCCCTCCGGGGGGCCGCTGCCGAACTGCGCCATTACGTCCTGGGCGGCCAACGTGCCGACTGCCAGGAAACAGAAGACGACGAACTTTGCCGGTTTCATATTCATGACCTTCTTGTGACGTTCCCGGGAACGGCGGCGATCCACCCGGCGCCGCACGCCGCGGGTACTTTACCCAAATTGCATGGCGTACCGGAATTGTAGGGAATAAATGCCCGAGCCGAACCTGCACCAAAGTTCAGTCGGCTGACGCTATGGCGCAATTTCCCGCGTGACGGGCCGCACGTGTCCCGAGACCGGCAGATACACCGAATGCGTGCCGGCGCCGCCCGCGACGATGAGGTTGATGTCGTCGGGACCGGCTGAAATCGTGATGAAGGTGTCCGGTCCGATTTCGCCCAGATCGGCACGGCGGCCGGTTTGCACCCGCGCGAAATCCTTTGCCGAGAGGCGGCTACCCAGCAGCCGCGCCTGCTCCCACAGGTGGCGCTTGACCTCGGACTTGCTCAGGCCGCCCCGCGCCAGTACTTGCGCGTGTTCGGGCGACAGCACGAGCCACGGCGCGCCACCGAAGGTGAAGTCGCTGCCGGCCGGGTAGGTCATCGTATCGGCGATCACCCGCAGCAGGTCGCCCGCATCCTTTGCGTGCGTATTCATGTTCAAAGTGCCGGACACGCCCGCGGCGGTTACCGTGCTGCAGGCGGGTGCGAAGCCGCGCTCCACATGCAGCGGCTCCCAGGGGCTCGCTTCCTCGTTCTCGGCGCAGCAGAACGTGTACTTGCCGGGCTGCCCCTGGGTGGCGCGATCGATGTCGCCCGGCAGCGCGCCGCCGACATTCTGGAGGACGAGACGCATCGCGCGCCCCAAGGTCGCATTGGCCCAGTTGCCTGGGCCCAGGCAATTGGTGCCGCTGTTGATGCCGAGCTTTGCCGCAATCGGTCCGTTGACGATGAGCCATACTGTCACCGGATTAGTCGTCGTTTGTATGCTCCCCAGGTTGAACCTCGGCTCGGCCACCGCTTCCGCGGCGGCGATGAGGACCGGCAGATATTCCGGATGGCAGCCCGCCATTACCGCATTGATCGCGATGCGCTCCACGGTTGCCGCGCCAAACGCCGGCGCGATGCTCGCGATGATCTCGTTGGGCGCCCGGCAGGTTGCGGAGAGCATGCGCGCCACGCGTTCCTGCGTGGGAGGCACGACCGGCAGCCCGTCACCCCAGCGCCGCTCGTGGACGAACCGGTTGAGCTCGTCGAGATCGCCGGGAATCTCGACCAGCGCGGCGCGGGCTGCGGCGGGGGCGCGCACGACCGGCTGCGAGGTTGATCCCCCCGCACCGCAGATCAACTGAGCAATATTGTCGACGCACTCTGCGGCGAGACGCCGCACTTCATCGCGCATGCGGTTGCCGAAGGGATGCGGAATGACTGCGATCGGCAGGTCGGGATAGCCCAGGCTTTTCGCCTGCGCGTGGCCGAGCTGGGTGAACGCGGTCGAGCAGACGGTCACCGCGGCAAGCTCGTGCTTCGCCGCCTCTACGCTGTCGTGGATACTCCACGACGTGCAGGACCCTCAGTCACCCGATCCGGTGATGACCGCGTCGCACTGCTCGGCGAGCTCGCGGATCACCGCGTCACCGGCCGGCACCTGGCCGCGCTTACGGTGCCGGACCACGCCTGCGACACCGTACTTCCCGATCAAGAGCTCCGCCAGATCGTCCGCGAGGTAGTTGAAATTGGGCTTGGCGTTGTCGATGAATCCGACGACTTTTCCGGCGAGCCCGTCGAGCGCGCGGCGTGAATGCCGCACCTCGCCGTGCGCCGGTGCCACCGGATCGTATGCCAGGATGCTGTCGGCCATCTATCTGCTCCTAGGTTCTAACCAGCTTTCGGTCCACTCTACCATTTCTCGTGATCCCTCATCCCTCATCCCTCCTCCTTCATCCTTCCCGCACCTAACCCCATCCTGGCTCGCCCATCGTTAATAGGCATCGAGCGTGAGCGGCGGATGGGCCGGCCGCCTCGGCTCTGTCGATAACAATGAGGAGCTTTGCCATGACCAACAGGAGCTTGCGGATCGTGCTTGTATTCGCTCTTGCCGTCCTTACCTTTGCCGGCGCGCAGCTTGCGCACGCCGCGCCGCGCAAGACACTGCAGGCGTTTGCGAGCGACCAGGAGATTTCGGACCTGTTCGAGCGCTGGGCCGAGGAGTACCGGCTCCGGGTCGACACGGAACGCCTCAGGCAGGCGCCGGCAAGTCCGCCGCCACCGGGCATGAGCGCCCTCTCGAAGGCCGAGCCGGCAGCCAAGATGGCCGAGCAGGCAGGTTCTGTCGCGGACTCCATAACCAACGTCCAGCACGCCGGGGTCGACGAGGGCGGCATCGTCAAGCGGCACGGCGACTACCTCGTCATTCTGCGGCGCGGCCGGCTCTTCACCGTGAGCATCCGCGAAGGGGATCTCAAACCCGTTTCGGTCGCGGATGCCTATGGCAGCGGCATCGATCCCGGCGGCGCCTGGTACGACGAGATGCTGATCTCGGACAACACCATCGCGGTGATCGGCTACAGCTACGCGCGCGGTGGCACAGAGGTGGGGCTGTTCGAGATCTCGCCTACAGGGAGGCTGAGTTACCGCGCGACCTATCACCTGCGATCGAACGACTACTACTCTTCGCGCAACTACGCGAGCCGGCTGATCGGGAGCAAGCTCGTGTTCTACACGCCGCTGCAGCTCAACCCGCGGGGCGGCGAGCCGTGGTCGTCGTTTCCCGCGATGCGCCGGTGGCGCGCTGGAGGCACGGCCGCCGACTTCAAGCGCATTGCGCCTGCGACGCGGATCTACCGGACCGAGGACGAGCTCGATCCGTACCAGGGCGTCGCGCTGCACACGGTCACCGTGTGCGATCTCGCGCGCGCCGAGGTCGATTGCGCAAGCACCGCCGTCCTCGGGGCGCCGGGCCGGGTGTTCTACGTCTCGGGCGGATCGGTGTACGTGTGGACGACCCAGGGCCGGCGTGCGCAGTCGGCGACCACTCCGGCTTCAGCGGTATTCCGCATACCCCTCGACGGCAGCGCGCCGACCGCGCTCAAGGTCGCGGGCAGTCCGATCGATCAGTTTTCTTTTCTGGAAGGAGACGACGGCCATCTCAACGTGCTCATCCGGTCCAACGGCAGGGGAGACGGCATGTGGGCTGCGGAGATCAATTCAGGCGATTTCGCGCTGTTGCGGGTGCCAGTTGCGATATTTGGCGACGGCAAGTCGAGCGCTCCGGTAGCGAGCTACAAGGCATTGCCGGGGCCGAAAGGCTACGCCGTGCAGAACCGCTACGTTGGAGATTATCTGCTCTACGGCGCGGGTGCCGGGTGGAACCGGGCGCAGCGCACGCTTTATTCGCAGCTCTACGCGGTGCGCTACGCGGGCGACGCCAGGGCGCATGAAGTGCCGCTTGCACACGGCGTGGATCGCATCGAAGCATTAGGCGCCGACGCGGTAGCGGTCGGCAGCGACGGCCAGGACCTCCACTTCACCAGCGTCCGGCTTGCGGGCGTGCCTGCGGCGGAAGACCGGTACACGCGCCGGGATGCGGCGCAGGGCGAGACGCGCAGCCACGGTTTCTACTATAAACCCGAGAGCGACAGCGCCGGCTACGTCGGGCTGCCCATCATCGGCGGCAACCGCGCTGCTGCGCGGCAACTGCGGCACGAATCCGCGGCGGTGCTGTTCCTGCGCAACCGGTCGCTGCGTTTGAGCGAGCTCGGCGCGCTCGAATCGCGCTCCGATGCGAGCACGAACGACGGCTGCCGTGCCTCGTGCGTCGATTGGTATGGCAACTCACGACCCATCTTTGCCGGCAGCCGGGTATTCGCATTGATGGGCTACGAAATCGTCGAAGGCGAGCTCGCTGGCAACCGTCTCGGCGAGATCAGGCGCGTGAGCTTTCTACCTGCGGTGATAGGCCTCGCCAGGTGAATGGAGCCGCTCCGGCCTCTAGCCAGGACGTTCCCCCTGATATCGTCTCATCGCGCAGAAGTTGACGGAGGCGTTCAAGCAGCAGGCGATCGTCGACAATCGAGGCGGCGCTGCGGGCAGGATCGGCGCCGAGATCGTCGCGCATTCCCCGCCGGACGGTCATACGCTCCTGATGGCGGGCAGCACCGTCATGATCACGGCCCCGGCTGTCTACACGTCGCTGCCGTACGACGTCCAGCGCGATTTCGTCCCCATCACCCTGGTCGGATACACCTCGTATGTGCTGGTCCTGCATCCCGCCGTTCCGGCGCGCACGGTGCCGGAATTCATCGCGCTGTGTCGATCGCGGCCCGGCAAGCTGAATTATTCATCCTCGGGCTCTGGCGGCCCCGCCCATCTGGCCGGAGAGCTGTTCCAGTCGCTGACCAAGGTCAGGATGATCCACGTTCCATACGGCTCAATTCCGCGTTGACGAAAGGCCTCAATACCCCCGATACGCGCAGGCGTATCGAGGCGGATGGCGCCGAGCTCACGACGAGCACGCCGGAAGAGTTCGCCAGGCTCATCAAGACCGAAACGGAGAGGTGGGGCAGAATCATCAAGGCGGCGGGTATCAAGCCGGAGTGACGTAGAACCTAGTCCTTGGCCTCCAGTATGCCGGCGTTCCTGATGACTTTGTCCATCCTGGCCATTTCGGATTTCATCGCGGCGGCAAGATGCTCAGGGGTACCGCCAACGACTTCCGAGCCGGAACTGAAAAACTTTTCCCTGGTCTCGTTCGTGCTGAGGAATCGTACGATCTCCTGATGCAGGCGCTGGATGATGGCTTCGGAGGTTCTCGCAGGCGCCAGCACGCAACCCACCGATGTGGCCTCGTACCCCGGGATACCCGAGTCCGCCACGGTAGGTAACTCGGGAAACAGCGCGAATGGCCTGGCGCTCGTGACCGCCAGCGCACGCAACCGCCCCGACTTGACGTGCGGCATGACCGATGTCGCCGTTACGAAGGTGAGCTGCACCTGCCCGCTGATGAGGTCGTTGATCGCGAGCCCCGCGCCCTTGTAGGCAATGCGCACGATGTCGACGCCGGCCATCGTCTTGAACAACTCCCCGGCGAGATGGGATGCCGTTCCATTCGTGGACGAGGAATAGTTGAGCTCGCCCGGCCTGCTTCTGGCGAGCGCGATCAGCTCTCTCACGGATTTCGCCGGCACGGAAGGATGCACGACGAGCACGGCAGGCGCCTGGTTCGTTAGCGAGATCGGTGAAAAATCCTTCACCGGATCGTAGGGCGTTTTCTGCATCAAGGTCACGATCCACAGGACGTTGCTCGTAACCAGCAACGTGTAGCCGTCGGGCGGCGCCCTCGCCACGATCTCGGCCGGTATGATGCCGCTCGATCGGTTGTCCACGATCACCTGCTGGCCCAGCGGACCGGAGATGCCCTGCGCGATCATGCGCGACACGAAATCGGGACTGCCACCGGCGGCCGCCGTCACGATGCGCACGGGCTTGCTCGGATAGTTCTGGGCGACGACCGCATCCGTACCGGGAATGACCGTCCCTGCGGCGAACATCCATGCAATGAGGCGTCGTTTTTGCATCGCTACTCCGGCGGCTCTATCCGGAAACGTAATCCTGTCAGATCGTGATGAGCCTGCGCAGCGAGCGGACGTCCTTGATACGCTCGAAATTCCACAGCGCCGCCATCAGCGCCTGCGCGCGGCGCCTGCCCAGCACCGGCACGATCAGGTCGAGCGCCTTTTCCTCCTCTTCCTCGGGCGTCAGCGGATCCTCCGAGGTGCCTTTGGCGGCCATCGTCCGGTGAGTCAGCGTGCGCCCGTCTTTCAGGGTGATTTCCATCACGCAACGCCAGCGGCGCAGCGCATCGTTCAACGCCGGGTCGCCCACTGCCTGCACGCGCCGACGCAGTGCCAGGACCTTCGGATTGTTCATGCGGCCATAGTCGTGCGCCGACTTGAAGGTTACCGTGCCGTCCAGCAGCATCACAGCAAGCAGGTGCTGAACGCAGATGTCGGGCATATCGCGGTTGTTGACGCTGTGGAGGTCCTTTTCGGGCATCCGCGCGACGAGCTTTTCGACGTCGGCGGGCTTGAACGCGTGTTGGTGCATCAGGTCGCGCAGCACGTGCAGCGGACCCTGGATCGGCCCTCCGGCCGACCAGCGCTTGATGCCACAGCGCAAGATCTCGAACTCGCTGCCCAGTCCTCGCGTCAATTGCTTGCGGTCAGCCTCGGGAGCGAACGAATAGAAGAAACTGCGCTCGCCCGAGAACACGTCATCGACCCCGGTAAAGCCATCGGCCACCATGAGCGCGGCCACGACGCCATTGTGGGCCGGCATGCCCGACAGGGAAGCTTTCTCTATGTGCTGGGCGTCCCGATACACGGTAGACAGGCCCGCCGCCTGTTGCGAGGCATAGGACAGCAAATAGCGCGTCTCTCGTGCGTTCAGCCCGAGCAGCGCGCCCGCAGCGGCTGCCGCGCCGAAAACACGTCCGAATGCGCTCGGGTGATGCCCGGTGCGCCGGAAATGCAACTCGTCGATGGCGAGCAGCATGCGTGCGCAGACGTCGTACCCCAGCACGATCGCACGCAGCACGGCTTGCCCCGGCAGCCTGTCACGCTCGGCGATGGCGAGTGCTGCCGGGATTACGCCGGAGCCCGGGTGGGTGCGCGAAGGCGGATGGGTGTCGTCGGTCTCATCGGCGTGCGCCAGCATGGCATTGGCGAGGACCGCGTTGGGTATCGAAGTGAGGATGCGGGTGCCGATGACGCTCGCCTCGGGATTGCCGCCGCGTGCTTTCACGTAGGCTATGGCTTTCCTGCCCGGGAGCAGGCGCGAGCCGGAAACCATTGCGGCGAAGGTATCGACGAGGTGCACTTTCGCGCGCTCCAGGATCTGCGGAGGCAGGGGCTTCCCGATGGCCCCTGCGATCCAGGCACTCAGTTTCCGCATTTCCGGAGAAATCCCGGCGCGCGAGGCATTCATGTCTTTTCCCATATGAGCAGGCTGCGGATAGCTCGGGCTTATCCGAGTTTACCGGATGGCACAGGATTCGCGTTGCCGATGGTGGCGCTACAGTCTACGATAGCCGCCTGGCGAAACTACACCGATCACTTACAACCTTATCCGCCGATATGAAGTGCTGCTACATCAAGTCCGTGAACGGAAAAACGGTGTTCGAGTCGCGCCAGGCGCCGATGCCGCAACCGAAGCGCGGCGAGATCCTGGTGCGCGTGCGCGCCGCCTCGCTCAACCGCGGGGAAATCCTCGCGAGTATCAGCCTGCACAGCGCGGACGTGCCGCACCCTGCGGGCGCCGACTGCGCCGGGGAAGTGCATGCGATCGGTGAAGGCGTCACCGCGTTCCGTCCCGGGGAGCGCGTCCTCGGGCGCGCGCGCGGCTCGTTTGCGGAGTTCGTGGCGATGTCCGCGGACCAGGCGGCGCTCGTTCCGGAGCGGCTCACCTGGGAGCAGGCAGCCGCGGTGCCGATCGTATCCGTCACCGCCTACGAAATCCTCTGCAGCTATGGAAGGCTCAAGGCGGGGGAAACGCTGCTCGTCGCGGGCGCAGCCTCCGGAGTCGGCGTCATGTGCGTGCAGGCGGGCAAATACATCGGAGTCAGGGTGATCGGAACCTCACGTTCCGCCGAAAAGCTGCAGAAGCTGAAGAGTGTTGGTCTCGACGTCGGCATCGAGACGAACGGCGGCGGCTTCGCGGACAAGGTGCTCGAGGCGACGGGCGGCAAGGGGGTCAATCTCGCGGCCAATCTGATCGGAGCCAGCGTCTTTCCCGATTGCCTGCGCTCGCTCGCCAACCAGGGACGGTTGGCCATTTGCGGCTACGTCGACGACAAGTTCACGGCCGAGGTCGACCTGCAAGCCGTGCACACCAAGCGGCTCCAGATCTATGGGGTATCCAACGCGATGTTCTCCGCTGCCGGGCGCGCGGAGGCGATGCGGAATTTCGTGCGCGACCTGCTCCCCGGCTTCGCGGAGGGGCGCATTACACCCCTGGTGGATCGGGTGTTTCCATTCGACGAGCTGCCGGCAGCGAAGACCTACGTCGAGACCAACGCCCAGCTCGGCAAGGTCGTGGTGCGCATGCCCTCATGAGGAACGAGGGTGGGCGGACGGAGGGCACGCCGACTCCACTCTCACTGCTCGGCGATGTGTTCGGCTACCCGGCGTTTCGCGGGGCGCAGGCCGAAATCATCGAGCACGTCACGGCCGGCGGCGATGCGCTCGTCTTGATGCCTACCGGGGGCGGCAAATCGTTGTGCTACCAGATACCGGCGCTCATGCGCGCGGGCTGCGCGGTGGTCGTGTCGCCGCTGATCGCGCTGATGCAAGACCAGGTCGCCGCGCTGGTGGCGGCCGGAGTACGCGCGGCAGTGGTCAACTCTTCCCTCGACATGCAGACTGCGGCCCGGACCGAGCGCGAGTTCGTGGAGGGAAAGCTCGACCTGCTCTACGTGGCGCCGGAGCGGCTTTTGACGCCGCGTTTCCTCGAGCTGCTGGACCGCTCCAGGCTGGCGCTATTTGCCATCGACGAAGCGCACTGCGTCTCGCAGTGGGGGCACGACTTCAGACCGGAGTACATCCAGCTATCGCTGCTGCATCAGCGATTCCCGGACGTTCCGCGCATCGCCCTCACCGCCACGGCCGACGCGCTTACGCGCGCCGAGATCACCGCCCGGTTGCAGCTGGAAGACGCGCGTGTTTTCGTCTCCAGCTTTGACCGGCCCAATATCCGCTACGCGATTGCCGAAAAAAACAACGCGCGCGATCAACTGCTCGAATTCATCCGGGCAAGCCACGCCGGCGAGGCGGGCATCGTGTACTGTCTCTCGCGCAGAAAGGTCGACGAGACTGCGGCCTGGCTCTCCGAGCGGAACGTGTCTGCGCTGCCATATCACGCGGGCCTCGATCAGCAAACGCGCGCCTTGCACCAGGATCGATTCATCAACGAGGACGGCCTCGTGATCGTCGCCACCATCGCCTTCGGCATGGGCATCGACAAGCCCGATGTGCGATTCGTTGCGCATCTGGACCTTCCCAAGAGCATCGAAGCCTACTACCAGGAAACCGGCCGCGCGGGCCGCGACGGACTGCCCGCCGACGCCTGGATGGCGTACGGGCTGGGCGACGTGGTCCAGCAGCGGCGCATGATCGCCGAGTCCGAGGCCGGCGAGGCGTACAAGCGCGTCTCGTACGGCAAGCTCGAGGCGCTGGTGGGCCTGGCGGAGGCTGCCGGATGCCGTCGCGTCCGGCTGCTCGCTTACTTCGGCGAAGCGAGCGCACCCTGCGGCAACTGCGACAACTGCCTGAACCCGCCGCGCGTCTGGGACGGCACCGAAGCCGCGCAGAAGGCGCTCTCCTGCGTCTACCGCACCGGCCAGCGCTTTGGGGCTGGGCATCTCATCGACGTGCTGCGCGGCAATCCGACTGAGCGCGTGCAGCGGTTGCGACACGATAAGCTCACGACCTGGAAGATCGGCGCTGACCTCACCGACAGGAAGTGGCGCGCGATATTCCGGCAGCTGGTCGCGTTGGGTTTTCTGGAGGCGCATGCCGACGCCCACGGTGCGCTCAAGCTGACGGAGGCTGCCCGCGGCGTCCTCAAGGGCGAATTGACGGTTTCTTTTCGGGAAGAAGGCGCCCGGCTGCGCCGGAACGATAGAAGCGGGAGGGCACGCACCGGGACATCCGCCGCCGTCGCCGGCTGGCACAGCCCCGGCTCAGGCCTTCTATTGGATGCCTTGCGCGCATGGCGGCTCGCCACGGCGCGCGAGCACGGTGTCCCGCCCTATGTGGTGTTTCATGACAGCACGCTCGCAGCCATCGCCATTGCGCGTCCGCGGACCCTGGATGAGCTGCGCTGCATTTCCGGGATCGGCGAACGGAAGTTGGAACGATACGGCGAGGCGCTGCTGGCTATTACCGGTGAAAGGTGATATTACCTGTCTCGATAACGAAAACAGGATCCCATCCGATCTATACTATTCATTGCTGACTGTGCGCCCGGGAGGAAAGTGGGCGTGGCAGCGGACCGACAACAAGAATGCTGGAGGGCTCTAAAGTGGCCGTGCCGAAAACAGACTTGGCTGTGCCCGAGCGCAAGAGGGTAGTCATACTGTTCGCCGAGACGCGTGGATTCACACGCACGTCCGAGATACTCGAACCCTCAGTGGTGCTGGAGCGCGTCTCCGAATTCTTTGCCCTGGTTTGGGCCGCCGTCGACCGGCAGGAAGGCCGTATGCGCAACGTGCTCAACGATACGATGGCGGCATCCTTTGCCGGGGACGACAGCGCAAAGCGTGCGGTGACGGCGGCACAGGAGATCCAGCGCGAGTTCGTCCGCTTCGAGGAGGCCCTGGAGCACAGCTACGGCATCCGCGCGGCGGTGGCGATGGGATTGCACGCCGGTGAGGCGGTGGTCGGCTCCGCTGGCGGCATCATGCAGGGGCAGCCGGTCATCATCGGCGACAGCGTGAGCATCGCCGAGCGTCTGCTGCACCGCGCCCGCGCCGGTGAGTACGTGCTCTCGAAATCGGTCATGGACGCGCTTGCGAGCTTGGGCTTCCCACTCGAAGCCGAGAAGCTGCCGCCGCTCGAAATGCCGCGTCGCGAGCCAATCCAGCTGTTCGGAGTGCTGCGCGACGCGCGCCTGGATTTTACCTAGCAACGTGCCGAAAGGTTTTCCGCCGAGAGCGGGATCGGGAGCGGTCCTACTCAGGGCTGCCCTAGAGTTGTCGCGCTCTGAAGGTGTCGCACGAGTTCACGTCGCCGGTTTCCAGGCCTTGACGCAGCCAGCGCACGCGCTGCGCCGAGGTGCCGTGCGTGAAGGAATCGGGCACCGCATGCCCCTGCGCCTGCTTCTGGAGCGTGTCGTCGCCGATGGCGGTGGCCGCCGTGACGGCCTCCTCCACATCGCCGGGCTCGAGGATGGGCTTGGTGCGATTGGCGCGATTCGCCCATACGCCCGCAAGACAATCGGCCTGCAGCTCCACCCGCACCGAGATCGCGTTGCTCTCTTCTTTGGACGCGCGGCTGCGCCGGGCCTGCGTCTGGTCCATCACGCCCAGCAAGTTCTGGACGTGATGGCCGACTTCATGCGCAATCACGTACGCCTGCGCGAAATCTCCGGACGCGTGAAAACGGTCGCGCATCAACTGATAAAAGCGCAGATCGATATAGACCTTACGGTCCTCGGGACAATAGAACGGTCCGGCCGCCGCATTGCCCATGCCGCAGGCCGTCGGGTAGGAGCCGGTAAACAGAACGAGCTTGGGGGGCGAATACTGCTTGCCGCCTTGGCTGAAAACCTGGCCCCACGTGTCCTCGGTCGATGCCAGCACTCGTGACACGAACACCCCCAGCTCGTCGTTCTGCGGCGGTTGCGGCGCGGGGCCGGAGTCCACGGGCGCCTGCGACATTTGGGAGCCTCCTCCCAGGAAAACGCTGGGATCGACCCCTAGGAAATAGGATGCAACGAGCACCAGCACGACCGCGCCCACGCTCATGCCGCGCCCGCCTATCGCCATACCGGAGCTGGAGCCGCGCCGGTCTTCCACGTTGCTGCTCAGTCGTTCGTCTTCCAGTCGCATGGCCGCCTCGTCATCGGTGGTTTTCGGTCGATGTAGCCGGTGCAGCGGGCTCGGAGTTTACGACGCCATCGGCGCGGCGAAGTTCAGAATGCAGGCTTGCCGCAGTGCTGATGACCGGGCCTCTGCCAAAGTAGACATTGTATGCGGAGAGCTCGCCTTGGACCAGCGGGGCAAAGGCACGGCGCCAATTGCATGATCAATGTTGGATGATGCTTATGTGACGGTTCCAATAGGTGGCGCCCGGAACTGCGCTTCCCGGCTACGATCCCCGCGGTAAGATGCACCTCGTGCGCCGGCCCGCGCTCGGGTGCCCACCATTAGACTTCTGCTCAAGATCCTGCTGCTCGTCGTGATCGCGCTTCCGATTGGCGCAGTCATCGCAGTCTGGATGTGCTTCCAGAACGCGCCGCTCGTCGCGCGCAGGGCCCAGATTTCACCGGACGACATCGAGCGGGCGAAGCGTATCCTCGAAAAGCACGACCCGCGCAAGGCAAGAGCGGGCACGCTGCGCACCATCGTCGCCTCGCAGCAGGACGTGGATCTCGCGCTCAACTACGCCGCCAATCAGTTTCGCCAGGCATCGACGCGCGTCGTAATGCACCCCGGCGTTGCGACGGTACAGGGGAGCCTTGAGATCCGGCACAATCCATTCGGCCCGTGGCTCAACGTCGACGCGGCGCTCCGCGAGACAGGGGGCCTTCCCGGCTTCGATCATCTGAGGATAGGCAGCCTGCAGGTGCCCGGCTACATCGCCGATCGTGCGCTCGGCGCGCTGGTAGCGCATCTCAACACTACTGCCGAGGGCAAGCTCGCGAACGATGTGGTGAAGAGCGTGAAGTTCTCGGAGTCGGGCGTACACGTGGTCTACGAGTGGCGCGACGATATCCCCGAGCGGGTGCGAGCGGTGCTGTTGCCGCAAGCGGACCAGGATCGCCTCAGAGTGTATTCCGATCGACTGGTCGCGGTCGTCGATCAGGCGGCAGCATCGCGATCGATCTCGCTGTCGCAACTCCTGCCGCCGATGTTCGAGCTGGCTCGGCAGCGCTCCGCAGGCAATGATGCCGCCAGGGAGAACCGCGCCGCCATCGTTACCCTGGCGTTCTACTCGAACGGACGCGGGTTGTCGGCGATCATTCCGGCAGCGAAGGCGTGGCGCAGGCCGGGGCGGCGCACTGTCACGCTCAACGGGCGCGACGATTCTCCGCAGCATTTCCTGGTCTCGGCTGCGATCGCTGCCGAGGCCGGCAGTCCGCTGGCGGATGCGATCGGACTCTACAAGGAAGTGGACGACTCGCGCGGCGGCAGCGGATTCAGCTTCAACGACATCGCGGCGGACCGCGCCGGCACGCGCTTCGGCGTGCTCGCGGTACAGCAGCCGCGGAAGCTGCAGGCGATGCTGGCGGCGGGTGCGAAGGAGCGCGATTTCATGCCCGATGTCTCCGATCTGCCGGAGTTCATGCAGGAAGCCGAGTTCAAGAGGCGCTACGGTGGCATCGGCGCGCCGGCCTACAACAAGGTCATGGCCGACATCGAGGCGCGCATCGCATCGAGATCGTTCTTTCGATAGCGGTCGTTCGGCTTGACGCTTGCGCCAGTGCCCGCCGACAATCGAAGCTCCAGACAACAACGCAGCGAACGACAGGAGCCGGAAATGTTGAAGCGCCACTACATCACGCCTGAAGGAACCTACAAGGTCGGAGGCAACAGGAAGGTCATCTACACCCCGGTCATCGCGGTGGAGACCGGCAGCCACGTCCAGATCTACCTTGCAGGCCGTACTTCCCGCACGCTGAGCGGCGACGTCGCGTGCGTGGGCGACATGCGCGGGCAGATCCGCGAAGTGTGCATCGCGATCCAGGTGGCGCTGGAGTCGGTCGGGGCGAGCTTCTCCGACATCACGCGCACCGTCACCTACACCACCGACATGAAGGCCTATTTCGACGCGATCGACGAGCGCTGGAAGTTCTTCAAGGAGCCGTTGCCGACGAGCACGCTGATCGGCGTGAAGACGCTCGCGATGCCGGAAATGCTGGTCGAAATCGAATGCGAAGCGATGATGGAGGTGGAGCGCTTCCGGCGACCGAAACAGTAGAACCTAGACCGTGTCCTTAATACTCGGCGTGCAGGCGTAGCGTAGCCACCGAAACCGGCCCCCGGTCCGCGTTGTACGCCGGATTGGCGATCCGCTGGTAGTCGGCGGATACCCACGCCCCTTTCACTATCTGCAGGCTGTAGAACGCCTCCAATATGCGTTCGGACCGGTAGTTGAGGCGACCGTCCCCGATGAAGAACCCCAGACCTCCAGCGGCCAGATAGTCCCGGTGGGGGCTCGAGAGCTCGTTCCGTACGACGGCAATCCCGAGGCTGTCGCGACCGCGCCCCCAGGCGTCTCCCTTGATCAGGACGCCACCCGATATGGAACGATCCACTTCGGTGTATGCATAGGTTTCGGTCTTGCCGTCGGCCCAGTTGGCGCGGGCAAATACGCCGGCATCGGGAGTCACTGCCTGCTCGATGTTGATGCCGAATCCGTACTTGATTTGTTCGGTGAATCTCACGGCGTTGATATCGGGCGTGGCGCCGGTCAGCGCGGCGAAAGCCAGGGCGTCCTGGTAGCGGGACATTTTCGCTCGGTTACGAAATGCGAGCAGCCGGATCTTGCCCTGCTGCCCGCCCAGCACATGGTCGTGTTCCAGCTCGAGCTGGTCGCCGTAGTGCCGGAAGATCGCCGGGTCGAGGCGCAGCTGATTCGGCTCTCGCGGTTGAATGAACCGGCCCGCCCGTATCGCCCAGTCGTCGTAAAAATACTCCAGTGCGAACCCCCAGGTGTAGCCGCGCGCGTCGGCGGCGAAATCGTAGGCGCCGTGGTTCATCAGCGACCAGTTCAGGAACTGCGTGCGGGGATCGTGGTTGTACGCGTTGTCGTCGAAGATGTCGGTGACCGAAAGATTGCCGGCGGTCAGCACCAGCCGGCGCTTGTCGACGGTGCCGGCAAGCTGATTGGCGTCGGACTCGACCGCTTCCGTCCCGCCGCCGAAGCCCCAGGTCTGGCGCAGGAACAGCCGCGCCCGGTAAAGCTTGGGATTGCGCCCCGAGGTGCGCGCGATTTCGCCGTTGGTGAAGCCGCCCAGACCGGTCAGGTTGGAGAGCGGTACGCCCAACGCCACCTCGGGGTCGAAATACAGCTCTCCGCCGGTCCACGGGCGCACGCCGAGAAAGGCCGTTATGGTGTACGAATAGCTTCTTTCGTGTTCCGGAGAAAGGCTGTGCGGTCCCGTATAGGCGGCGGTGAACGGGGCCTTGGACTGAAAAACGTATGTCCCCTGAAACTTCGCGTTCCAGTCTTCGACTTCGGGCGTCTGGCCGAGACAGATGAAAGGCAGCAGGCCGCAGGCGAGCGCCGCCACGCGAAGATGTCTAGGCATGAAGATCATTGTCATGCACGCCAGTTTAGGCTCGCGCGGAAGCCCCTGACTACCTTGCCTCCGTTACCTTCTTTGTTCAGTTCCCGCGGTATCATCTTGCCCTTGACTGGCAGGCCGGGTTTCAGGAGCGCAAGATGACTATTGCTCGGCATACTCGCGGAGTGGTTGGCGCCGTCGGAGCGGTGCTTGCAGCGGCGGCGTTCATCCTGGGCGTCGCGGATCACGCAGCAGCGCAAAAATGGCCCGACCGGCCGGTGCGCATCGTAACTCCGTTCGCTCCCGGCGGCGGCACCGACGTTTTCGCTCGCATACTCGCACAGCGGCTCTCCGAAGTGCTTGCCCAGCAATTCATCGTCGAAAACCGCCCTGGCGCGGGATCCACCATCGGCACCGAGTTCGTAGCCCGGGCTCCAGCCGACGGCTATACGTTCCTGATGACGTCTGCTTCGTTCTGCTTCAACCCTGGCCTCTATCCCAAGCTGCGCTTCGACCCGATCAAGGACTTCACCGCGGTATCGCTCGTCGCGAGGGTGCCGCACGTGATCGTCGTGCTGCCCTCGTTCCCGGCCAGGAATCTGCAGGATCTCGTCAAGATCGCGCGAGCGAAGCCGGGCGAGGTGCTCTACGCGTCCTCCGGCCCCGGCAGCGCGATGCACCTGGCCGGCGCGCTTTTCGCGGTGGTCACCAGGACTCAGCTTACGCATGTGCCGTACAAGGGCGGGCCCGCCACGGCAATGGCGGTGATAGGCGGAGAAGCTACGACGGCCTTCAACACGCTTGAAACGGTGCTGCCACTCATCAACAGCAAGAGGCTGCGGCCGCTCGCGGTATCGACGCGCGAGCGCGCACCGGCGCTGCCGGACGTGCCGACCGCGATGGAGGCGGGAATCAAGGACTACGAGGCGATCGGCTGGTTTGGACTCCTGGCGCCGGCAGGAACTCCGCCCGGTGTCGTCGAGCGATTGAGCGGCGAGATCGCCAGGACCATGGCGACGCAGGCGATGCGCGAGCGCGCCATGCAGGAAGGCGCTACGCCAGTCGGCAACGCTCCGGCCGACTTCGATCGCTTCGTGCGTTCCGAGATTACAAAGTGGACCCGCATCATCCACGAAGCGGGAATCAAGCTCGACTAGGTTCTAACCTCAACGAACCGACGACACGGCTATTCGTGGGACTGCAGATCGAAAAGCTGGCGCAGTTCGTCGCGCAAACCCGGCTGGAAGAGATCCCCGAGCCCGTACAGCAGCAGGCGAAGCTCGTATTGCTCGACACGCTCGGCGTCATCCTCGCAGGGTCGGCACGGCCCGAAGTGGCGCAGTTGCGGGAGCGTTTGGCCGCCACTGCGGGAACCGGCGCCACAGTACTGGCGCGCGGCTGGCCGACTCATGATCCGCGTACCGCCGCCCTCCTGAACGGCATCGCCGGCCGTGCGATCGAGCTCTGCGAGGGCCTGCGCCTCGTCTCCGGACAGGCGGCGCTGCAGGTTCTGCCCGGGGTGCTGGCGTCAGGTGAGCACGCGCGGAGCACCGGCCGAGAAATCCTAACTGCCCTGCTTCTCGGTTACGATGTCGCCGCGCGGCTCGGCGCTGCATTTACGCCGCGGCCGCTTGCGCACCAGAACGGTCAGGCCATGCTGCTGGCGGCGGCCGCTGCGGGAGCGCGCGTGCGCGGTTTTGATGCGGTCGGGGTCAGCCGCGCGATGCGTGTCGCGACCACGCTGCTGCTGACGCCGAGCTATACCAATGCAGTTGCGGGCGCGACCACGCTCAACGTGGCTGGAGGAATGAGCGGGTTCGTGGGGGCGCTCGCCCCCGAGCTGGTGCTCGCGGGCTTCGAGGCCCAGGACGACGCGATCGAGGAAGCACTGGGCAAGCTGGTCGGGGATGGCTTCAGGCCGGAGGGGCTGCTCGATGAGCTCGGCTCACGCTGGGAGATTACCCGCAACTACTTCCGGCTGTACGCCTGCTGCAATCCCGTTCATCCGGCGCTCGATTGTCTGCGGGAGGCGCTCGCCGAGCTGCGGCCAGGGCCCGATGAGGTCGAGCGCATCGACGTCGCAACCTACCGTTTCGCGTCGGTTATGCGCAATCCGGATCCACCCAACTATTTCGCGTCGAAGTACTCGCTGCCTCATGCCGCGGCCGTGATGGTGGTGAGAGGAGATGCCGGTCATGCCGCCATCGATGATACCGCCTTGAGCGAGTCCGCCATCGTCGCGATACGTCACCGCGTGCACGTGACCGAAGACCCGGCAATGAGCGCTCTGGCGCCGCGCCTGAGGCCGGCGCGGGTGACGCTTACCCTCAAGGACGGCCGGCAGAGCACGCGCGCACGCGACAGCCACCGGGGGGATTTCAACGCACCCTTCGAGGAATCCGAGCTGCGCAAAAAATTTCGTGAGCTGGCGGAGCACGTGCTTACCCCGGAAGGCGTCTCCGCCGTCGAGCGCGCCGTGGACCGTTGCGAGCAATGGTCGAGTGTGCACGAGCTCACCGGGCACTTGCGGCGCTGCGGCAGAGTCTAGGTTCTACTAAGCCATAGCGAGCTGCGATCAAGCCGGAGTAGTCGTCGAGACGGCTTGAGTCACGCCTCCCGACCGCAATTGCTCGATCTCGTCGCTGGAATAGCCGAGCCAGTTCAGAATTTCAGCCGTGTGTGCGCCGGGCTCCGGTGCGGTGCTCCTTATTCCTCGCGCAAGGCCGGTGAAGTTCAGGGGTGATGAGACCATGCGGGTGTCGCCAAAGAGCGGCGACTTGACGGGAGCGCCCATCTCCAGATGCTGCACCTGGGGATCCTCGAATACCCTGTCGATCGTATTGATGGGCCCCGCCGGTATGCCCGCCGCCTCGAATATTTCCACCCAGTGAGCGGACGGCTGGTGCCGCGTGACTTCCGAAATCGCGCGATTGATGGCGGCGCGGTCGCGCGTGCGTCCGACCGAGGTGCTCCATTCCGGCTTGTTTTTCCATTCCGGCTTGCCGAGCGCATCGCACAGCCGCGGCCACAGGCGCCCCGAGCTCGCCGCGATGTTCATATAGCCGTCGCTCGTCGGGAAAACCCCGGTTGGAGTGAAGGTGGGATGATCGTTGCCGGCCTGTTTCGCGACTTCGCCTTTCATGAGGTAGCGCGCGGCCTGAAAGTCGAGCATGAAGATCTGGGATTCGAGCAGGCTCGTGTGCACCCATTGGCCGGCGCCGGTGCGGCTGCGATCGAACAGCGCGAAGGCGATGGCGAGCGCCAGCAGATTTCCGGCGGTGAGATCGGTAATCGGTATGCCCACGCGCATCGGCCCCTGCTCCGGAAGGCCGGTGATGGACATGAGTCCGCCCAGCCCTTGCGCGATCTGGTCCACTCCGCCGCGCTGGTGGTACGGCCCGGTCTGCCCGAACCCGCTGATGCTGCCATAGACCAGGCGCGGGTTGATTTTCTTCACGTGGTCCCAGCTGATCCTGAGCCTGTGCTTGACCGGAGCGCGCATGTTTTCCACCAGGACGTCAGCGCGCTCGAGGAGCCGCTGGAACACGGCGTATCCGCGCTCGGACTTGAGATCGAGTTGCATCATTCTCTTGTTGCGGTGCAGATTCTGGAAGTCCGGCGCGTGCCGCCGGCCGATCACGTCCTCCCCCATCGATTCCGGCGGCTCGATGCGTATCACGTCGGCGCCCCAATCCGCGAGATGTCTCACGCACGTCGGGCCGGCGCGCGCCAGCGTGAGGTCGAGCACCACTACGTCTGAAAGCGGAAGTCGGGGTTCCTTGCTGCCTTGTGCAACCATGCGCGTGTCCCTTGAATGTGCGGTTGGCCGATCCGATATGGACAATATTACCTGTCCGTAAGGCCGCTAGGCAGAAGCAGCGCCCGCGAGCAGAATTTCGAGTTATGAGCGATTTGCTGGCTGAATTCCACGCTCGGCGCGACGGTGTAACCATACCGACGATCTGGGTGGCAATTGCCCTGTCGGTGCTCGTGCACGTTGCTGCGCTGTGGAAATGGCTGCCGAAGCTCGATCTGCGCTTGCCGTCGCTGGAAGAGCTTCAGCGCGGCGAATCGAGCGGCTCGCTGGTCGTGCACCTGGCTCCCCCGGCGAGCCCGCCGCAAGCCGCACCGTCCTTGCCGGCCCTGCGATCGCAGCCGGCGATTACGCATCCGCCACGGGCGCCTAAACCCGCGACGCGCGTGCAGCCCACACCCGCCCAGCCGCAAATTGCGCTCAACCAGCCCGCGCCTCAAGCCGCGGCTCCGCCGCCGGCACCTCCGCGCGTAGCCACGGTTGCGCCCGCTCGCCCCGAAGGCGATCTATCCTCCTACATCGAAGCGCGGCGCCGTGCGCGCAACGATCCGCCCCAGGTCGAATCTCAGGCCAGCGTTTCGAGGGCAGCGCCGCTCGAGGACGACAGTGCACGGACCAACCGCATCGTCGCATCCAACCTCGGCACGAACCGCACGCCGACCTTCGGCTCCGACCCGACGAAACACGGGGGCGGCATATTCCAGATCGAGCGCCTGGGCTATACCGACGCGGAGTTTCTGTTCTACGGCTGGAACAAGGATATTCGCCGCAACACCATCCAGCGGATCGAGGTCCGGAAAGGCGAAAACAGCGACATCCGCCTTGCGGTGGTGCGCAGGATGATCGCTATCATTCGAGAGTACGAGCAGGAAGACTTTCTCTGGGAATCGCGGCGGCTCGGGCGCAATCTCATGCTCTCCGCCCGGGCAAGAGACAACGCGGGCCTCGAGGATTTCATGCTGCGCGAATTCCCCGAGTTCGGCTACGGGGCAGGACTGCCGCGCTAGCCCCGGCGGGATGTGCTGCGAGCGCCGGCACAACGCCCCGCCAGATCCCTGACTTTCTCTGACTTAACGCCGTCCTGAATGACGGGTCCGGCGTGCGCGGCGGCCCTTCGTCGCAGCAGCGGCCTTCGACTTTTTTTTGGGCAGATAGCTGCGGAGCGCGTCGACGAGGTGCAGTCCCTGGGACAAGCCGTTCGCCGGGGCAGCAAGAGCAAGCAACGCTTTATGCAGCATGGCGCGCTTCTGGTTGGGCAGCGCAACCGTGTCGTAAATCGCACAAGCTTCCGCAGCCGCGCGCACCCGCATTTCGACCATAGCGTCCTGCTCGGCCTGCACGCGCGCCATCATTTCGGCTTGCGCCTGCGCGATCGCCTCCGCCTGTGCGCGGCGCATGGGATTCATGGGTTGCGTGTCCGCACTCGCAGTCGTTTCCTGGCGCCGGCGACTTGCGGCTTCGGGTTGCGGCTGCGTTTCCTCGTGCGATTTTTTTCTGCCGTCGCGCGCGATCAGGAGTCCGAGAGTCCGGGCCGAACGGCCGCTATCCTTCTTAAGGTACGCCTCGACGCTTGGGTAGGGAATGGTGCCTAGCTCGCGCAGCATCCGCTGGAGTCGCGCCGCGCTTGACGATGACGGGTCACCGCCTTCTACAACCGGCGCAACGCGAGGCAGACTCTTAGCAAGCCGATTGACGCGTGGCACTACGGACCCCCTTTAGAGAAACTCAGGCCAGCAATCCGCGTGCCACCAGGATAAAGGGCAAAGAATTCAATCGGATAATGGATAGATATCGGACCCGGACGTCGCCGTTGGGCGACGACAACAGCCATTAAATCAACGAAATAGATGTAAATCAAAAACTTAATTTGCCGTCAAAGCCCGACATAGTCACATGCTATCCCAAAATTGTGACTAATTGCACACTGCGGTGCAGGATCTAGAGCCGCACTCACTGCTTTTGCATGCCGGCATCCTGCGCGACCTTAGCCCATTTGGTGAGATCGGCCGGGATCATCTTGCGAATTTCCGCCGGGGTGCGAATTTCGACTTCCGCCGCCTCGAGGGCGAATCGCTTGGCAGTTTCCGGCAGTTTGAGTATGGCGCCGACCTCGCTGTTCAGTTTGTTCAGAATGGAAGCGGGCGTGCCCGCCGTCGTTGCCCACGCCCACCAGATCGACGCCTCGTAGCCGGGCAATCCCGCCTCTGCACAGGTCGGCAGCTCGGGCATGACCGAAAGGCGCTTGGCGCCGCCCGTCGCCAGCGGCTTGATCTTCCCAGTGCGCAGGTGCGGACTCGCGGTCACCAAGGTCGCCACGGCCATGTGCGCGTGGCCTCCCATGACGTCGACCAAAGCGGGAGCGCCGCCCTTGTAGAGGGCGATCACCGCGTCGAATCCGGCATGGCTGCGGAACATCGCGGACACGAAGTGCATGAATCCGCCTGCCGACGCCATGGTGATGTAGTTCGGCTTGGACTTGCCGAGCGCAATCAGGTCTTTCAGCGAATTGACCGGTACCGACGAGCCCACGGTAACGACAACGGGCCCCCGGCCGAGCATCGCCGCCCAATCGAAGTCCTTGACCGGATCGTAAGGCAGCTTGCGCACCACCGCCGGATTCATCGTGAAGGCGGTCGAGGCCATCAGCAGGGTGTAGCCGTCGGGCGCCGCGCGCGCCACGAGCTCGGTGCCGATCATGCCTTCGGCGCCCGGGCGGTTGTCGACGACAACCTGGCGACCGAGGCGTTCGGCGAGCTGTCCGCCGATGTAGCGGGCCATGATGTCGTTGCTGCCTCCGGGCGCCTGCGGCACGATCAGGCGGATCGGTTTGCTGGGATAGCCGGACTCCGGTTGCGCCGGAACCTTGCCCTCCGCCGCGTGAGCACAGGGTGCCAGTGCAAGCGTCAGAACCACTCCCGTTACGAAGCCAGCTTTCATGCATCCCTCCGAGATTGCTTGTTGTTGCGACCGGCGCGCCCGCGTTTTGCGTGGGTCCACATGGTGCGCACACTATCGCTTCGACCGAGCCTACACTGAACCCAAAGGACGAACAACGGCGGCACCGCGCGTCCGCAATCTGGCGGCCCTCGCTTTTCGGTCGTCGAAAACATTCACTGTGCGCGGAGACCGGCCGCCTTCGCCACCTTGCCCCACTTGGCGATTTCGCTCCGCACGAAATCGCCCATTCGCGCGGGAGTGCCGGTCAGCGGCTCGGCGCCCTGCGCGATGAGCTTTTCACGCACATCAGGGAGCTGGACGATGCGCGTCGCGGCGTCGCTCAGCTTGGTGATCACCTCGCGCGGCGTGCGGGCGGGAGCCATCATTCCATACCACGTGCCGGATTCGAATCCCGGAAATCCCGATTCTGCGATCGTTGGGAGCTCGGGGGCCATGCTGCTACGCTTTGCGCTCGTAATGGCGATCCCGCGAACGCGCCCGTTTCTCATGTTCGGGAGCACGACCAGCGTATTGCCGAATATGATCGACACGTTCCCGCCGATCACATCGGTAATGGCGGGCACCATGCCCTTGTATGGCACATGAAGCAGGTCGATCCCGGCCTGCATCTTCAACAGCTCGCCCGCCAAGTGGGGTGAGCTGCCCGTCCCGGGTGTCGCATACGACAGCTGGCCCGGCTTGGCTTTCGCGAGCACAATCAGCTCCTGCAGCGATTTGGCCGACACCGACGGATGGACCGCCAGTATGAACGGCGCCGAAGCGATCATGGCGATCGGCGTGAAGTCGCGGGTCAGATCGAAGGAGATCTTGGTAAAGAGCGTCTGGCTGATGGCGGCGGCAGCGGTCGCCGTAAGCAGCGTGTAGCCGTCCGGCGCGGCGCGCGCCGCCAACTCGACGCCGATGTTGCCGGCCGCGCCCGCACGGTTGTCGACGAGGAATTGCTGCCCCAGCGTCTCGGAAAGCTTTGCGGTGACGAGGCGCGTGGCGATATCGGTCCCGGCGCCCGGCGGAAAATTGACGATCACCCGCACCGGCTTTGACGGGTAACTGTCCTGAGCGTGCGCCAACCCGCCTGGCAGGGCCACGCCAATTATCAGGCAAAAAGCATCGACGCATCGGTCACAAAAGAAAGACAATGGACGCCACGAATGCATGGGTCCGGATCCATATGCGTTCATCGGCGGTCGCATCTGCAAATCTTCTTCGTGGCACCCCGGCGGCTAACCGTTCAGATAGCGCGTCTCGAGGTGCGCACGAAAATGCGCCGGATTCAACGGCTCGCCGCTTGCGCGGCGCACCAGCTCCGGCGTTTCCCAGCGGCTCGCCTGTGACCAGATGTTCGCGCTCAGCCACGCGAAAATTGCAGCGAGGTCGCCGCCGGCAACCCGCGTATCGAGATCCGGCATCGCACGTCGCATGGCGGCAAACCACTGCGCCGCATACATCGCGCCCAGCGTGTAGCTGGGGAAGTAGCCGAAAGCGCCCGCGGGCCAGTGCGCGTCCTGCATGCAGCCGTCCTTGAAATTGCCGCGCGTTTCCAGGCCCAGCAGAGCCTGCATTTTTTCGTCCCAAAACGCGGGAATGTCCTCGGCCTCGATTTCGCCTTCGATCAGCGGGCGCTCTATCTCGTAGCGCAGTATGACGTGCGCAGGATAGGTCACTTCGTCGGCGTTGACGCGGATGAGCCCCGGCCTCACGCGCGTGAGCAGCCGGTGCAGATTGTCCGCATCGAACGCCGGCTGGCCGCCGAAATGCCGGATCAGTCGGGGCGCGAGCAGCCCCACGAAGCCGCGGCCGCGCGCGAGCTGCATCTCGAAAGACAGGCTCTGGCTCTCGTGTATGCCGTACGAGCGCGCCACGCCGATCGGCTGGCCCAGCCACGCACGCGGCAGGTTCTGCTCGAAACGAGCATGGCCGGTCTCGTGTATCGTGCCCATGAGGCTTTGCACGAAATCGTCGTCGCGGTAGCGGGTGGTAAGCCGCACGTCCTCCGGCACGCCGCCGGTGAAGGGATGTGCGCTCTCGTCCAGCCTCCCCGCTTCGAAATCGAAGTCCAGCAGCTTCATCACGTCGAGATTCATCGCGCGCTGGGCCGCGACCGGAAATGGCCCGGACGGCGCGATTGCCTGCTCCTTGCCCTGCTTCGCCTGCACTCGCGCGATCAGGCCCGGCAACCACTGCCTGACGTCGCCGAAGATCGCGTCGATGTCTGTCGAGTGCACGCCGGGCTCGTAGCGGTCGACGAGCGCATCGTAGCGCGAGAGCCCCGTATCGCCGGCGAGCAGCCGCGCCTCCTCGCGCGAGAGGCGCAGCACTTCGCGGAAGTTTTCCAGGAATCCGCGCCAGTCGTTTGCCGGGCGCTGGCTGCGCCAGGCGTGCTCGCACCGCGCGCTCGCCAGCGTCTTCGCCTCGACCAGAGACTCGGGCAGTGCGGTCGCGTCGCGCCAGTCGCGTCGGATTTCCCGCAAGTTGGCGCGCGCTACCTCGTCGAGCGGTTCGGTTTCCGCCGCGCGCAGCCATCCTGCCAGGCGCGGATCGGTGCGCGCGCGATGTATCAATGCGCTCAGCTCCGCTTCGGCGGCAGCGCGCGCTTCGCTGCCCTTGGGCGGCATCATCGCATTGCGGTCCCAGCCGACGATCGACGCGAGATGGTTGTAACGGTGCAGGCGCGTATGGGCGCGGCAGAGCTCGGTATAGGCGGGCGTCGCGGACATTGCCGTCACCGCGGCGGAGACGCGACGCGGAGAGAGCTCCTCACGAGCTGCACGAAAGTGCGGAGCATCCGGGCTTGTGGCGCGCCCATTCGGGACGCCGGTCGGCGAGCTCGTCGTGTGCGGGTTGATCGTCGTAAGGGCGCTGCAATACCGTCATCAGGCGCTCCATGACCGACTCGTCCCCGGCGTCCAGCGCGTCGATCGCCTGTTGAGCCTGGTAGTTGCGCAGCACGTACTTCGGATTGGCGCGGTTCATGCATTCGATGTGCTTCGCCGCCGGCATGGCATCTTCCCGTACCCGCGCCGCGTAACGGCGCAGCCAGCCGGCGAGACGGCCGAGATGCGGCGGGGCGAGAGCGTCCTCGGCATAGAACGCCCGGCGCAGCGGCTCGACCATCACGATGTCGCTGGTCTCCACGCTCCGGTCCCCGGCCTCCGGATCCTGAAGGTCCATCGGGACAGTAGCGAGGAGGCGGAAGAACAAGGTCATGTCGGTCTCGACTTCCTGCAGCAGCGTGAACAGGTCACCGAGCAATTGCTCGTCGCCATCGCGATCGAGCGCGGATAGCCCGAGCTTTGCCGCCATCATCCGGCTCGCGGCGCGCTCGTAGGTCTCGGCGAATACTGCCAATCCCTTTTCCAGCGGAGCCTTGTCGCCGATCAGCGGATAGAGCGCGTTGGCGAGCCGGACCAGGTTCCACTGTGCGATCTGCGGCTGGTTGCCGTAGCAGTAGCGCCGTCCTGCCGCGTCGGTGGTATTGGGAGTCCACCGCGGATCGAAGCCCTCGAGCCAGCCGTAGGGGCCGTAGTCTATGGTCAGCCCCAGGATCGACATGTTGTCGGTATTCATCACGCCGTGGACGAAGCCGACCCGCATCCATTCCACGATCAGCTGGGCGGTGCGCCGCGCGATCTCTTCGAACCATAGTGCGTAGCTGGCGGGCGACGGCGTGCTCATTCCGGGAAGATGGGCGTAGTGCTCCGCAATGACATAGTCGGCCAGGCGCTGCAGCGCATCGCGCTCGTCGTTCGCCGCGAGTATCTCGAAATTGCCGAAGCGCACGAAAGACGGGGCGACGCGGCAGACGATGGCGCCCGGCTCCGCTTGCGGATGGCCGTCGTAGAACATGTCCCGCACCACGGTTTCCCCGGTTGCGACCAGGCTCAGGGCGCGCGTGGTCGGCACGCCGAGGCAATGCATCGCCTCGCTGCACATGAACTCGCGCACCGACGAGCGCAGGACGGCGCGGCCGTCGGCCGTGCGGGAATACGGTGTCTTTCCCGCGCCCTTGAGCTGCAGCTCGTTGCGGCTGCCGTCCGGACCGACGACTTCCGCGAGCGTTATGGCGCGGCCGTCGCCGAGCTGGCCGGCCCACTGGCCGAACTGGTGCCCGCCGTAACGTGCCGCATAGGGCTCCATGCCAGGCAGCACGCGATTGCCGCCGAGCACCTCGGCCACCGGCCCGGTGGGGGAGTCGGGTGGGGCCGCGC